>JAIQFS010000029.1 GCA_020073145.1 Terriglobia bacterium
GACCGGACGCTCGTAACGGCCTTTCCCTCGCCCGCAACGGCTCCCGCTTTCGCGGACTCCATTCCGGGGTCGATGTTCCCGGCCTGCTACTTCGCTTCCTGCGCCGCAGTTCCCAAGTCCGTTCGGCCTTGTGCTCCACCGCCGGTCCCGGTTCGCCCCGTCCCGGCCGCTTCTTCGCTTCGGCCCGTCGCCTGTTCCCTGCCGCGCTTGAACCGCCACTCCCGCAGTCTCCGCTCCCCCGCAGGGATCTTTCGCCCCCCACGGGATCAAAGCGTTCTACCGCTTCGGTGGCCGCTCAGTCCGCCTTCCGAAAACGCCCGATCTCCGCTCGCTCCCCGCGCCCGTTTCTATTGCTAGTTTGGGAATCGGATCAATGTTCCTGGTCCGCTACGCTTTCGCTGGCTTGCTGTTCCTCAAACCTCTTGGAACCTTCCCCACTATGCGCCCGATGGGGAGTTCGGTCAAGAAATTTTGAGTGCTTCGAGTCTCTTTTCATCAACCTTTTTTTCGTTGTTTTTCAGTTGTTTGGCGAGATCCCCGCGTGGATCTCTTGTGGAAAAAACAGGGCGCCTGGCGGCCGTTTTGGGATGCTGGGAGCGATTGTGAGACGGCTCATCATCCGGCCGGGGGCCATCGAGGATTTCATCGTATCGCTGCCGGCGTTGGAGTGTCTGCGGGAGGAGGAGCGGATCTGAGGCCCGTCAGGCCAACTATCGATTGCCGGCGGACCTGTACGTCTGAAGAGCTCTCGCTATCGCCGCCTCGATCCGCTGGCCCCGCTTACTGAACCCCAGTACCGATACCATTTCGGCCACAATCTCATCGTCGGTTCGAAGTTTACCGTCCGACGAGACCCACCGTATCAACTGCATGATTTCCGGGGAACTATACTGTTTGATTGAGGTCCGCACAGGAATCGAGGGACGTGGCCCGCGGTTCTTGGCGGGCTCGCTGCTGATCATCGTCTTCTCAGGACCGTTTTCGAGGCCCGAGTCGTCGCTCGTATCCCCGTCGAACGTGTCTGCGTGGTGGACGGCTCTCTCGAACGACTCAACGGTCCGATTAGCCTCGTCGTCCTTTCGCATAAACCAGTCAGTTGACCAGATGCGGTGAAAGCGCCAACCCAGATTCTCCAACTGCTGCTGACGAAGCCGGTCTCGATCGCGTGCGGTGTAGGCAGAGTGATATGTCGCGCCATCACACTCAATAGCGAGTACGAAGCGTCCAGGAACTCGCGGGTGCATGGCAACCATGTCGATGCGGAAACTCGATGCGCCGAACTGGGGAACGAGCTTGATTCCCTTGGTGGTCAGAACGTCAAACACGTCGCTCTCAAAATCGTTCAGAGGAGTACTCGTCAAAGATCCGTCGCCGAGCCTCTTGCCGTTCGAAGCCGCATACTGCAGATAGTCGCGTAACATCTCGACGCCGCTGCCCGGCCTTACGCGGGCCAGATCAATGTCGACATGACTAAACGACGATATGACCGTTAGGCTTTCGCGTGCTCGGGTGATTGCCACATTGAGGCGGCGCCGGCCACCTTCGGGCAGGAGTGGACCGAACCGCAGTGGAAGATTACCAGCTCGATCCTTACCGTAGCCGATGCTGATGATGATGGCGTCCCGCTCATCCCCTTGCACCCGCTCCAAATTCTTCACAAAGAAACGTTCGGGCGTGTTGGGATCAAAAAACGCCTCCAGCTCAGGGTGGTTGTCTAGTTCCCGATCCAGCATGGCTTGTACGCGATTCATGTGCTTGATGCCCATGGTGATGACACCGAGGTTCTTTTGGGGATAGTCGCGGGCATGTCGGATTACTCGGTCCACTACTGTTCTGACTTCCGCTATGGAGCTGTCCTCCTGGCCGTCAATGCCCATCTCTTGCCGCACGAGTTCGTGATCGATGACCGGTGGTCCGCCCGGACCTGGGAAAGTCACGAGGCGGTCCTGATAGATGTGGTGATTAGAGAAATTGATCAGTGCCTCGTCGCGGCTGCGATAGTGCCAGTCAAGGTAGCAGGACCGGACAAACGGAATCATCATGTCAAGTAGGCTCTCGAATCCTTCCGCGGCCCCGGCTTCCTCGTCTGCCGCGAATTCATCTTCATCGCCAGCGGCGAAGAATGTGGTGGGGGGTAACTGCCTGTTATCTCCTGCGACGACCACCTTGCGCCCTCGAAGGATCGCGGGGATTGCATCTTCCGGCAATACTTGGCTGGCCTCGTCAAAGATGACGAAATCGAAGTATTGTTTTCCTCCGTCCAGCAGTTGGCTTACGGAAAGTGGGCTAGCCATCCAGCACGGGCACACCGCCGTCAACACGTCGGCTGCTTGAGCGAAAACCCTTCTCAATGGCAGATGGCGCCTCGACTTCGCCGCTTCAGCCTTGATCAGGTGCTGTTGCTCAGGGTGGGTGTTCATGGCTTCGACGGCATGAAGCCCGTGAGCGCGTCGCACCCGCTCGGCTGCCAACCCGATCCGCTCTTCATCCAGGTTGGCGAACTCGGCGACATACCGGCTATGTGTCGTCCCTTTGAACCCGCGAATCTCAGGATCCATCTGGCTCGCAGAATCGAGCGTTGACCACAGCCAGGCATGCTCGAATAGTCGCGGCCACGCAACCTTGTCTGACTTCTTTTCGCGGATTTCCGAGATCAGCTTGCCGACACCGGCTCCTTCCAATCCTTCTTCGATTCGGGTCAGCATCGGAATCTCGTGGGGTGTTGATTGGTCAATGACCAGGCGTCCAAGCAGAACACCCAACCCTTCGATAGTAAGTTCCTCGACCTGCCTGTCTGGAAGGATGGAGCCGAGTTCAGCTGCATCGCGGAACAACGCATCGAGGGACCTCCGGCGCGTGGTGAAGTCTGGAACAGAAGCCGGATAGCAGCCATCTTCGCTGATGGCTCGCCACTGTTTCGACTGCCACAGTGCCTCTTCCAGCTCTCTAATCATCACCCCAATTGGCGCAGCTCCTGCTTTACGAAGCGTGCCGGATTTCTTTCGCGCATTGCGATATGCGGAGTCCGTGAGCCATGCCCATATTCCGGGGAAACCGCCTGATCGCCCGGGTGCAAGATCGCTAAGCAGCGCGGGGATGTCCTGCACGTAGAGTTCGTCGCTGTATAACCCCAGGGTTTCTTGGACTGCGGCCACCAACTTTACAAACTCTCTTGCCGTCCCCACCGAAGTTGGCCAACTCAGTCGAGACTGTACCACAGTCTCCCGGAGCGAATCGACGAATTTAGGGAGGGACTGCATGGCCGCACGGGCGACGAGTTCGAGCGCGCGCTGTACGGCTAAGCCGTTGGCGAGCTTAGCCCCCGTCCATGGCGATGGATTGGTTCTGAGAAAGAGGGTTTCGAAGCCGCCGGCCTCTACCAGTAAGTCACGGACCTGTTGGGCCACGGTTGGGCTAATGCGGTTCAATTCGTCGCCACGCCAGCGCGCTGCCGTATTGACGGCCTTCCCAATGCGCAGAAGGGCGCCTTCCATCTGGTAAATGCTGAGGCCAGCGGGTTCCCGACGCAAATGAAGCCGCTGGACGTGTTCATTCAACCGTTTGCGCCGATCCACAAGCTGTTTGTGGACCGTCTCAGGATCAACAGGTACAGCGTTTCGGACCTTGTCGAGAGCGCCTGCCACCTGTTGCATTACTTTCCTTGGCGATAGATCGGCTCCGTGAAGGTCTATTGCAAGGTGTCCCAAGCCGACCTCTTGCAGCCGACGCAGCACGACTTCCAGTGCTGCGCGCTTTTCGGCGACGAACAAGACACGATGTCCCAATGCGGCCATAGCGGCAACCAGATTGGCGATAGTCTGGCTCTTGCCCGTGCCGGGTGGCCCATGAATGACTGCGTTTTGGCCCAGCAGGATGCCTGCGATAGCGCACTGCTGGCTGGAATCGGCGTCTAGCACGGTAAACTCGTTGTCCGGCGAGGTACGGTCAAGCTCCTGGGGATCGAGGTCCTGTTGGGAAGCGCTTACGGCGTTCCGCGCGTCCTGATCACCAGCTACCGCCGCGACAATATCGTGCGACGCCAACTCCCCTCCGCGTTCTTGCAAATCCTTGACCATCGCCATCTTCTGAAACGCAAAATTGCCAAGGATGGCGGAAGGTCTTATCTCAAAACCGGGAACTTCCGAGGCACGCCTCCGCATTTCCTCGAAGAGCGGATCAGGATTGAATGGTTCACCTTCGTCGTCGCCCAGAAGATAAGGAATTAGGTCATCGGCGCTCATCTTCACGCCGAACTGCGTGTCGAGCACATGGAGAACAACAAGGTTGACCTGTACGGCACCGGCACGACTCATGAAAAAGGAATGGGTCCCTTTGGTTTCCAGCGCCACCGGAAAGAGCAATACAGGCGCATCAGCCGGGCGACCGCCGTCGTCCGCGGGCCAAGTCGCCATGCCGAGCGCAACGAACAGAGTTTGGAGGCCTTTTTCTTCGGCGTTCGCCTGAGCTCGGCGGGCAACATCACGCAGGGTCTTCGCCAGAGGCTCGTCCCTGCCGTTCGGAAGGAGTCTACTCACGGGTACCGGTTCGGCTCCAGAAAGCAGTGATGCCATCCTGGTGGGGTCTGCCGAAGATAGGTCCATCGTGCCGGTCTTGAGCGGGCGGTAGTACAGAAGATTGTTGCGGCGGGACAAATCGATGAGCTTCCGAATCCAACCCTGTCGGGCTTTATCAACAGCGTCACGCCGTTGTGCCGAGATCGGTTTCGGGGAAGTAATCGGGTCGTTGCTTGCGCCAGTTGTACTCAAGGAGGTTCCCAGCACCCTCAAAATCCGGCACGGCCGGCTGAATTAGAATTACCAAGAATTATAGTAGTGTTCGTCAGGGAGAATCCAGAGTCTCGGTACAGTACGTAACGGAAGGATCGACAAAGTCCTGGGGCTAGCGCCAGAAACCTCCAGTCCAAAAAGCTGCGAGTGAGCGCGTGTATTGTTATTCAGTCTCATCCAGTGGAAAGAAAATGGGGTCTGGGAGCGATTGTGAGACGGCTCATCATCCGGCCGGGGGCCATCGGAGATTTCATCGTATCGCTGCCGGCGTTGGAGTGTCTGCGGGAGGAATATTGCGAGGTGTGGGCCGCGGCCGCGAACGCGCCGCTGGCGCGGTTCGCGGATCGCGCGCGCGCGATTTCGTCCACGGGGATCGATTTGCTGGCGGTGACGGAACCGCCGCCGGCATTGGTGGAGACGCTGCGCGGGTTCGATTCGATCGTGTCGTGGTACGGCGCGAACCGGCCGGAGTTTCGGGAGTTGGTGCACGCGCTCGACCTGCCGTTCACCTTTTTCCCGGCGTTACCGCCAGACGGAGCGGGTGGACACGCGGCGGACTTCTATCTCGATCAGGCGCGCACGCTGACGCAGTGCGACTCGGACGGGATCCCGCGCCTTCGGTGTGAGACGCAACGGGAAGACTTCGCGGTGATTCATCCGTTTTCCGGCGGCGCGCGCAAGAACTGGCCCCTGGAGAAATTCCGGGCGCTGGCCGGCCAACTGGAGCGCACGATGCCGGTGCGGTGGTGCGCGGGGCGGGAAGATCCGCCACTCGAAGGCGCGGTGCACATCGACGATCTGTATGAACTCGCCTGCTGGCTGGCGCGGGCGCGGCTGTACGTGGGAAACGATTCGGGGATCACCCACCTGGCAGCGGCGGTGGGCACACCGGTGCTGGCGCTGTTCGGGCCGACGGATCCGAAGGTTTGGGGGCCGCGGGGGCCGAATGTGCGGATCGTCCGCTGGGATTGAGCCCACTGGGA
Source organism: Terriglobia bacterium (assembly GCA_020073145.1). Lineage (GTDB taxonomy): Bacteria > Acidobacteriota > Terriglobia > Bryobacterales > Bryobacteraceae > PSRJ01. The sequence goes on from JAIQFS010000029.1 coordinate 5,771, forward strand.
ATACCATAAAAGAGAGGTGTTTCGTGCGCAGCTTGCTTCTTGTCCTTTGGACTTGTGCCGCGGTGTCCGGCCAGGACCGCGTCCTGGTGGACCGCGTGGGGACGACGGGGTTCATCCAGCTCGAAGCCGACAGCTTTCAGAAGCTCTCGCCGCGGCAGCAGACGCTGGCGTACTGGCTGACACAGGCGTCGATCGCGATCGATCCGATCGTCTACGACCAGAACTCGGCTTGGGGCCTGCGCCAGAAACGGCTGCTGGAAGGGGTGGTGGCCTCGGTGGCGGGAGCGCATCCCCAGATCGTGGAGTTCGCCAAGCTCTTCTGGGCCAACCGGGGGAATCACAATGAGCAGACGGCGGCCAAGTTTCTGCCGGAGTTTCGGTTCGAGGAACTGAAAACCGCCGCCGTCGAAGCCCTCCGCAAGGGAGCGTTCGCCAAGCGCGCCTACGGGCTACCAGCCCTCAGTTCCGAAGCCGACCTGAACCGCGAACTGGAGGCGCTACGCCCTTCGCTGTTCGACGCCAATTTCGAGCCCAGCATCACGGCCAAGAGCCCGCAGGGCAAGCTGGATATTTTGCAGGCCAGCGCCAACAATTTCTACTCGGCGGTGAGTCTCACGGACCTGAAGGGCTTTCACGAGGCTTACCCGCTGAACTCGCGGCTGGTGAAGACCCGGGAGGGCAAGCTGGTCGAAGAGGTGTACCGCGCGGGCACGCCCGACGGAAAGATCCCGCCGGGGCGCTACGGGCCGTATTTGAAAAAGGCCAACGAATACCTGGAAAAGGCGCGCGCCTACGCGGAGCCGGGGCAGGAACCGGTGATTGCGGCGCTCATCCGCTATTACCAGACCGGCGATCCGGCCGACTGGCTGAAGTTTGGCGCGGCGTGGGTGGGAAACAATCCGCCGGTGGACTTCGCCAATGGCTTCATCGAAGTCTATCGCGATGCGCGCGCGGCCAAAGGGACTTCGCAAAGCTTTGTCTCGATTACCGATCAGAAGCAGAATCAGCTGATGACGATGCTTGCGGCCAACGCTCAGTACTTCGAGGACCACGCCCCTTGGCTTCCGCAGTACAAGAAGCAGGGAGTGAAGCCGCCGCTGGCCAAGGCCGTCGAGACGGTGGTGGAGACGGGCGACTTCCACGCCAACACCGTGGGCGATAACCTGCCCAACGAAAACGAAATCCGCGAAAAGAACGGCACCAAGAGTTTTCTATTCACGGGCAGCTCGCGCGCCATTCTGCAGGCGTCGGGGTTCGGCTCTCTGGAGGAGTTCGCCGCGTCGCCGGCAGAGATCGCGATCGGCAAGAAATACGGCGTCGAGGCCTCCGATCTGTTGACGGCCCTGCACGAGATCATCGGGCACGGGTCGGGCAAGCTGAATCCGAAGTACCAGGGTGGCACCGAGTCCCTCCTGAAGGAGTATTACTCGGCGATGGAAGAAGCCCGCGCGGACCTGATGGCGCTGTGGAACATTACCGATCCCAAACTGCGGGAACTCGGGCTGGTGTCGAGCCCGGACGTGGCCAAGGCCATGTACTATAGCGCGGTGCGGGTGGGACTCACTCAGCTCCAGCGCATTCCCAAGGGCGACACCATCGAGGAAGATCACCAGCGGAACCGCCAGTTGATTGTCAATTACCTCATGGACAAGACTGGCGCCATCCAGAAGATTGAGCGCAACGGCAAGACCTACCTGCTGCTGAAGGATTTCGACAAAATGCACCAGGGCGTGGGCACGCTGCTGGCGGAGCTGATGCGCATCAAGGCCGAAGGCGACTACCCGGCTCTGAAAGCGCTCATCGACAAATATGGAGTGCATTTCGACCCGGCGCTGCGCGACCAGGTGGTGGCCCGGTACCAGAAACTGAACATCCCGGCGTACTGGTGCGGAATCAACGCGGATCTGACGGCGAAGCTCGACTCGGCGGGCAAGGTGACCGGGGTGGCCCTTTCGGATCCTCGCGACTACGTCCGCCAGCAACTGGGCTATGCGGCGATGTACGCGGTACAATAGCAGGCCATGGCTGCCCGGCTTCATCCGGCTCCGTCACCGGCCGCGGAAATTGTCGATCTGCGGCAGCTCTCGGCCCGCGACCTGGAGCCTCTGCTGGCGGAAGAAATCGGCACGTGGCGCGCCGAGCTCGAATGGGATTTCGAGAAATCGGCCGACTTGGTGCGCCGTTTCATGGATCTGCGGGCTTTGAACGGCAGCGCTCTGATCGAAGGCGGCTCGGTCGTCGGCTACATCTACTACGTGCTGGAGGAGAATAAGGGGCTGATTGGCGATGTGTACGTGCAGCGAGCCTTCCGCACCGTGGAGCGGGAGAATTGGCTGCTCGACTCGGTGCTGCGTCCCATCATGGCCAGCCCTCCGATTACGCGCATCGAGTGCCAGTTGATGATGTTGCAGACGGTGGCGGAGCGGGAAACTCCGCGGGGCCAGTACCTCCGGACGTTCGGGCGAAACTTCATGCGGCTGGACTTGCGGGAGGCACCGCTAGGGGAAGGCGTGGTGCGGCGGCCGGTGTATCTGGAGAAGTGGTCTGACCACTACCAGGACCCCGCGGCGCAACTGATCGCCGCGGCCTATACCGGGCACATTGACGGCCATGTCAACGATCAATACCGGAGCGCGGCGGGCGCGCGGCGGTTTCTGTACAACATCGTGCAATATCCGGGGTGCGGCGTTTTCTACCGGCCGGCCTCGTATGCGGCGTTCGATGCCGGCTCGGGCCGCATGTGCGGCCTCTCGCTGGCCAGCCTGGTGGCGCCGGGCTGCGGCCATGTGACCCAGATCTGCGTCACTCCCGAAGTCCGCGGCACGGGAGTGGGACACGCGCTGCTGCGCCAGTCGCTCCTTTCGCTGCGCGGCGCCGGCTGCCGGTCCGCCAGCCTGACCGTGACCGCCGCCAACGAAGGCGCGGTGGCACTCTACGAGCGCGTGGGCTTCCAAACCATCCGCCGGTTTTCAGCATACGTGTGGGAAGGGTTCTAGCGCCCCGGTTGTCGGCCATTCGGCCAGCGGGTTTCCTCCTTAGCAGTCGCGGATCTGGCTGATTTCCCAAGTATTTGCAGAGGACCACCCGTGCACGTTGCAGTTCGGCATATGTCGAGTGCGGGTATTGAGTTGCGAGTACGGGCCACCCAGAATCAGGCCCAGCAACTCGCATGGGCACTCAACCGAAGAACGGATTTCGACTGGTCTGCTTGCTTGGGATCGGTGCGATGGGAGCTTCCGCACAAACTGCGACGCTGCAGCTGGCGTCCGCGTCGGTAGTTCCCGGAGGAACCGCTGTCCTCAACCTAACCCTGAGTGGATCTTCGGGTCCGGCCGGCCTGCAATGGACGTTGGGTCTGCCCCCTACCGGCATTGCCAGCCTGAGCATCAGCCCTGGGCCCTCTCTGACCGCTGCCAATAAATCGTTACTTTGCTCCCTAACGGCCGGGTCCTATCTCTGTGTCGCGACGGGCTTGAACGTTTCCGCGATTGGAGACGGCGTGGTAGCGACGGTCAGCGTCGGCGTGTCCGCTACGACCGGCACTCTGACTCTCACTTTGAGCAAAACCGTGGCTGCCTCGCCCAGCGGCACGGCCGTCGCCGCCGCGGGAACCGGAGGTACGATTGCGGTACAGGCGCCGGTGAGCCTGAGTCTGCTTTCATGCAGCCCTTCTTCGCTGGCGACACCGGCATCCTCCACTTGCTCGGTGGTGCTGAGCGCCGCCGCACCCAGCGGAGGCGCGGCGATTTCCGTGAGGAGCGATGACGCCAACCTGACGGCGCCGCCTTCGGTGACGGTACCGGCGGGCTCGGCATCCACCGCGTTTACGACTACCGCGGCAGTGGTCACTGCAGGACAGACCGCGACCGTGACCGCCGCACTCGGCGGAGCTTCGATGGGCGCGACCCTCACCCTGACGCCGCCCGCCCCGGCGGCCCCCGCCTCGCTGCCGATTTCGGTGGCGTGCAACCCATCCAGCATGGCGCCCGGCGGGTCCGCCAGTTGTACCGTGATCATGAGCGCGCCGGCGCCGGCAGGCGGAGCCTCGGTCAGCTTGAGTTCGACCAGTGCCGCACTGACCGTGCCGGCTTCTCTCGCGGTGGCCGCGGGCTCGACGTCGGGCGTTTTCAACGCGGCGGAGGGGACCGTCTCCGTGACCCAGACCGCCGCCGTCACCGCGTCCCTGGGAGGGACTTCGATCAGCGATGCGGTGGTCCTCAACGCGGCTGGCGGACCTGCCGCGCTGTCCGTCGGCCCCGGCCGGACATACGCCACGCCGTGCCAGGCTTTGACCGTAGCGCCGGATGGTGCGGTGATTCAGATCGATGCCACCGGAACCTACTCCGGCGACGTGTGCACTGTGACGGCCAACAACATCACGGTGAAGGGGATTAATGGCCGGCCCCGGATCCAAGCGGCGGGGCAGAGCGCCGCAGGCAAGGGCACCTGGGTCTTTGAAGGCAACAACCTCACGGTCGATACCATCGAACTCACCGGCGCCACCAATCCCGGCAATAACGGAGCGGGGATCCGCATGGAGGGGCAGAACCTCATCGTTCTCAACTCCTATCTCGACAACAACCAGGAAGGTCTTTCGACTGCTCCGAAGCCCGGCTCTCAGATTGTGGTGCAGAGCGCGGAGTTCAATCACAACGGGTTCGGCGACGGGCAGACTCACAACGTGGATATCGCCTCGGCGGCGCGATTCACGATGCAATACAGTTACTCGCACAATGCCAACGGGGGCGATTTAGTCAAAGCGGGAGCCTCGGAGAATTACATCCTGTTCAACCGGCTGACATCGGAGGCGGGGACGACGAGCGCCGAGATCGATCTGGCTAACGGCGGGCGCTCCTTCGTGCTGGGGAACCTGATCGAGAAAGGGCCGAGCGACCTCAGCGGCACAGCGCTCGGCTATCTGCTCGGCGGAGCAACCGCCTCCAATCCGAGCAGCGAATTGTACGTCGTGAACAACACGTTTGTGAATGACAAGAGCACCAGTATCGTTTTTCTAAACATCGCTTCCGCGGACGCAGTCCCGGCGCTGGTGACGAACAACATTCTCTACGGGGCCGGGACGATCAGCACCCAGAGCAATTCCCTGCTGACCGCGAACCTGACCGCCAATCCAGGATTCGCCAACCAGGCCGGTTTCGATTACCATCTCAGCGCCGGATCCGCCGCAATCGACGCAGGCGTCAATCCCGGTCTGGCCGACGGGATTTCGCTCGTGCCGGTGTACGCCTATCTCGATCCGGCGTGCGGACAGGGGCGGAATCCGGCGGGCGCCGCCATCGATATCGGGGCTTATGAATTCGGTGGCGCTGGGACGGCGTTGTCTTGTGCGCTCGCGGTTTCCGGGGTTACGCTGAGCCCCAACACGGTGACGGGCGGCGGCGTCACCACATCCAATACAGTCACCTTGAGCGTACCGGCACCGTCGGCGGGCGCGGTGGTGACGCTGGTGAGTTCCAATCCCGGCGTCGCGAGCGTTCCCGCCAGTCTCACAGTGGCCCCGGGCTCCGTATCCGCCAGTTTCGGCGTGACCACGGCGGCGGTGACGAGTTCCACGAATGTGACGATCTCCGCGTCTTATTCGGGTGTATCGAAAGGCGCCAGTTTGACCGTGTCCGCCCCCGTGGTGACGCAGTCGGCGCCAGCCGCTCTCTCGGCGTTCCAGTGCAATCCAACGACGCTGGCCTCCGGCGGCAGCAGCACTTGTACGGTGTCCCTGAGCGGCGCGGCTCCGGCCGGAGGCCTGGTGATCGCCCTATCCGGCAACAGCAGGCTGCTGAGCACGCCGGCTTCGGTGACCGTGCCCGCGGGGACAACCTCCGCTACTTTTACCGTCAGAGCCGGCTGGATCCGGAAATCGCAGACGGCGACCGTCACCGCTACGGCGACCGTCTCCAAGTCCGTCAAATTTCAGCTGAAGGGAGCGCGCTCTTGACGCAGTCGCGGTAACCTGCGCTCCCCGCGCGCGGATCGGCGTCCCCCTGAGCCGGGCGTCATTCCGGCCCGGTAATCCGGGCGTCCAATCTGGCTTCCGTCCCTTGCGGCGCGCATGCACAGGCAAGCGGCGGCACAGGCTCTGGAAGGACCTGGGCGAGCCGCTGTGGAATTCAAGTCGAGCGGACCTCGCCACCACAGCCTAAGCTGACCGATGGGCCTTGAGGAAGGAATGAATCTGGCGTACCGCCAAGGGGATGCGCTCCTTGGGTTCTTTCCAGGGAAAGACGCTCACTTCGGCCTTGGGCGCGAGCATAGCACACTCCATAGCGACGGCTAATGGGTGAGCGGGGACATCGTCCGGCAGGATCAGGACCGGGTTCTGGCAGCTCCGCACGAAATCGCGGGTCACCGTGAAGACGAAGTCGGAGTTGGTTTCGAACATGTTGGTTGTAAACTGCTCGGCCGTCTCCAGCGGGATCTCGGGCCGCTTCGCGGTGATCTGAGCAGGCCAGCCCTTCCAGAAGGTGCCGGGGTACTTCGGGTCGCGCATCTCCGGACGCCAGCCGACCGGCTGCGCCAGGACGGCCGCGGGAATGCGATTGGGCGCGCGTTTCAAGAGACTCCAGATGAAGGGACCGCCGATGCAGAAGCCCATCACCGCAAACTTGTCGATGCCGAGATGGTCCATCAGTCCGAGCTGGTCGTCGGCATACGACTCCCACGGCCGGTCGACTTCGACCGGGCCAGTGGACTGGCCAGTGGGGGCGTTCCGCAGGTCAGCGGTGATCGAGCGATACTCTCCCTTGAATTCCTCGATCGCGTTGAAGGGCGAGTTGCCGGTGAAGAAGGCAATGGTGGAGTTCAGGCCGCCGCCGGGAAGGAGTAGCAGGGGGAAACCAGAACCGGCCTCCTCATAGTAGATGCGAACCGGGCCGCGTTCGTAGAACTTGCCGGGGCCTGAATTGCTCGCTTGCTGAGCAAATACGCGCGTTGCCGCGGCCGCGGCGCCCGCTGCCAGAATGCTGCGTCGAGTGGAACCCATGGTCGGCGTCCTCCTTGATCCTTGATCTTATCGCGAGTGCGGCGGTTCAATGCCGCGGGCGCAAGGCATTGCACGGAGCGGCGGGTGAATATATACTCATCAAGACAGCTGGAGGACCCAATGGGAGCCACAAATCGATTGGGGTGGGCGGCGGTTGCGGCGCTATCGTGCGCGTTGCCCGTCATTGCGCATCACTCGTTCGCCGCGGAGTTCGACTCGGGCAAAACCGTTACCTTGCACGGGGTTGTCTCGAAAGTCGACTGGATCAATCCGCACATTTTCGTCTATGTCGACGTGAAGGACGACGCCGGAAAGACGACGACTTGGGCGCTGCAATCGCTGCCTCCTCTATTCTTTCGGGGAAGCGGGCTCACCAGGGATTTGCTGATGAGCAACAAGCAGGAAGTGACCGTCACGGCGAACCCAGCCAAGGACGGCTCGGGCGCCTACGGGTTCATGACCAAATTAGTTTATGCGGACGGGCATGTTTTCAGCATGTCTCCGCAGGATGCCGACCCCAGTCTGCGGAAGAAATAGTTCTTCGCGCTTGATCAAACACAGGGAGGAACTCATGCTATCCGAGTTGGCGAATTACCGAACGCTTACGCGGGCTGCGCTCGCCGCGGTCATTTTGGCAGCGCCCTTCGGCGCCCGGGCCCAAACCAACTACGGCGCGGAAGCCGCCAAGAATCCCGGCGCCGCCTCCCGGCCGACGCCCCGCTTGGCGGACGGACATCCCGATCTGAACGGCGTCTGGCACCACTTCTTCGGCATCGGCACGATTCAGAAGGTGGGCGACAGCTTCACGGTCGGCGGCGCGTTCAGTCCGAAGTCGGCCGCGCTGTACTCCCAGCCGCTGAACGATGCCGCTCCCCAGTACAAACCCGAAGCCGCGGCCAAGGTGAAACTACTCAACGAGAATCAAGTGAAGGAAGATCAGTCGCTGCATTGCATCAATCCGGGCGTCCCGCGGCTGGGGCCTCCGCACCAGATCGTGCAGACGGCCAAGCAGGCGATCTTTCTGTACGCCGACAACACCGGCAACCAATGGCGCGTGATTCCGCTCGACGGACGCGCCCACAGCACCGATCCCGAAACCGCCGCAACGTATAACGGCGATTCGGTGGGTCGTTGGGAAGGCGACACGCTGGTGGTGGACGTGACGCGGCTCACCGACGAAACCTGGATGGGAGACAACGGCTTCTTCCATAGCCGCAAGCTGCACGTGACGGAACGTCTGCGGCGCTCGGGAGACACGATTCAGTACCAGGTGACCGCGGACGACCCCGAGGTTCTGCAGAAACCGTGGACTCTCACGCGCACGCTCACGCTGCAGCCCGACGCGCTCGAAGAGGCCGCCCCGTGCGTCGACAAGGATGCGGGGCATTACGTCACGAGCGAGCATCACGACAACACGCGGTAGTGGGGCGCCAAGAGGCTCTGCGCTGAAAGACTTCTCGCATCGCCGGGGATCGAAGTCCGGTTTCGAGGAAAGTTCGAATCGCAGGTTTAGTGCCTGATCTGGCTGGCGGCGTGGCCGTACTCCTGCACGGTGCAGTCGCCGCGCTCGCGGATCAGGCCGGCGTCGGGATTCGGATTGCGGCGCACAATTCGCGTCGGATACACATACGGCTCCACCAGCATCTCGGGGTCTTCCACGGTGACGTCGTAAAGAAGCGCATCGCCTTCGCGCTTGAAGCGCTCGATGACATGCATCTCGCCGGAATGGATGAGACCGCCGCGCCCTAACCAAGTCGCATCGGTGAATCCGATGGAATCGAGCACCAGTGTATCGCTCTCCCAGCGTCCCACTGTATCGCCCAGATACGTGTAGTCCTGATCGTCTTCTTTGCGGTGTGGGCGGCCATCGGTCGGGATGATGCGATACTCGCCGTATCCGCCGCCGGCATCGCCGCCCGAATAAACAAACGTCACGTCCTTGTCGGACTGGTAGATGCGGCGGGGCGGGCCCTCGCGCGGGACTCCCAGGGGCTGGCAGGTCATGACCGGGTCATACTTGTTGGTCCACATGTCGAGCTGTTGCACTTTGTCCCAGAGCTCCGGCTTGTAGGTGGGACGACCCAGATTGCCGAACCGCGACGGCGAGTAGAGTTCGAAATCTTCCGTCTGGTTGGATGACCGGCTACAGTCGGAACTTTGCCACGGGCTGCATCGGCGCCCTCCGCCCGTCATGTAGTTGCCAATCCAGTCGTTCCAGGACCAGTTGCCCGACAGGTCCGGATGTCCGGCCAGCCGCGGCGTGGGCGCCGACCTGTCTACCGTGGGTTCCGCCTTCGCCATCACACCTTGCGGAATGTGGCCGTTCATTTTCTTGGCCGCGACACTTGCCGGAACCGGCGCCACTACATACACGTCACCCGTCTCCGTCTGAGTGGTGGTCAGGTCGCGAATGACCGCGCCGTTCCGGCGCTCCGTCATCTTCCCGGCGTACAGCACTCCAATTTTGTTCAGCGGGTTATTCCAGTCCTCGTAATCGCCGTAGGTGAACTCAGCGGACATCGGCGAGCCCGCCGCGGTGACCACCACCCGCTCGGTCGTGTACTTTACTGGATCCACCGTGGCAGTTGCCGTCGCCCCCGGAACACCCGGAACCGGGAACGTCACGACCGGCTTGCCGCCCTCCCAGGACATGTGCGTCTGGCCCGCCTTCATCACGCCGTCCGCGAACAGCGTGCCGGGGTTGGCCCCCAACCACCAGGTTTCGGTAGTCCCTGCAAGCGCGGCCTTCGGCGCACCCTGCGGACTTGCCCAGAGCCGGACGAGCCGCTCCTGCACGGCCTGCGGCAGCGGGGTGACGTTTCCCTTGGTGGACCCAATCTGCGCGCCGGGCGTGTCTTCGTTCCAGGCGTACAGCCCACTGACCACCTCGATGTTCGAGTACGCTTCTCCATTCGGCTTGGTGCAGGCGTACTGAATCCGCTGGCTGAAGGTCTGGTAGTTGGTGCTCGCGCGATATTTCGTGAACGTGCACGGCTGCCCGTCCACCTGCATCGTGCCTTTGCCCTGATATTCGAGGGATGCGACCATGTCGCGTTCATCATGGCCCTTCAACATCCCCATGCCCCACATCCACCGGAAGAGCACGGCCTTCAGGTCTTTGGCATCGGCTGCGGGTGTGTAGGGTTCGGGAACCCCTCCGCGGCGGCCTTGCGCCCTGGCTGTGAACGCGCCGCCGGTCGCGAAAACGATGGCGAGCGCAACCCAAATCATCCCTCGTCGAAAGGACATGAGGATCCCCCCAGTTGTGTATTGACTTTGGCCCCGAGTCATTCTACACCCAACCGCTTTCGCTTGCGGGAGAGCGTCGGAGAATCTGAGATACATTCGAAAAGGGCTCCGATGAATGTCTCAATGACACGCTGGAGGAGCGGAGTCTGCAAGGCAAACGGTATCGACATCCACTTTCTGAGAACGGGCCGGGGCAAGCCTCCGGTGGTTCTACTCCATGGGTTGACGGGAAGCGGCGCATGCTGGATTCCGTTGGCACGCGCTCTGGAAGGTGAGTACGACGTTGTAATGCCAGACGCCAGAGGGCACGGGATTTCAAGCACACCCCTCCATGGGTATCGGTACCAGGATCACGCAAGCGATGTCGTTGGACTCATCCAAGGGCTCGAGCTTGTGGCTCCGGTTCTGCTGGGCCACTCGATGGGAGGCATGACTGCGGCCGTAGTCGCGAGTCAAAGGGCCGCGGCCATTCGCGCGGTCATCCTGGCGGACCCGACTTTCTTGAGCCCCGAGCGGCAGCGCGAAGTTCATGAGAGCGATGTCGTCGAGCAACACCGCCGGCTTCTCCGTTCCAATCAGGACGACGTGCTGGCTCAGCTACGGTTGCGACACCCGCGGCGTTCGGCAGAGCTCATTGAACTCCTGGCCGCGGCGAGGCGGCAAACCCGAATCGATGCGTTTGACGTTCTGACGCCGCCCAACCCTGAATATCACGAGTTGGTGGGCGCCATTTCCGTCCCAAACCTGCTCGTGATTGGGGACCACGGTGTAGTTTCCCTGAAAACGGCCCGGGAACTGCAAGATCTGAACCCACGCCTTCGGGTCGAAGCGATCCAAGATGGAGGCCATGGGCTTCCGTACGACCAACCGGATCGCTTTGAAGCGGTGGTCCGGTCCTTCTTACAATCGATCGCCGCAGCGTAGCGGAAATCACCGGATCTGGTCCAACCCCTCGGTCAGCTCGATGGAGACGCCCCACGGGTCGACGATCGTCGCCGTGGCGATGTTGTTCATGGCCGGGTCTCTTTTCCTGTAGGGTCGAATGAGTTTGATGCCTTTCCCTTCGAGCTCTTTGCAGAACGCCTCCAGGTTCTTCACTTCGAATCCCACGTGATCGACCACGCGGCCGGCAGTGGGGACGTGCGTGATCGACGGGTCGCCTTCCCACCGGAAGAAGTTGAGGCTGTATCCGACGCCGGGCAGGTCGGCGCCAATGAAGAAGTCGGTTTGCCCCGGACGCAGCGTCGCGTTGAACGCCTTCATGTACCACTGCTGCATCTCAACGTACTGCTTGTTGATGAAGTGGATATGATGTGCCACAATGGGCGGCGCTCCTGGTGGGTCGCCCTTCTGATCGGCGGTCACGAGCTCGATTTTCGCTCCGTCCGGGCCGAGAAAATAGGCGAAGCGTCCATACACAGCCGACGTGCCCGAGGTCGCAGGCGGTTTCTCCCCCGGCTTCGGCTCCCGCCCGGTGGTTTCCTGATAGCCCGCGGCGGCCAGCTTCATCGCCATCGCCGGCACGTTGGGGACGGCAAAGCCGATGTGATCGAAGGCCGTGCCGCGTGTCGGACCGGCCGGCTTCTGCACGTGCAGGAAAAGGAACGCATCGGGAAACTCGATGACATCGATGCTGCCGAACTTCAGGGCCTTGCCGCCGAGCGTGCCGGCCCAAAATTTCTGATGGGCCTCGACACTCGTGACGTTGAGGTGATAGTGGCCGATGCGGACCGGCGCGTCGGGATGGCTCACCAGTTGTGCGAAAGCAGGCCGCGTGGGGAGTGACAGCAGCACCGCGAGAGCGAGGATGGCTGTTCTCATGGGAAGGAACCTACTTGATGTTGGCGAGGCCTTCCGTCATTTCGATATTCGTTCCCCACGGATCTTTGATGAACGCGATCGCGATGCCCAGCTGCGGCACCTTGGTGTAGGGACGATCCAGTTTGATGCCCTCGGCTTCGAGTTTCTTGGTAAACGCTTCGAGGTTCTTGATCTCGAAGCCGATATGATCGATGGCCCGGCCGGTGGTGCCGACGGTCGGCTCGGGCGACGGCGTGAAGTTCAGAACCACGCCGGGCAACTGATCCTGCACGAACGCGGACCCCGGCCTGGCCGGAAGCATCTGGGCGCCGAACGTCTTGGCGTACCACGCCTGCATTTCGGTGTTCATCTGCCCGAAGAAGTGGATGTGATGCAGCTGAATCGGAGCCTTCTGCGATTTGACTTCGACGAACTCGACCTTGACATCCTCCGGACCGAGCGCAAACGCCAGATTCGTCGTCGGGCTGGAGGCCGCGATGTCGTCGGTCACCTTCACGTTCGCGGCCACCGAATCGGCGGTGATCATTTTGAAGCCGTTCGCCTTAATCTTAGCCACGAGCGGCCGCAGATCGGGAACGGAAAAGCCGATGTGGTTCACCGTCGTGCCGATCGAGCCGCCCGTCGGCGCCTGCATCGGACGGAAGAAGATCAGCACATTCGGAAACTTGACGATCTCCTGCTGCCGGTCGCCGGAACCGAACTGGACCACGGTGCCGCCGAGCGTGTCCACATAGAACTTCTTCTGGGCGGCCATGTTGGTCGTGTTCAGATGGTGGTGCCCATACACCACCGGCCCTTCTCCGGCCACCAGAATCTGCGCCCCGGCAACCGCGGGCGCCCATAGCAGAATGGCGACCCCGATTCCCGTCGATAAACGTTTCATGGAAACCTCCAGACCGCCAAGTCTACACGATTTCGGACCGGTGTTTCACGGCGGAGGATCCGGCCGCGCAGGAAATGCGTTCGGCGCGCCCCCAGGATGGCGGTAACGCACGCAAGCGCGGCGGGGTAGGCGCCAGCCGCCCGATTCTTACGTGTTGAGGTAACCTGAGCGTCAGGACCTCGCCATGTCCGAACGCCCCACATCCTCTACCCGGATTCTCGCGCCGCTGGAGCGTACGAAAGGGAAGCGCACCTATGTCGCAGAAGAAGATTTCTAGCGGTGTCGTACACCGGGTGCCCGCGGATTTAAGAGAAGCACTGACATCCGACCCGAAGGCCTTAATGGCATGGGAGGATATCACACCGCTCGCGCGCAACGAGTGGATCTGTTGGATTGAGTCAGCGAAGAAAGCGGAAACCCGAGGCCGCCGGATCGAGTGGGGCTGTTCGAGCCTTAAAGATGGAAAACGCCGCCCCTGTTGCTGGCCCGGATGCTCCCACCGCTAATTTCAAGATGAACAAACTCTCCGCCGGTGCGATACTTCGGAGATGGAAGTCGGTCTCTTTCCCAATCCGCGCCGCCCTGGTGTTGGCCTGCGGCCTAGGCGCGAGGCCCAGCGCCCCCTTCTGCCGCAGCATGCCCGCCACTGTCCCGTGCTGGAAGCCGGAAGCACCGCGGGCTTCCTGGTCCATCCTCCACTCGCTGAAAAAGAGAGCTTTCAAATCGGGTATGAGGGCGAAGGCCGTTACCAGTTTGTCTACTCGGTGAATACTAAAGCCAACACCTGGGAGCCGGTCTTTACCGTGACGTACCTGCTGCCGGTCGGTGGAATCGGCGCCACCAAACGCGAAATCAAGTTGCACATCAAAGACACGCCGGAGACCCGGGAAATCGCCCACCTGATGCCCGGGATGTTCATCTCCGCGGAGGATATGGGGACGCCGGCGGGCGCCGTGACGCTGCGGGGAGCGTGGAACTTCCAGACTCCGGCGGGATGGGACACCGTGTACACTCCGGTCTTCAACCTAATCGAGCGGCCCTTCGCCCCCATGCTGGTGATCCGGGTCGAGACCGATTGGTATGTCCACGACACCGAGTTCCGCTACGTCCTCCAGCCGGGCGAAACGATTTCCGCGTCCCACAGCATGCCGATCGGCCAGGTGATGTTTGTGCCCCGCGAAGAGGTCACCTTCCGCGACGGCACGGAAGCGGAGATCGCGGCTCGGCACCAATCGAGCCAGGCGTTCACCGATGAAAAAGCGAGGACGAAGATCAAGACGCCCTACGGAATGGAGTACAGCCCGCACTATCAGCGCACCAGCCGGCAGATGAAGACGGCCGAGCCGCGGGTTGGGGAAGCGGAGGGCGAGCCGACGGCTTAGGCGGAACCGAAGATAGAACCCGGGCCGGGATGCCGGGCAGAAGAAGGATGACCTCGCCCGGCGCCTGCGAGGGGAGTGAAGCGATGAGGAAGAAACCGATCGTCATGCCCAAGATCGTGACCGAAGCACAGGAAGCGGATTGGTGGGCCAGTCGCGCAGGCCGCGAGTTCGTCAGGCAGAAGTCGGCCGGAATCGGGAAGAAAAGAGGCGCGCCGAGGGGCTCGCGTCTTGTCGGTCAGTTGAACAAGGCCGCCAGCGTCCAGATTGCGTGCGCTTGCCCGAACCCGACGTAGCGAAGGCCCGGGAACTCGCAAACGCGCAAGGGCATCGGATACCAGCCCCTCCTCAAGATGCTGGTCCATGAAGGGCTTCGCCGCGAAGCCCGCAGGGCGCGACCGCGTGGGATTTGCGGGGATGGTCCACTACATTCCCAAACTCAGCTGCGGCATTGGTGCTGCATTTGGAGGTTTCGTAGTCTGTCCCCGAAACTCCCCGGCAAACTGCACTGCGTCGCTGCCAGCCAGGAAGGTCCGGATCTGCTCCAGGCTCGTGGCTTCCGAATCGCCCATGCTGTTCATCAATCCCCTGCATCCCGTTCCTCGCCTTCAGGCTCATCTTGCATGAGACAAGAGTGAGCTCGGCGCACGATACTGGACTGATACGATGATCGTATGCGCCTGGCAGCCTTGACGTTCGTCGCTCTTTCCGCGCTGACTGGATTCAGCCAAACCCCTCCTGCCGAGCCCCGCTTCGAAATCGCCGACGTCCACGCGAGCGGTCCTGCCTTGAACTCATTTACGTACGTATCGGGCGGCCTGCTGCGCGGCGACCACTATGACCTTCGCAAGGCCACTCTGTTCGACCTGATTCGGATGGCTTATCCGGTGGCTCCGGAAAATATTGTGGGAGGGCCGAACTGGCTTGAGTTTGACCGCTTCGACATTGCCGCGCGGGCGCCGGCGGAATCTTCGCCGGAGACCGTTCGTAGGATGCTGCAGGCGTTGCTCGCCGAACGCTTTCATCTGGCTGTCCACACTGAGATGCGGCCGATTCCTGCCTATGTATTGTCGCTCGGCAAGACCAAACCGAAGCTCACCGAGTCGGCGGGCGAAGGCGATGCCGAATGCCAGTGGGTGCGGGAACCGTCCGGGGCCGCTTTGGTTACCTACACCTGCCGCAACATCAGTATGGCGACGTTCGCCTCACGGCTGCGAACCGCTGCCGGGGACTATCTGAAGGAGCCCGTGATTGACAACACAGGGCTCGAAGGGAATTGGGATTTCACCCTGCGATGGAGCCAGCGCGCGCAGGTGCTGCCGGACGGGGCCAAACGAACCACCATAGCGGATGCGGTCGAAAAGGACCTGGGGCTGAACTTGGCGCTGCGCGACGCGCCTGCACCCGTACTCGTCATTGACCGCGCCGACAAGCCAACGCCCAATGCGGCCGATATTGCGCAACGGCTGCCGGCGCGTGAGCTGACCTTCGAGGTAGCCACCGTGAGACTGAACAAGACTCCGCAGACCCTGCCATTTCGTGTCACCCGCGGAGGTTTGCAAATCCCGTCAGCGCCATTGAAGACCGTGCTCGGTTTCGCCTGGGATATGAATACGATCCACACGAGCGAAAGGTTCATCGGTCTGCCGAAGGACATCGACTCGGTCGATGTGGCGATTGACGCGCGGACGACCAAGGACGCCAACGCTCCGGGACTGGAGGCCACCGCCGAGGTGGATGACGATCTCCGAGCCATGACGCGCGCCTTGTTGACCGAGCGCTTCCAGATGAAATGGCACTATGAAAACCGCCTCATGGACGGCTACTCTTTGGTGCCAGCGAAACCGAAACTGAAGCGGGCCGACCCGCCCAATCGCGCCGGGTGCCATGAGGCGCGCACCATGGCCCATGATCCGAGGGACACAAACCCGTTGCTCACCACGGTGATCTCGTGCAGGAGTGTCACCATCGCTCAATTCGCTTCGAGACTTCAACAGATCGACGACCACCAGTTTGCTTATCCCGTAGAGGATGCGACCGGCATCGAGGGAACCTTTGATTTTGATCTCAGCTTCACCTCCGCGAGGCTGCTGGATCGGCCCATGGTTCGAGCCGACGGCGAAGCGGAACTGAACGGCGCGGTGTCGCTTGCCGAGGCCCTCAACAAACAGCTCGGCCTCAGGCTCGAAAAGCGCAAACGCATCCTTCCGGCCGTGGTGATCGATCACATGGAGCTGACGCCGGCGGAAAATTGAGCCACTTCGCCGATTGGCGTCCTAAGGCGATGGGACACCAGACTCTCGCCTCCCCGCTTCCGATATACTCTCTCTATCGAACTGGCCCAAAGATCGGACCGGCCAGTCCGACATCGTCCGGTTAACGCGACATGAACGTCCGCAAGCTGCTCGACTGGCGCAAGCTGCTCATCTATTCGCATCGATGGCTGGGCATCGGCATCATTGTCATGTTCCTGGTCTGGACCTTCTCCGGCGTGGTCCTCATGTATTACGGCCACCCGCAAATCACCATGGGAGAGCGCCTGCTGCGGCTGGAGCCCCTCGACTTTTCCACGGCAACCATCACGCCGGCTCAGGCGGCGGCGAACGCCGGTATCAAACCGTATCGTGTGCGATTGTCCATGTACGACGGCCGGCCCGTGTACCGGCTCACCCGGGTCAGCATCGGCAACTGGTCCGCCGTCTACGCGGACACCGGCGAAGTCCTTCCCCGCATGGGTCGCGAGCAGGCTTTCGAGTGGATGAAGCAATTCGTTCCCGAATCCGCTTCCACCCTGACCTACGATGCCTATCTGCCGGGACCCGACGAGTTCACTCGAATTCCCACGCTGGCCGGCTTCGCTCCGCTGCATCGCATTGCCATGAACGACCCCGCCGGCACGGAATACTACGTTTCCGAAAAGAGTAACGACATCGTTCAGAAGACGGACCGCAAAGGCCGCATTCTCGCCGTTTCCGGCTACATCCTGCACAACCTGTTCTTCTTTCGGCAGCGCGCCTGGTGGACGCCGTTCCTCGACTTCATCGCCTGGACCGCTATGCTCATGGCGCTGACCGGCATCGTCCTCGGCATCTGGCGCGTGGCGCTGAAGCCGCGATTTCGCCACAAAGGCGTTCTCTCCTACACGCCCTACTCCAGTTGGATGAAGTGGCACCATTATGCCGGCCTGCTCTTTGGCGTGTTTTCGATCTCCTGGATCCTGAGCGGTATGATCCCCATCAGCACGTTCCCCGTCCCCGGGTGGACCAACGTTTCCAAGCGCGTCGAAAGCAACGGCGAGGGTTTCCTCATGGGGAATCCCGTCATTTCTCCCCGGTCCACCATGACGAAGGCCATGGCGCGCGCCATCACGGGCGGCCCCTTGAACTTGCAGCCGCTCGCAATGGAAGACGTGCGGAATGCCATTGGGAAGATCCGGGAACGGTTCGCTCCCAAGGAAGTGGAACTCATCCAGTTTCGAGGCGAGCCGTACTTTCTTGCCTACCAGCCGCCTACAAACAAAGAGGAAGCCGAGCGGTGGCACACGAACAATTCGATCAACGTCGTCAATCTCCCGCAGGATAACCCGCACCTGTTCGTCTCCATCCGCCATCCGGAGAACGGCGTCACCACCTCATTCAGCCGGGAAGTGATGGAACAGGCGTCCCGGGAAGCGATGCCGAACGTTCCGGTGATCGCGAGCGAATG
This sequence comes from Terriglobia bacterium, assembly GCA_020073145.1. GTDB lineage: Bacteria > Acidobacteriota > Terriglobia > Bryobacterales > Bryobacteraceae > PSRJ01. The sequence goes on from JAIQFS010000029.1 coordinate 23,802, forward strand.
GCTCACGGGTTACGACAATTACTATCACCAGACGACCCCGTCCTTCGAACTGGGCCGCCACAAGCCGGCTTACGTGCTACCGGTGCTGCGCGTTCGCTATAACGACGACAACCAGACGTGGCTGTATTTCACGCCGTCCCTCGCCCAGATGGTGAAGTTCGACAAGCGCGACCGCGCGAACCGTTGGGCCTACTATGGTCTGCATGTGATGGACTGGCCGGGCCTGTTCCAGCGCCGGCCGTTATGGGACATCGTGACGATCGCCTTGCTGGCAGGCTTGGCAGCAATGGGGATCACGACGCTGCTACCGGCCTTCCGCCGGCTGAGGAGGCACGCGGCTCGCGGATGGAAATCGGCGTTTCCTCCGAAACGGGCGCGGACTACGGAAAGCCTCGACTGGGCTATGTCCAAGCGCGATCGCATTGCCGGAGACTGACTGCCCAGTAGTCGAAGGCACTGAAAGGCCCGGCCGGCACTAGAGGGGGCAGTCCCGCTCGTTTCGTGACTGCAGGTAGCGGGTCACGGGCGACGTGCTGTAGATATCGGGCCACAGAGCGCGCGGTGGCAGGCCAGAAGAATTGAGTGGACTTGGCTATTCTGATTTCAAGGCGACACGTAGACATGAAGAACCTTTTCGATGCGACGATGGCGAATCAGATCAAGGTCCGGCTGGGGAAATTGGAGCCGCAGAGTGAGAGGCGCTGGGGCAAGATGACGGCAGCTCAGATGCTGGCACACTGTTCCAGGAGTATGCAGTGGGCCGTGGGAGAAGTGGTGCCCGAAAAGGGAGCGTTACCCGTACGGCTGATGGGGCGGCTGGTGAAGCCGATGGTGTTTCGCAACGAAGACCCGCTCCGGAAGAATTCGCCGACAGCGAAGAGCCTCATTGTGGCGGATGGACGAGATTTGGCCGAGGAACGGGAGCGGTTATCGCGATTGATTGACAAGTTTGCGGCGGGAGGGGCCTCGGGGTGTACGACGAATCCGCATAGTTTCTTCAGCAAGATGACCCCGGAGGAGTGGGCGATCTTGATGTACAAACATCTCGACCATCATTTGCGGCAGTTTGGCGTCTGACCGCCTCAAAACCGGCGCAGGCCGGCTGAACCGCCCAGCCGCCCCTACTTCGCGCGCCCGGTATACCCCTGCGCCATCGTCGGAATGGCGATGATGCGGTTTCGCGCGCTGGGCGTTCCCCATCCGCCGTAAAACACGATACCGAAGAGCGTCTTCTTGTCGCGGCCCCCGAAGAACGTTCCGTGCAGTCCTTGCGGCCCGGGGATGGTGCCGGCGAATTTTCCATCGGCAGCGAAGACATCCACGGACTTGCCCGTCGCAATATAAACGCGGCCCTGCTGATCCACGGCGGAACCGTCGCCGCCCTCGCCGCCCCGCAACTTGCCGAACTCGCGCTGGTTGGCCAGCGAACCGTCCGGCTTCACGTCGAACGCGAAGACCGTTGCGCCGTTCGTGACGTAGAGCGTCTTTTCATCCGGACTGAGGATGATGCCGTTGGCGAGTGGAACATCCTTCCCATACTGCGAGACCACGCCTTTCGGGTCGGCATAGAAGACGCCGCTGCCGGTGGCTCCCGTCACGGAGAAATACACGCCGCCGCGCGCGTCGGCCATCAAATCGTTCACCACGCCACCGACGCATTCGAGTGGCTCTCCCTGGAACGAATGCGCCAACATCTTCCGCTGCGGCTCCAGTTGTTCGATGGCCGAGCCGAGCCCGCGTTCGGCGACGAACAGCGCGCCGTTCTTGCTGCGCGACACCGCACCGGCCGTGTTGATGTCGCGGTAGGCAATCTTGGCGAGACCGGTCGATGGGTCCATTTGCATGACATTGCCCGCGTCGTTGTTTGCGAACAGCACCGTGCCGTTGTCTCCTGCGATGGGGCCGTCCACGTTATTGCCTTCCCACGACCAGACGACCTTCCACGACTGCCCTGCGGCGAGAACGCCGGGAATGGCGGTCGTGGCGGGAAGCACCGGATCCGGTGGCGCCGCGTTCGCGCCCGCCGACTGGCTGATGGGAATCCCAAACGGCTTGGGCGGAGTCTTGCACTGCGCCAGCACCTTCTTGATGCCGGGATTCTGCCAGCTCTGCAGGCTGTTGCCGCGCGGAAACGAAGACGACGGGCTCTGCGCAGAAACCCCCGCCACCGTGCCGGCAACGGCCACGGCAAGAGCGAGTCGCGACCTCATTATTTGATTCCCTTCGATTTCGCGTCCCAGTTCGAATCCGTGCACAGGCTGCAGTCCTTGCCCACGAAACTCTTGCCGGCCTTCTTGTCGCCTTTGAGCGTCCACAGGAGCCAGTTCGACGCGACATTGGCGAACTCACCGCCGCCCGGATGAAAGTAGGTCGCGCTGTGGCCGGCATTGTGCCGCGAGCCGTAGAAGGCCGGCACCTGGTTGATGGCTTCGAACGTCGCCAACGACGCCCCCATCAGGAAGTCGGGCTCGCCGCCGTTGAGCAGCAGCACCGGCCCGTGCAGTTTGGGCAACGCGTCCGCCGTGGGTTGTGGCGACGGGCCGCCGCGCCCGGCGTTGCCCTGCGCCTGCCCGGCGGGCGGAGTCTGCACGCCGGAATTGAACACACCGATCGTCTGGACGCGGGGATCGGCGCCGAGCGTCAGCGAGAGAAATCCTCCGCACGACGTGCCCATCACCGCCACTTTGTCCACTGCGATCTTGCCGTTCAGCGGCGAGCCGGTCCGTCCGTTTTCTTTCGCGGCCCAGTCGATCGCGCTGCGCATGTCATCGGCGTTCTCCTGCCGTCGCGCGGCGCCTTCCTGAGGAACCGTGCCGATCACCAGGACGCCGTGCGAAGCGATGGTGGTGAGAAAGCCCGAGAAGTTCTTGCTGTCAATGTTACAGCCGCCGTTGCCCCACACCATCACCGGCAGGGTGTCCTTCTTCGGAAACGCGTCCAGCTCCGCCGGGCGGTAGACGTGAAGGCCGGGCGATTCGAACGCGGGCTCGGACGTGACCTGGTACGGCCCGGGCTCCGCCTTCGGGGCCCCTTCGAGCGGCAACGCCCGCGAAATCATCTCGCGGGTGATACCGGGCGGCTGCGCGAGGCAAACGCCGGCGACTGTGAGCAGTACTGCGGCTGCAGCAACGATCGTCTTATGCATGGTCCGTCTCCTCCGGAAGCGGGATTCCAATTGAGATCGACAACGCCCGGGCCGGTAGGCCTGGATCGAAGTGTCGTTTGTCAATTATGACACTCCCTACACTCGTTCGGTTCAAGCCGGCCTGTCACCGGCTTTGGGTCGAGCCGCCGCCTTCCCCTGGAGCGCTTTCGCCGCGACGATCGCCGCTGCCATCGCGAGCTGGTGATCCTTGCTCCAGGGCGGCCCGATGGACTTGCGTAGCGTGAGGAAGTGGGCCTCGAGATCCTTGATGCCGCTTATCTCGCTCGCTGCGGCAAACACCTTCTTCGCGTCGTACCAGTGGACGGGCCAACCACGCGCTTCGGCCGCGGCGGCGAGCGCCTTGCGGTACATCACCCAGTCCGCGACGTTCTGCGCCCGGTAGTCCTGGATCCGCTCGGCAATGGTGGACGGCAGCCAACCTGGGCACTCGCGAAGCGCGACACCGCGGATACGCAAAGACACTGCCGTCGCGACAGCGTCGAGCGCGAGTTTCACGTGCCGTTCCGCCGACACCCGCACGCGCTCCACCAGCGTGACGGCCTCATCGAGCGGAAGCGCCTGCCCTTCGCTGTGGTGCGGAATCTTCGGCAGGCCCTCGTCCACCAGCTCGACGCGGCGGCGGTCCAGGAGCGTGCCGTCGCCCGCAGCCGTCACCAGCACCGCCCAACCTCCGTGATCCGAGACTCCGATGATCCCGCCATCCCGCGGCATGTTGCTTCCTCCAGCGCGGCGCCATCGTCAGTCGGATCTCATCCGCCGCGCGGCGGCGGAGCGGATCGTCGACAGCGGCAGACGCCGGACTTCAGCGAGATCGGAAAACGCCCTACTCCACCGCGAACACGGTGATCGTGCCGCCTTCGGGCACGGGCGGATACTCACCGGGGAAGAGCTGGTTGAGCGAGCCCTGCATGCCGCTGGAATCGCCGCCCCAGCCGGAGAGCACGGCGACGTATTGCTTGCCGTCAATCAGAAACGACGTCGGCGGGGCCAGGATGCCGCTGGCGGTGGGAAACTCCCAGAGCAGCTTGCCGGTGGTGGCGTCGAACGCGTGAAACTTACGGTCGTTGGTGCCGCCGGTGAAGACCAGGCCGCCCGCGGTGGCCATCATGGCGCCCCAGTTCGGGCTCTTGGCGTAGTTGTGGCTCCAGACTTTCTGGCCGTTGTCCACGCTCCAGGCCTGCACTTCGCCGAAATGGTCGGCGCCGGGGTTGATGGAGTTGCCGCCCCCGCGGCCCGTGCCCGTGTAACCCTTTCCGGGCGTGTACACCACTTCCTCCACCCCGATGGAGGCGCCGCACAGGTTGTTGTTCGCGGGAATATAAATCATGCGGGTCTTGGGGCTGAAGGCGATCGGCGGCCAGTTCTTGCCGCCGTGCAGATTGGGGCAGAACGTGGCCAGCTTGCCGGTGCCGGGCTTGTGGGCCGGATCCACCTTGGGCTTACCGGTCTCCGGATCGAGGCTCAGAAAGACGTTCTGGTTGACGAACGGCTTACCTTCAATAAAACGGATGCGGCCGGTGGAGCGCTCCAGAAACCACAGATAGCCGTCGCGCGCCACATCGATCAGGCCTTTGACCGTGCGGCCGTTGCGTTGGTAATCCACCAGGATGGGCGGTGAGACTTCGTCCCAATCCCAGGACTCGTTGGGGTTGTACTGGAAGTGGCCTTTAATCTGGCCGGTGGCCACGTCGAGCGCCAGCGTCGAGGCGGTATAGAGATCGTCGCCGGGGCGTTTATCACCCATCCACGGGCCGCCGTTGCCGGTGCCCCAGTAGGCGAGGTTGGTATCGGGATCGTAATTGCCGGTGACCCACACGGAGCCGCCGCCGGTCTTCCACTGATCGCCTTTCGGCCAGGTCTCGCTGCCGGGCTGGCCGGGCTCGGGCACGGTGTAGGTGCGCCACTGCTCTTTGCCGGTGTCGAGATCGAAGGCCGCCACAAAACCGCGGATGCCGAATTCGCCGCCCGACGCGCCCACCATCACCTTGCCGCCGGCAATCAGCGGGGCGAGCGTGATGTAGTAGCCGGACTTGTTGTCGGCGACGGTGGTGGTCCAGACTTCCTTGCCGGTCTTGGCGTCGAGCGCCACCAGCACCGCTTCGCCGGCGGCCACGTACACTTTGTCTCCGTAGAGGGCCACGCCGCGGTTGGTCTCGTGCGGCACCAGCGCGCCAGTCGGGCGCGGCCGGCGATAGCGCCAGAGCTGGTTGCCCGTTTTGGCATCGATGGCCAGCACCTGGTTGTTGGGCGTGGAGACAAACATGACGCCGTTGTTGACGATGGGCGCGGCTTCATGCACGCGCGGCTCCCCGGTGGCGAACGACCAGACCGGCCGCAGCTTGCCCACGTTGTCGGGCGTGATCTGTGCGAGCGGGCTGTAGCCCCAGCCGTCATAGGTGCGGCGAATCATGAGCCAGCTGCCGTCATCGGGGTTCTTGAGGCGCTCGGCGGTCACAGGCTGATAGTTCTGCAGCACCGCCGGCATGGGCGCTGGTGCGGGCGGAGCCCCGGGTTGGGCAAATCCGCTACCGGCAAACGGCAGCACCGCGAACGCCAGGGCGGCTGCGCCAAGAGTCTTACGAGGGAGCATGCGTGTCTCCTTGGGTGAGGATTGGATCAAGCGTACGTTCGATCCGTCATCATACATCGGCGAAGGGCCGCGCGTCTCTGGGGGCGGTCAGGGGACGACAGACTCGGGATCGCCTTCACCGGGCGGTGCCGGCTCGGCATCGGGCAGTAAGAACGGAGCTTCCGGTTCGGGCGCGGGGTCGGCGGCGGCTTCCTGGGGAAGGGGCGCGGCGGCGGGCTGGGGAACGGGCTCCGTCAGAGTCACTTCGCATTCGCAGCAATCGCTGCAGCGCAGACATTTCTCGCAGAGATGGTTGCCGCACACGTCCTTGGTGCAACGCGCGCAGATCTGGTTTGCCGCTTCCTCGCAAATGCTGCAGACGAAAGGCATGGGTTGGACTACTTCTTTCCCTCCGCCTGGGGCGCGGACTGCGCTGGCCGCGACGCGACTACGTCCCGGCAGCGCTGCGCCTCGCGATCCGTAATCGCGCAGACCTGCTCCCGCTGCGCGGCCAGGCTGACGATATAGTTTCGAAAACGGTCCCGGTTGGCGCCGTTTTCCGCCGCCACGCTGGCCAGCGTTTGGGCCAGGGCGGGATCCTGGTACTTGCGGATTCCCTGTTCGAGAGACGCAAGCATATCGTCCAGACCGGCGATCCGAAAGTAGAGTTCCAGACACGCCGTCAGTTTCTCGGGATCCTTGGTCAAGGCCTTGGCGTCGCCGGCCATGGCCCGGGCCTGGTCTTTACTGGACTGCAACTGGGCCGCGTAGCTTTCCGAGGCGCCCTTCGCAATCCAAGACTTGGCATCGATCTGGGCCAGCACGGGCTGCAGACGGGTGGCGTGGGCGCTCATTTCCTCGAGAATCGCGCGGATGTCCCAGTCCGGCAGAAGTCCCGGAGTGACCGGGGGCGCGGCTGGAGCCTGCCCGAACAGTAACGCGCCGCACGATATACCGATCAGAGTTCCAAGCACCAGACGCATGTCGCTTCTTTCAATCTAGCATGCGTCCGTACGGGGCGACCCGGTTCTTGGACGCCTCGGAGATTCGGAGTACGCATCCTTACGCGCGCGCTTCCGTGGCGGCAGTGGCGCACCCAAACGTCCACCCCGCGCGAAGCCGCGTACGATCAGCATAGCCCCGAAGGGAACTGTGGAAACACCAGGCTAATGGGCGGGTGGTGGAGGCGGAGGCGGCGGTGGGGGTGGAGGAGGAGGCGGAGCACCGGTGCCTTTTCCTTTGTCGCCTTCACCCGTTCCACCGGTGGTGCCCCCAGTGGATCCGCCACCGGTCGGCGTGCCGGCGGGTCCGCTAACGCCGCCGCCGGAACGCGCCAGCATGACGTCGTAGACTGCCTGTGCGGCCGCGCGCAGGGCCTTCTGGGCCACCGAACCCTTGTCCACGCGGCGCGCCAGCGGCTGATTCTTAAAGACACGAACCGATTCACCGGCGCGGAGTTCCGTTTCGCCTGGGAGAAGCCGGTGTTGGACGCCGACCACGCCTTCGTCCACGCTGACCAGCGTGGTGGCATCTTCATCTTCCACCACCACGTCGAACACCGTGCCGCGCACCGAGATGACGGCCGTTTGGGTGGTCACGCGGTTCGGATTTGGCCCGTTGCGATGCTGGATGAAGACCTTGACGCGGCCGATCACCACGTCGAGCAAATCGCCCCAACTGGGAGCATTGGCGCGAAAGACCACTTTGGAGTTCTCGAAGACTTCAAAGGTGCTGCCGTCGTTGAGCTGGAACTTGGCGTATCCGTCAGGCCCCGTGATCACGAGTTGCTTGGGATCGACCGCGCTGCCAACGTTCAGCGCCCATTCTGCGTTGTCGCGGAGAATGGAGACACGCCCGGTCATGACCAGAACGCGGGCGGCGGCCGTGCCTTGAGCCGAAAGCGGCGCCACCGGCCCGAGAACAGCAGCCGCGACCAGCAGTGCGGTCCCCGAGAGTTTGGCGTGCCGAAGCATACTCATAATTCGGACTCAGATATCTGAAACTTGAGCCTGTCGTCTAGACCCCATCAGTCTAGCACCAAACGTGCAATGCAAGTTGGAATCCAGTGCTAACTTTCGGCACAAATCGCTTCAATTCAGCAGGTTAATGGAGAGGCTCCAGGGCACCTGGGGTAAAATGGGACTCGGCCGTGTGTCGTAAGCGCACAGATCGGAACGCGGTGCGGCTGGTAGCCCTAGCCTTGTGGGGAGTGGTGTGCGCGGCTGGTCAGACGCGGCCCGAATGGCGCAAGGTGGGATCGTCGGCCGTGGAATGGATGTTGGCATCGCCGGTGACTGGGCCTGTGGACCGGGTCTGGTTCTCGGGCGACGGAGCGCGGCTATTCGCCCGGACTTCTTCCGGTAAAACGTTTGCCACCAGTGACTTCGAGACTTGGGCGCCGGCGGGAGCGGTGCTCGAACCGGCCGTCGGCCCAGCCCCCGCAGCGGCCCGGTTGCCTGACCCTTCGGCGCACCTGGTGGGGCCTGCCACCGATCCCCTGCGGGTTTATGGGCTGGGGCTACAGTTGTCCCGGTCAGACGATGGCGGGCGATCGTGGACCAGCCTGACCCAGTTTCAGTCCCAATCGATCGTCGGCGGAGGCCAGCACAGCTTGGCGGTTTCCCCGGCCGACCCGGACCAATTGGTGTTGGCCAACGATTATGGCGTCTGGCGCTCGCTCGACGGAGGCTTGTCCTGGGCGGGCCTGAACCAGTTCCTGCCGAACCTGCCGGTACGGCGGATTCTGGCGACGCCGAGTGGAATCGGAGGCGTGCGGGTGGAGGCCGATGGCCTGGGAGTGCTGGAACTGCCGCCGGGAGGCTCGGTCTGGTTTCCGGTGACTGGCGCGGCTTCCGCAAGCGATGCCTCGATCCGTCAGCGGTATTCAGCGGCGGTGGGGGCCGAGGTGACGGCGATCGGCGCTGCGGGAACGACGGTCTATGCCGGATCGAGCGATGGACGGATCTGGGTTTCCTTCGACAGCGGCATGACCTTCCGGGCGTCGCGTCTGGAGACCAGCGGAGCGGTGGAACGGATTTTCGTGGACCCTGTGGAACCGCGCGTTGCGTTGGCGGCGTTGCGAGGCCCGGGAGCCCGCGTGCTGCGCACCACCAGCAGCGGCAGTCTCTGGGACGATCTGAGCGCGAGTCTTCCGGACGGCGCCGTTCACGCGGTCACGGCGGAGCGCGCGGCCGGCGCAGTGTATGTGGCCACCGATCGCGGCGTGTTCTGGGCGCAAGCGGACTTGGAGGGCGCCAGCTTGCCCTCAGTGGATTGGGTCAGCCTCAAGGGAGCCCTGCCGGCTGCCGCGGCCACCGACGTGCGCCTCGATCCCGCGGGCGTGCAGTTGTATGCCGCGCTCGATGGCTACGGCGTGTACGCAACCGCGGCGCCGCACCGGCTGCGCAACCTGCGGCTGGTTAACACGGCGGACTTCAGCCGGCGCGCGGCGGCTCCGGGCTCACTGGTCAGCGTGATCGGCGGGCGCGTGGATTCGGCGCGCGGCAGCGGCCTGGATTTCCCGGTGCTGGCGGCCTCCGACGGCGAATCGCAATTACAAGTGCCGTTCGAAGCGACCGGTCCGAACGTCGCTTTGTCCCTGCGGACCAGCAGCGGCCTGGTGACTCTGGGCCTGCCGGTGCAGCCGGTATCGCCGGCGATTTTCGTCGGCCGTGACGGCGCCCCGATGCTGCTCGATGCCGATAGCGGCTTACAGGTGGACGCGCGCAATACGGCCCGCTCCAACGGGCGTTTGCAAATTCTTGCCACGGGTTTGGGAAGAGTGCGCCCCGACTGGCCGACCGGCCTGGCCGCCCCGCTCGAAAACCCACCGGTGGTTGCAGCCGAAGTCAGGGTTTACCTGGACGGCGCGCCGCTGCCCGTCACTAGCGCCACCCTGGCGCCCGGTTACATCGGCTTCTACCTCGTGGAAGTGCAGCTTCCCTCGATTACCAATCTCGGCACCTCGGAGTTGTATCTCAGCGCGGGTGGGCAGGAGAGCAATCGCGTGCAGGTGGTGCTGGAACCATAGGGCCCCTCACACCTGCAGCGTGTCGTTTTCCCTGGCCGTCAGCGCGTAGAGCACCGGCGACAGGAAGATCGACAGGAAAAGCCTCGAAATCAGCCCGCCCACGATTACAATCGCGAACGGCTTCTGCGAGTCGCTGCCGATCCCCGTGGACATAGCTGCCGGCAGCAAGCCGAAACACGCCACCAAGGCCGTCATCATAATGGGGCGGAGCCGCAGCAGCGACGCGTCCAGAGTGGCGCCCAGGATGTCCCGGCCTTCCAGCCGTAATTTGTTGATGAACGAATACAGAATGACGCTGGTCTGCACCGCCACCCCCATCAGGGCGACAAAGCCCAGCATGGAGGACACGCTGAAGTTGGTGTGCGTCATCCACAACGCCAGTAACCCGCCGACCGGCTGCGTCACCAGCACGCTGAAGAGAATAATCAGCGGGAACTTCAAATTACCGTAGAGCGCGAACAGGATCACCAGAATCAAGACCAGGGTCAGCGGCAAGATCACCTGTATCTGCCCCAGCGATGCGAGGTAGTCTTTGTACTCGCCGCCCCAATCGAATCGATATCCGGCGGGAAGGCGCACCGCCGCGGCCACCCGTTGGCGGGCTTCGCCGACCGCGCCGGCCAGGTCGCGGCCCTCCACGCTGAACTGCACTCCGATGTAGCGGGAATTGGACTCGCGATAGATGAACGATGCGCCTCGTTCCACGTGGATGTCGCAGAACTGACCGAGCGGCAGATACTGGCCGTCGGGCGTCGCCAGCAACAGGTTCTTAATGGCGTTCTCATCGCTGCGGTAGGGCTCTTGCATGCGCACCACCAGGTCAAATTGGCGCTCACCCTGAATCACCTGGGTGGCGGCCTGGCCTCCCAACGCCGTTCCGATGAGAGTATTAATGTCGCTCACGTTCACTCCGTAGCGGGCCAGCTTGGCGCGGTCGGGAGTGATGGTCAGGCTCGGCTGGCCGAGTTCCCGCACCACGGTGATCTGGGAAATGCCGGGCACCTTGGAAATGAGATTGCGCACTTGGCCGGCTTTATCTTCCAGGGTCGCCAAGTCGGGTCCGAAGATCTTGACGGCCAGCGCGCTCTTCAAGCCCGTCTCGGCTTCGTCCACGGCATCCTCGGCGGGCTGGGTGTAATTGAAGATCACGCCCGGAAACGCCGCCAGCTTTTTCTGAATGGCTTCGATCAGTTCCGGCTTGGTTTTGATGCCGCTCTTCCAGGCCGCATCCTGGTACGGCTTCAGGCCCACGTAAAACTCGTTGTTGAAGAACCCGGTGGGATCGGTGCCGTCATCCGGGCGGCCCAACTCGTTGGCCACGGTGGTGACCTGGGGGAAGCTCGACAAGATGCCCCGGATCTGCGGCGAAAGGCGGGACGCTTCCTCGAACGAGATCGTGTATGGAGTGGTGGCGCGCACCCACAATGCGCCCTCATCGAGGTGCGGCATGAATTCGGCGCCGATCGATGGGATGAGCAGCAGCGAACTCCCGAAGACCGCGAGCCCCAGCAACACCGTCACCACCTGGTTGCGCAGGCACCAGCCGAGCATCGTGCCGTAGACTCTCCGGACCCACTCGTAGAACCGCACTTCCGGCTCACGGATGCGGCCGCGCAGGAACACCGCGCACAGCACCGGCAGAACCATCAGGGCGCAGAGCAGGGCGCCCAACAGGGCGAACGACATGGTATCGGCCATGGGCTGGAACAGACGCCCGGAGGGCCCGGTCAGCACATAAATGGGCAGGTACCCGGCGATGATCACGGCCACCGCATAAAAGATCGGCCGTTCCACATCATGAGCGGCCGCCCGGATCACGTCGGTCAGGCGGTAGTCCTCTCCTTGCCGCACCGCCAGCTCTCGAAAAATGTTCTCCACCATGACCACCGAGCCGTCCACGATGATGCCGAAATCGATGGCGCCGATCGACAGCAGATTCGCAGGAATATTCCGCCAATCCAGGCAAATGAACGAGAACAACAGCGCGAATGGAATGGTGGCGGCGACAATCAGGGCGGTCCGTGCGCTGAACAGGAACAGCCCCAGGATCACGAGCACGAGGATGATGCCGAGCAGCAGGTTGTTCTCCACCGTGCGGGTAGTTTCCGCGATCAATCCCTGGCGGTCGTAATACGGCACGATCTTGACATCGGGCGGCAGCACGTGTTGGTTCAGATCCTGAGTCACGGCCTCTACGCGCTTCAGAATCACCTGCGCCTGCTCGCCGACCCGCATCAAGATGACGCCTTCCACCGCCTCGTTCTGCTTCTGGTATCCGAACTGGCCCAGGCGCGGCGCGTAGCCGATCTGCACCTGGGCCAGATCTTTCACGTAGACCGGAATCCCGTTCTTCTGCGATACGACGATGTTGCCGATATCGACGCTGTCCCGCACCAGCCCCAATCCGCGGATGTAATAGAACTGCCCGCCCTGCGAATAGAAACCGCCGCCGGAATTCGCGTTGTTGTTGCCCACCTGCTGAAACAGCTGCGGGACGGAAACGCCGTAAGCGAACAGCTTGTTGGGATCGAGCAGTACCTGGTATTGCATGGTGGTGCCGCCGAAGCCGGAATCGTCCGCCACCCCCTGGATTGAGCGGTAGTGCCGTTCCAACACCCAGTCTTCAATGGTCTTCAGTTCCTGTGGCGAGCGGTCGGAACTCTGCAAAACGTAGCGGTAGATCAGGCCGCTGGGGCTGAACAGCGGCGAGACGCTGGGCGCCAAACCCGAGGGCAGTTGGGCGTTCGGGATGCGCTCAAACGCCTGCTCGCGAACGAAGTACGGATCGGCCCCGTACTCGAAGTTCATGGCGATGGAAGACAGGCCGTACAGCGAAATCGACCGCAGCGAATCGAGGCGCGGGATGCCGTTCATTTCGATTTCGAGCGGGATGGTGACCAGGCGCTCGATTTCTTCGGAAGCATGTCCCGGCCATTGCGTGATGAGTTCGACGTGCGGCGGCGACAAATCGGGATAGGCGTCGATGGGGAGCTTCTGGAAAGAGATCACGCCCCAGACCATCAATGCCAGCGCCGCCGTGATCACCAGGAAGGGCTGCCGGAGCGAAAAAGAGACCAATCGGGCGATCATGCGGTTCCGTCTCTATAGAATGCTGTTGGCGAATTGCAGAAAGAGGCTGCCGTCGGAAACCACCATTTCCCCCGGCTGCAATCCGCTGTCGATGGCGATGAGGCCGTCTTGCTGCGCGCCGGCCACGACGGAACGCTGGGCGAAGCGGCCGGGCTGCGCCTGAACGTAGACCATGGGCTCGTTCTTGTCGTCCCGCAGCACGGCCGAGACGGGGACGACCAGCACGTTGTTCTGAGTCCCCGTGCGAATCACGGCGTCGACGAACATATCCTTCTTCAGCAGGCCGCGCGGATTCTCGGTGACGATGCGGACCGGGGTGGTGCGCGTCGCTGGATCGACAAAGGCTCCCACGTAAGTCACCGAGCCGCGGAAGGTCTGGGGGAACGACGGGTTTCTTTCCTCCACGGGGTCGCCCACCCGAACCGAGGGCAGGTCCCGGTCAAAGATGTGCCCCTGCACCCAGACGGTGGAGACGTCGCTCAACACGAAACAGACGGTCATGCCGGCCTGGATCAGCATCCCGGGCGACACCAGCCGTTGCACCACGTCGCCCGCAATGGGCGCGCGCACGGCCAGTTCCGGGCTGATGGTTTTTCCCTGCTGGTCGGCTTGATCGATTTGTTGCTGGTCGATGCCGAAGATCTTCAGCGCTTGCAGGCTGTTCTGAACGTCCGTCATGGCGTCGTTGTAGTCGGCCACCGCAGACTCGTAGTCCTTGGTGGCGATGGCCCCGCGATCGATCAGTTCCTTCTGGCGATCCACAATCCGCTGATTGAGTTGCTCGCGGTTTCGGGCTTTGCGATAGGCCGAGAGGGCCGCGGCCACATCGGGGCTGGACACATACAGCAGCGGGTCGCCCGCTTTCACCTTAGCCCCGGCATCGACCAGGATCCGGGAAATCGGTCCGCTCACCTGGGCGATGGCTTGGGTGGTGTGATTGGCGTCCCAGTCCACCGTGCCGGTGGTGCGGATCGCGGCCAGCCATGTGGCCTTGCGAACGGCCACCGTCTGCAGGTGGGCCAGTTGGTCCGGAGGCACAGTAAACAGGCCGGGTTGCGATGCGGCTTCCGCCTTGTCGGCAGCCGGGCTGTCGGCGTGTTGCAGGCGGCCGCAGGCGCCTAACCCGGCAGCGATCGAGATCAGCAGTATGCCTTGAAGCGTCTTCATAACGGTCTAAAACACGACCCCCATCTCTACCTGATAGCTGCGCGGGCCTACGAAATGAGTGCCGCTAAAAGTGGATAGGAAGTTATACAAGGCCACCGTGTTGGTCAGATTCGCAACCGTAATCTTCAAAGTGGTCCGCACCTTTTCGGCATGAAATAGGTTGTCATCGCCTACGGCGACATCGAACAGGTGCCGCGGCGCGATGCGCGGCGGATTGTGGTCATCGTTCTCCGTGCCCGGGGCGAGGATGTGCAGCCGGGTGGCGCCGTAGTTTGGCGCGGAGCAAGACACGATCGGATTCGAGAGCGTGGCCCGTTGGGCGCCGCAATAGAATCCGATTGCCGCTTGCTGATCGGCAGTCAGGTTGAGGGCGTCCGCAAGGCCATTGATGGCTCCGGCGACCTCGCCGCTATCATACCTCCACGTGAAGCCGATCCAGGGTCCGCTGTGCGGGCGGCGGTAGGTGAGATTGGTGGTCTGTTCGAAGGCCTGGTCGTGATCGATGCGGAAAACGCCAGTATCGAGCGGGGAATCGAAAATCAGGCCCCCATTGGAAGGGCCAAAATAGCGGGCGCGTGTGTGGCCGGCTGTAGTGTATGCCTGGAAGCCGTGAAAGTCGGCGGTGCTGATGCGCAACGCCACGCCGTCGATCTTCGACTGACGCCACGAAATGGGGAATACCAGCGGCGTGTTCAGCAGCGCGCCGAAATCGAATGCGTTGCCGGTGTACTTCCAGAAATAATCGGCGTCGATCTGGATCAGCTTGCCCAGCGATTGCTCGAAGCCGGTATTGAACTGGTTGCGGCGCCCGGGCTGAATGGGGCGGCTGCCAAAGGCTCCGAAGACGTTGGTCGCCAGACCGCCGGCCCCGGTAACGCTGGATAGAATCAGGTTCTCGTTGTAGGGCGTTTCGAAGGTCCGGGAGTATGCCGCCCGCAGGACGGTGCCGGTCGCCTTCAGCAGATACGAAGCGCCGACTCGCGGCTCAAGGCCCGTCCCTTCGCTCAAACCGTGGTATTGGTCGAAGCGGAACCCCAGGGCGAGTGTCAGGTGGCCGAGGGTGATGTTGTCCTGCGCATAGAGCGCGTACTCGTTGATGTTGGTGCGGCCCTGGAAGCGGAACAATGACCCGCCGCGCGTCAGATCGTACGCCAGCAGCCCCGGCTCCTGCGCCGGATCCACGAAATTCGGATCGGTGATGCCCATGCCGAACTCCTCGCCCAGGCGAGTCTGCATGACCTGCGCGCCAACCTTGATGTTGTGGACCTTGTGAACGTAGCTGTAATCGGCCCGGATCCCGTAGTTGAAGAGAGTGCGGTACTCGGAAACCGTGGCCGGTGTATCAACGAACGGATTGCCGCTTGGGTAGTAGGAAACCTCATCGCGCCGTACGAAGGAGTTCACGCTCAACACGGCGCCGGCGCCGTAGGTGTGCTGATAGCTGGGGGCCAGGTTGTAGCTCAGCACGCGCTGCCGCTGGTCTTGCTGCGCCTGGTCATAGCTATTAGGCACTTGAAACCAGTTGCGCGCGCCGAAGAGGTTGAGATGGAACGTGTCGACGGGCCCGGGCTGCCAGTCCAGGCGGTCGAACAGCGTCTCATTGTTGCCGATATCGTGGACCGGCAGAAACTCGGGCGTATCCAGAAACCGGCCGCTACGGAGGCTGTTGGCGGCCAGGAAATTGCCCAGCTTCGCCTTGCCCATCCCGAGCGTGGCTTCCTCGCCGACGGTTCCGAATGACCCGTACTGCGCGCCGAAGCTTCCAGAGGCCGGCTGCCCCAGGCCCGAGCGCGTCACGGCGTTGACCACCAGGCTGGTCTTATCGCCGTACTCGGCGCCGGGCGCGCCCGTAATCAGCTCCATCGACTGGATGGCATTGGCCGGCACCTGCGTCGAGAATTGCTTGCTCTGCTGATCGCTGATGGGCTGACCGTCGAGCGAAAACGTGGTTTGCGCATGGTCGCCCAACGGATGAAAGAAGCCGTTGGAATCGGCCACCACCCCGGGGCTGGCCAGAGTGATGGCGTCGCTCAAGCCGGAGGCCGGCGTCAGCATCGGCAGCTTCGAATACATCTGGCTGCTGACGTCGTTGTGCGCGTAAGGAACATTCTCCAGCAAAGCCGGACCGTTGGCCTCCACGGTGACCGTCTCGCGCGAGCCCGCCAGCGACAGGGAAATTCTGAGCGCGAGGGGCACCGAAGACCGCACCATCACCTCCTCGGCCTGGGAGGAGAAGCCCGACGCCGAGAACGTCACCCGGTATGTATTCGGGGGGACGTTCAAGAAATGAAACGCGCCTTCCAGATCCGTTTTGGCGGATCGGTCATAGCCCGAAATCTGGTTCTTCAGTTCGACCAGGGCGGCCGGGATGGCCGCGCCCGTCTGGTCCGTCACAGTGCCGTCAATCGTTCCTGAGCCCAACGATTGCGCCGGCGCTTCGAAAGAGAAAGTCCATGCCAGAAATCCGACCAGCATGGACGAAGATACGAATCTCATCGTCCCTCCTTAGTTCCTGATCCATTGATCCAGCCCGGCGCGAAACACGACGCCGGGCCGCCACTACTGACAAATGGGGAACTAAGCGGGAGGCGCGCGCGAGGAAGCCAGAGCCAGGAGCACCTGGTGAGTGGTCTCCTGGTCCGCGAACGAGGCCAACCAGGCTACTGAAAGGACGGGAGGCAAACTCGCGGACACCGCAGGCTGCAAAAACGGCAGACCGACGTGGCACAGCGCGCAACAATGTTGGGAACCGTGGTGCCCGTCGTGCTCGAGGGCGGAGAACTGGGCGCAGGTGATCGCGCACAGCATGAGGAGGACAATCAGCGCCTTCCCCGGAATCCGTGGCCCTCGGGTCATCTGTTGCCCAGTATAGCCCAAAAAGAAAAGAGGGCCCGCGAACGGCCCTCTTTCTCAGTCCGGCTTATTTGGGGTGAATCAGACTCTGTTCACGTTCTCGGCCTGCAGCCCCTTGGGCCCCTGCTTGACCTCGAACTCCACCTCCGCGCCTTCATCCAAGCTGCGGTAGCCGTTCGCCTGGATAGCAGAAAAGTGAACGAACACATCGTCGCCGCTGGAACGCTGGATGAATCCATAACCTTTGGCGGCATTAAACCACTTCACTGTGCCTTTTTCCTTCACACACCTTCTCCTGTTTCATTGTTCGTCGTGCTCTTCGGTCACCGGACAAGGAAAGCGGAACTTTCGAGGCTTGCTCAGAACTTTCGAGGCGCGTCCAAACAACTTGATCCAACTGCGCTAGGTATTTTCTCAGATGGCATTTTTGGGGTCAAGTAGGAGAGGATGGTACGCGAGGATGTCATTCCAGCGATAACCAAAGTGAGTGGCGAGAGCGAGTTCATCGACCGGATCCGGCGCCAGGTTGCCGGTTCGCACGCACGCGAGGTAGTGCTGGGAATCGGTGACGATTGCGCCGTGTACCGCCCGCGCGGCGCCGCCGAAGACCTGCTGTTCACTACCGACATGATGATCGAAGACGTGCATTTCCGCCGGGACACGCATGCCGCGAGCGATGTGGGATGGAAGGCCCTGGCGCGCGGACTCAGCGACATCGCCGCCATGGGCGGAGTGCCCCGTTTTTTTCTGGTCTCCCTGGCGGTGCCGCGGTGGGCGGTGCCGCGCTGGGTGGACGGTTTTTACCAGGGAGCGCTGCGGCTGAGCCGCCGCGAGCGGGTGCCGTTAATTGGTGGCGATGTGGCACGGAGCAGCAAGCTGGCGTGCGACGTGGTGGTGTGCGGATCGGCGCCGCGGGGGACGGCCTTGCGCCGCGACGGCGCTCGCCCAGGCGACGCCATTTATGTCTCGGGCCGGCTCGGCGGGTCGGCAGTGGGGCTTTCCTTAGGCAAGTCGCGGCGCCGCGGACCCGCATGGCGCCGGCACACGCGGCCCGAGCCGAGGCTCGCGCTGGGCCGGTTCTTGCGGCGCCTGGGCGCGACGGCGGCGATGGACCTCAGCGACGGCCTCTCACTCGATCTGCGGCGTCTGTGCCTGGCATCGAAACGGTGCGCCGCCATCGGAGCGCCGCCGCGCTTTCCAGGCGCCACGATCGAGCAGGCGTTACATGGCGGCGAGGATTACGAGTTGCTCTTCACGGTGCCGCCCGCCACGCGTGTGCCTTCCCACTTCGAAGGCATTCCGCTGACGCGCATCGGCGTGATGCGGAAGGGCCGTCCGGGGACCGTGCTGCTGAACGGTGCGCCGCTGGCGCCCCTGGGCTTTGACCACTTGCGGGCGTAGCCCCGCGGGAGCGGAGCCCTCCGCATCGCTGGGCTACCGGACGCCCGCCCGGGTCAGTGGCTCATTCGGCGCAAAGACACCACCGTGGAGAAGCATGTCCAGCACTTCCTTCGAACGCGAGAGCCAGGCGCCTTGTTTTTCGGGGGTGATGTTGTTGTGGTCGGACTCCACCATGGGGATGACTTCCTTGGGTCCGGGCACCTGGTCGATCGCGGTCCAGATTCCAACGGGAGGCGCAATGGTGTCGATGAAGCCGATCGCGGCAAGAACCGGGGCGTGGATCCGGGAGGCGAAATTGACGGTATCGAAATAGAGCGCCGTCTCCATGACCTTCGCATCGCCGGAGGGCCAGTTTGGGTAGCCTGCCTTACGCCCGTGCCGGTCGCCGTTGGAGTCGGCGCCGGCCGGCTCGTTCACCATTACCGCCGTCACTTTGGGATGGAGCGCCGCGGCCACCAGGCTTTGCTGTCCTCCCATGCTGGTGCCCATCACCACCAGGGTCTTGCCATCCCAATCGGGGCGGCTCGCGAGATAGTCGATGGCCCGCGCGTCGCGGAGATACATGTTGAGAAAATAGGACGTTTCGCGGTCGGTGTTCCCAATCGCCTGATAGTTGGTGCTGACCCCGGCCGCCTGGTCGGGAGCCAGGTCGTGTGAGTCTACGTCGAACGCAGGGGCAATTGCGGCGCCCAGATGGATGGGAGCGGAGGGCGCCGGCTCACTCGACCGGACTTCGACATACAACATGGCGGGCTCGTTGAGCGTGGTCTCGAGGACCGCCTTTCCCGAGGAGAGGTCCAGCATTCCCGTCCGGATCAGGTCGGAATTGTTCTTCTGAATGGTGTAGGCGTACTTGGTGTGGGTTGCAGCCGCGCCCTGGGGGAGCACCACGGTCCAGCCGGCTTTTTCGCCGAGTTCGTAAATCCCGCTCGGGTGAAAGGGCGTAAAGCTCAACGGCTGAGCCTTTGCTATTGGCAGCGCCAGGGCCAGGGCGAAGCCGGCGGCCGAACGGCGGAGGCGGCAGGACCACATATCCCTCATCGGATCATGAAATCCGGAAAACGTCTACGGGCCCCGGTTGTGCTTGCGCAAACGCGGCTCTCCAGGCATTGCTTTCGGGACGAAATCGGTCTAGGATGGCATTAGGGGGTATTTCAGATGCGAATCTACCCGTTACTCCTTGCGCCCCTGCTGGCTCTGGCTGCACCGGGCCACCTTCTGGCGCAGTCCACCCTGCCCCAGATGGAGAGGGTGGAACCGGCCTCCGGCAAAAGCGGTGATGTGCTGACCGTCGCCGGGGCCAATCTGGATCAGAACACCGTAGCCGCCCTCTATCTCACGGATGGCACATCGGATGTCAAAGTCGAGATCACCGCGCAGACGGCCACGGAGATCAAGTTCAAGATCCCTGCAACCGTCAAGAGCGGCCGCCTGGCTTTGATGGTTCTCACGAAAGGCAACCCACCCAAGCTCATCGAGGAGCCGGTCAAGGTCGTGGTGGAAGCCCCAGGGAGCACGCCCACTTCCTGAAAGAGCGCGATGATGAAAGAGGAGGCGCAAGCATGATGAACAGGCTGCACGCTCGGAATCATTATCTCGGCCTGGTTCATGGTGTCGAGGGCATGTTCCTCACCGCAGGCATGCTGCTCTCGACGCTGGTGACCCTGGTGGCGGTGTATTTCGTGATCTTGTTCTTGGGCCGGTAACCGGCTGCCGGAGCCCAGGGTCTTCGCGATTTCGTATGATACGGAACGGGGAGGAGCCGATGACCCGAGCCCTCGCTGGTTTCTGTCTGTTGGCCCTACTGCCCTGCGGCAGTCTCAGCCAAGCCCAACCACCTTCTCCGACATTCGAAGTCGCGTCCGTGAAGCCGGCGGCTCCGCCGAATTTCGGCGGCCGCGGACTGGTCATCGGAGGCAGGCGCGGCGGGCCCGGAACCCCCGACCCGGAGCGGTTCAGTTGGCCCTACGCCTCGCTCAAGAACATCCTCATGTTCGCCTACGATGTGCAACCGTATCAGATTGCCGGCCCGGCTTGGCTGGATTCCCAGCGGTATGACCTCGTGGCCACCGTGCCGCCCGGCGCCACCAAGGAACAGTTTCACCAGATGCTGCAGAACCTGCTGGCGGAGCGCTTCCACCTGACCCTGCACCGCGAGTCGAAGGAGTTCTCAGTCGATGAGTTGGTCGTCGGAAAGAATGGGGCGAAACTGAAGGATACCGAGGCTCCGGATGCGCCCCCGCCGCTTCCGGGGACGCCTCTCCCGATGCCCAAGCTGGACCAGAACGGCGTTCCGCAGCTGGACCGGCCGGGCCTGATCATGATGGTTGCGCCTGGGGCGAATGGGCCCAGTCTCTATTTGGTAGCCAAAGGCCAGACTCTCGGGCAACTGACGAATCTGCTGTCGGCGCAGCGCAACCGTCCCGTTATCGACCGGACTGGACTGACGGGGAAATACGATTTCAGCGTCGAGTACGCCTCCGTGGGAGCTGTTCCGGCGCTGGGTGGAGGGCCCTTTGCGCTCCCGGGCGCGGCACCCATGGCGGCGCCACCAGGGCCGGGAGCCGGCGGCCTGCCGGTCCCTGTCGACGCCGATCGTGGGGCCGGTTTCATCAGCGCGATTCAGCAGCAACTGGGGTTGCGGCTGGAGGCCAGGAAGGCCCCGCTGGACGTGCTGGTCATCGACGGCGCGGAGAAAGTGCCAACCGAGAATTGACCAGCGCCTATCCCGGCTCCGATTCGGAACCGCCAGGGCTTCTTCCAGGCGAGTGCGCCGCTCACGACAGCCCGATCACTTTTCCGGTGTTCGGGTCCAGGTCCACATCGTAGTATCCCGGCCGAGTCGACAGGCCCGGCATCGTCGCCATCGTGCCCAGAAGTGGATAGAGGAAGCCCGCGCCCACGCTGGCGCGAATATCCCTCACCGGCACCGTGAAGCCGGTGGGCGCACCCTTCAGGTTGGGATCGTGACTCAGGCTCAGGTGCGTCTTGGCCATGCAGATGGGCAGCTTGTCGAAGCCGTTGCGCGTGTAATGCGCGATCTTCTTTTCGGCTTCTTCGGAGTACTCCACGCCGGCGCCGCCATACACTTCGCGCACGATGGTCTCGATCTTCTCCTTGATGCTTTTTTCCAGCGGATAGAGGAATTGGAACTGGTTGGGCTTCTCGCAGGCCTTGATCACCGCCTTGCCCAGTTCCACCGCGCCCGCCCCGCCGACCGCCCAGTGGTTGGCCACCACCGCATCGGAGGCGCCCGCCTCCTTGGCAAGACGCCGCACCAGCTCGATCTCGGCATCCGTATCGGTGGGAAAGCGGTTGATGGCCACTACGGCCGGCAGCCCGAAGGCGCCCGCGTTGGCGATCATCTTGCGCAGATTACTGCAGCCTTTTTCTAAGAGTTCGAGGTTCTCTTCCATGTAGACGGCCGCCAGCGGAGATCCCGCCACGACTTTCGGCCCGCCGCCGTGCATCTTGAGGGCCCGAATGGTGGCTACCAGCACCACACCGTCCGGCCGCAAGCCGCTGTAGCGGCATTTGATGTTGCAGAACTTTTCGAAGCCCATGTCGGCGCCGAAACCGGCCTCGGTCAGAACGTAGCCGTCCGAACCCACCAGCTTGAGCGCGATCTGATCGGCCACGATCGACGAATTCCCGTGCGCGATGTTGGCGAACGGGCCGGCATGCACGAACGCCGGCGTGCCTTCCAGCGTCTGCATCAGGTTGGGCATGATGGCGTCTTTCATGAGCACCGCCAGCGCGCCGCTTACCCCCAGATCGTCGGCGCTGATGGGGGTTCCCGCGCGGCTGGCTCCCACCACCATCTTCCCGAGGCGGTCGCGCATGTCGCCGAGGCTCGTAGTGAGCGCCAGGATCGCCATGATCTCGCTGGCCACCGCGATGTCGAAGCCGGTAACGCGCGTTTTCCCTTTTTCCTCCGGACCCTGCCCGACGGTGATCTGGCGCAGCATGCGGTCGCTGGTGTCGATCACGCGCCGCCACGTGATGGTGTCGGGATCGATATCGAGGCGCGCAAAGCGGCTGCGTTCCTCGGGCGTGAGCTCGTTCGGATCGGTTTTGGTGATGCCGAGATTCCGCAGGCGGCGCAGCATCACCGGCGAAAAGCGCCGGCTGCCGTCTTTCTTGGCGGGGCAGAGGCGATCGTACAACTGTTCGTCGGTGGCGCTGCTCTCATGGAACATGCGCGTATCGAGCGCCGCGGCCAGCAGGTTGTTGGCGGCGGTGATGGCGTGAATGTCGCCGGTGAGGTGGAGGTTGAAGTCCTCCATGGGAATGATCTGGCTGTAGCCGCCGCCCGCCGCGCCGCCCTTGATGCCGAAGGTCGGCCCCTGGCTGGGCTGCCGCACGCAGGTGAACACCTTCTTGCCGAGATGCGCTCCTAGAGCCTGGCTGAGCCCCACGGTGGTGGTGGTCTTGCCTTCGCCCAGCGGAGTCGGGGTGATGGCCGTGACCACGATGTACTTGCCGTTGGGCACATCCTTCAACCGTTCGCGAATCGAGAGCGCCACCTTGGCCTTGTTCTTACCGTACAGCTCCAACTCGTCGGGAAGTATGCCGGTTTCGGCGGCGATGCGGTCAATCGGAATGGGTTTCGCCGCCTGGGCAATGTCGATATCGGAGGGAACCGGGGCAAGCGTCTGCTTCAAGGCGTGTGGCATTGAATTGCGTCTTCTTCTTTCCGGGCACACAGGGAGCGAATCAACGTCCCCGGCGCCACCCCTTCCCGGGAGGCATACTCCGGAAGGGAGATGTCAGATGATCTCTCCTACTGTACTCGGAATTCCGAGATTGGCGCAAACGGGCCATCAAGGAATGACGTGACGAGCCTAGTGTCCCGGTGATAGCGGCATCGCTCGCCTTGCCCGCAGTTTCTCGGTGGCGGTTCGCCGCATCCTTGCAAGTGAGATGGTGGGGTTCCCGCGACTCTAATGGACACCCCGCCGGGCGGCCATCGAGCTGTGCCGAAACCGAGGAAACGGGAACAGCTCCTGCACGCTGGCGCGATAGTCCAGGTAGGCCCGCCCGAAGCGCTCGGCCAGATAGTCGTCTTCGCGGTGAATGAGCGATCGGAACGTCAGGTACGCCACGACCGGCGTCAGCAGCAGCGGCCAGGATCGCGTGAGCAACATCACTCCCGGACCGATGAAGACGATCCAGGCCGCGTAGACCGGATTCCGGACCACGGCGAAGATGCCCGAAGTGGCCAGTTGGTCGCGATTGTACGCGCGCATGACCGTCGTCACGGCCACAGCCAGCCAGGGGACTCCGATGGCGATCAGGATGCCGCCTGCCGCGAACCACATGGATGCGGGGAAGAACCGCATCAGGCAGGCATCCGGCCAGACGAACGTCGCCATCGCGGCGATCGTGGCATACGTCGCCGTGACCAACGTAATGCGCGGCCCGATGCCGAAGCGGGTTGGTTTGGTCATATTTCAGCTCCGTCAGTCTTCTTCTGAGGGGACTATAGCTCCGCGCTCCGGCTACGGCAACGCCGTCCCAGAGACCGTATACTGTTGGCAACGACTGCTATGACGCTGACGCAAACCAAGGGCGGGGCCTTCCTGACCGAAGACCGCACGCCGGAAGAAATCTTCACTCCCGAGGATCTGACCGAGCAGCACCTCGCCATCGCCCGGACCTCCGACGACTTCTGGGCCAAGGAAGTGGCGCCGCATCTCGAGGCCATTCGCCACCAGGAGCCAGGCGTAGTCCGAAAAGTCTTGACGAAAGCCGCCGAACTGGGGCTGCTGGCCATCCCAATCCCCGAAAAATTCGGCGGCATGGAGCTGGATCTCGCCTCCGCCATGGTGGCCGCCGAACATCTGGGCCGCGACGGCTCGTATGCCGCCTGGGAAGGCGGGCATTCCGGGATCGGCACGTTGCCGATTCTCTACTTCGGCAATGAACAGCAGAAGCAGAAATACCTTCCGAAACTGGCAAAAATCGAAATGCTGGCCGCTTATGCACTGACCGAGCCGCAGGCCGGATCCGACGCCCTGGCGTGCCGGACCCGCGCCGATCTCAGCCCGGATGGAAAGCACTACATCCTGAACGGGCAGAAGATGTGGATCACCAACGGCGGCCAGGCCGATCTCTTCACCGTCTTCGCCAAAGTAGGCGGCGAGAAGTTCACCGCCTTCTTGGTGGAGCGCGCGTTCGGGGTCAAGAGCGGCGCGGAAGAACAGAAGATGGGGATCAAGGGCAGTTCGACCACGGCATTGTACTTCGATAACGTGCCGGTTCCCGTCGAAAACGTGCTGGGCGAGATCGGTCGCGGCCACATCATCGCGCTCAACGTGCTCAACATCGGCCGGCTGAAACTGGGGCCGGCGTGCGTCGGCGGCGCCAAGGACGTGCTGGCCCTTTCCCTCAAATACGCCAAGGAACGCAAGGCGTTCGGATCGCCCATCGCCGAGTTCGGCGCCATCCAGCACAAGCTAGCCGAGATGGCCATACGGATCTACGCCACGGAATCCATTTCCTGGCGCGTCGTCGGCCTCATCGACAGCCGGCTCGAAGATTTCTCCTGGGATAAGCCCGACGCGCCCCAAACGATCCTGCGGGCCGTGGAAGAATACGCCGCGGAATGTTCGATGGTCAAGGTGATCGCTTCCGAGATGCTGGACTACGTGGTGGATGAAGGCGTGCAGATCCACGGCGGCTATGGCTACCACCAGGATTACGCCGTGGAGCGCGCGTACCGCGATTCGCGCATCAACCGCATTTTCGAAGGCACCAACGAAATCAACCGCCTGGTGACCGTGGGCATGCTGCTCAAACGCGCCGCGCGCGGACAACTGCCGCTGGTAGCCGCCGTGCAAAAGGTGCTGGCCGAGGTTCTCAGCGCGCCGGCCGCCTCCGACGGCGCCGACGAAGAGGCCCGGCTTGTCGCCAACGCCAAGAAAATCGCACTGATGGCGATTGGGATCGCTTATCAGAAGTATCTGGACGCGATCGAGAAGCAGCAGGAAGTGGTGATGAGCATCGCCGACTTGATGATGGAGGTCTTCGCCATGGAATCGGTGCTCTTGCGAACACGAAGGCTGGCCTCAGTGGGCAAGGGAGGCAACGCGGCCGATTGGTGCGCGGTATTCCTTCGCGACGCCATGGCCCGGATGGAAATTGCCGCGCGCGGAGTTCTGGGCGCGTGCTCGGAAGGCGATGCGTTG
This sequence comes from Terriglobia bacterium, assembly GCA_020073145.1. Classification (GTDB taxonomy): domain Bacteria; phylum Acidobacteriota; class Terriglobia; order Bryobacterales; family Bryobacteraceae; genus PSRJ01. The sequence goes on from JAIQFS010000029.1 coordinate 49,268, forward strand.
CGAACCAATATGGCGGTCCTGCGCCGTCTCGCCAAATACGAGCCGGTCAACGCCGTGGCCCTGCGCCGTCAGATCGCCGCCCGCCTCCTGGCGCGCGAACGGTACGGAGTGTGAGCAAGCCCCTGGAACGCTAGGGCCCCGACGCTCCCGCCGGCGGCGGGACCTGCGGCGCCGATTCTTCCAGCAGACTGGCCGTCTTCTTCGCCGCCCGCGCCAGATGCTGCAGTTCGGCCGCGGCCGTGGCGAATCCTGCCTCGTTTCCTCCTTCACTGGCCGCTTCCACCGACGCGCTGAGCCCCAGCAGGTTGGTCTGGAACGCGATCCCTTCCAACGCGGATTTCTGAGTAATCTTCATCTCACCGGACTTATCGGATGATTAGCCCGTTTCCTGAACGCTGAAACATCGAAATCCCCGCTATTCCCGCGGCCCCCGCGGCCAGACAGTCCGCCGCGTTTCCTTCCGTGACTCCACCCAACGCCAGCACCGGAATCCCCACCGAGAGAGCGGCCTGACGCAGCCCCTCGAGGCCTTGCGGCGGACCGTAGCCGGGCTTGGACGTCGTCGCAAACACCGGACCGAACACGGCAAAGTCCGCGCCTTCCCGCCCGGCAGCCTGCACCTCCGCCACCGCGTGCGTCGAGACGCCGATCAGGAAACCGGCGGGCGCCATCGCCCGCAGCGTTCGTGGCGCCACCGAGTCCCCCGGAAGATGCACTCCGTGAGCACCGCAGGCGAGCGCGACGTCCGCGCGATCGTTCACCAGAATCCGCGTATCGCTCCCGGCCGCCAGCCCCACCACGCACTGCACCAGCTCACATAGCTCGCGGGCAAGCATGTCCTTCTCGCGAACCTGGATGCGTTCCACCCCGCTGGCCACGGCCCGCCGCACGCAGGCGACCAGCGCCTCGGCGCCTCCGGCCGCGCGGCGGTCGGTGATGTAATAGCGCAGCATCAGAGCGGTTCGTAGTACCGCTCGCCGGCGCAGCCACGGCACCACGCCCGGCCTTCGCGCATCACTTCCCGTTTGAAGTTGATGCCTTCGCCGCATTGCGTGCACACCACCCGCGCGGCCTTGTAGCCGGGCAGATCCTCGGGACCGATATGCACCCGCACCCACTGCGAATCGAACAGCTCTTCATCGGCAAGCTCGCGGTACGCGCGCATCTGCTGCTGATTCTTGTCGGCGACAGCAGGATAAAGCTCGCGCGCGCGCTGCTTGGAAGTTTCGCGCGCCACCAGACGGACCGCGCGCTGGTCGCGCAGATCGCAGAAGGTGGCCGCCACCTTGCCGAAATCGCGGAACTTGAGCGCCCGCTTGCCCAGTCGGCAGCCGGTCACTACCGGGATGGCGTCGGTGGCGCAGCGGTCGATCTCGACATAGGTCACCAGCCGTTTGCGGTCCGCGCCCGCCGGATCGTCCAGCCCCAGCAGCCTCACCCCGTACAGCGCCATCCGCAGCCCCAGCACCTGACCGGCGCACATGTGGCCGTGAGCCTGCTCGGCCAACTGCTCGTACTCAGCGAAGGTTTTCAGCGGCATGGTTACAGAACGCGCAACGCTGCGGGCGGAAACTCCACCTGCCATCCTCTATTATCCTTCTGCCGCTCGTAGTCTTCCCGGGAAAGATCGGCAAAGATGCCGCCGGCGAACTCCAGACGCACGCACCGCGCGAGGTGCGAGGCGCGGACCAGTTGTGCGCCTAGGCCGTTCACGATTCCCTCCGTGCCGGTCGCGTGCGCGCGCACGCGCTCGGGACGAATGGCGATCCACACGCGGTCGCCGCGAAAGTGGCCCGGGAAGTACGGGCCGGTCAGCACCTGACGCCCGGAGGCCAGATCCAGCTCGAGGCGGCTGCTGTTGCGGCCCGGGTCGAGCCCGGCGATCGTGCACTCAAACACGTTCGGAATCCCCACCAGGCGCGCCACCGCCACCGATTCGGGCTGGTCCAGCACCTCAGCCGGGCTTCCGCGCTGTAAGACGCGGCCGCCTTCCAAGACCAGCATCCGGTCCGCCAGCAGGCAGCACCGGTCGAGATCGCGCGTCGCCAGCAGCACTGGCCCGGCGAACTCGGCGCGGAGCTGGCGGAAGAGCCCGCCGGGCCAGTCCGGGTCGTCCAGCAGTAGGAGCGCCGGATGGGCTATCAGCGCGCGGGCCAGCGTAGCGCGGGGTTTCTGCGATGGATCCAGCCCGCCCGGCCGGCGCAACGCGGCGTCCGACAGGCCGAAGCGCTCCAGCATTTCGGCGATGCGCCGATAACGCTCCAGCCGCGCCCCGCGGGCGGCGAAACCCAGGTTCTGCCGCACCGTCATGTGCGGAAACAGCGTATCCCCCTGCGGAATGTAGCCGCAATTCCGGCGTCGCGCCGGCACGTCAACGCGGGCTTCGGCGTCAAACAGCAAGACGTCATCGCGCAGGATGCGCCCCGAATCGGGCAGTATGAACCCGGCGAGCGCCTGCAGGATCACCGTCTTCCCAGAGCCTGTCTCTCCATAGATCCCCGTGACCCCCTCGCCGATCTCGAATTCCACGTCCAGAGAGAAGGACGGCGGAAACTTCTTTCCGATCCGAGCGTGCGTCATAGCCCGGAGGCGATCGCCCACTCCGTGACAATCCGAACCCACGCGATCACCGTGGCGATGGCGATCCAGCGCCATGCCTGCGGCGCCAACAACCGCCAAAAAATGCGCCACTCCGATGCGCCGAGAGAGCGGGCGACGCTACCGTAATCCTGGTTCAGGTTCCGAAATCGGCTGCCCGTGATGAGCGCCACGAAAGGAAGACCGGCGACCACGCCGGCGGGAGTCAGGAAGCCTCGCCATCTCAGACCCGTGAGAATCACGGTCGGAACTACCAAGAAGACCACCAGGGCCGCCACGATGGGCCACCCCCGGAGCCAGATTCGCTGGGACAGGAGATACGCGATCCCCACGCCCAGCAGCAGCGAACCTGCGGTCGCCAGCCACACACCTGTCCAATCGAAGGCCATTCGGGTTTCCCAATTATAGCTGCCGGAATCGCGCGCTGAAATGGCGCAAAAACGGCGGCTCTTCGACAATTTCCAAACCGCGGATTTCCTGCTTGCGCGCGTTGACTTCCAGAATGGCTTCCACGACGTAATCGATGTGGCTCTGCGTATAGACGCGGCGCGGAATTGCCAGCCGCAGCAGTTCATGGCGGGCGGCTTCGCCGAACATCACCGATCCGATTTCCACCGAGCGAATCCCGGCGTGACGGTACAGCTCGACGGCCAGCGCCTGTCCCGGGAACTGCGGCGGCGGAATGTGCGGCAGCATGCGGGCGGCGTCGATGTAGATCGCGTGGCCGCCGGGCGGCTCGACGATGGGCACGCCGTGATCGGCAATGTGCCGGCCCAGGTAGCCGGTCGAGGCGATGCGGTAGCGCAGGTAGTCGGGGTCGAGCACTTCCTCCAGGCCCACCGCGATGGCGTCCAGGTCGCGGCCGGCCAGCCCGCCGTACGTCGGAAAGCCCTCCGTCAGGATCAGCAGGTTGGTTTCCTGCTGGGCCAGCCGGTCGTCATTGGTCGAAAGAAATCCGCCGATGTTGGCGAAGGCGTCCTTCTTCGCCGAAAACGTGCAGCCGTCGGCCAGGGAGAACATCTTCTGCGCAATCTGCTTGGGCGACCACGACCCATACCCCGCTTCCCGCTCGTGGATGAACCAGGCGTTCTCGGCAAACCGGCAGGCGTCCAGATAGAGCGGGATGCCGTGCCGCGCGCACACCCGCTGCACCGCCTCCAGGTTGGCCATCGAGACCGGCTGGCCGCCGCCCGAATTGTTCGTGACCGTGACGATGACCAGGGGAATCTTCCCCGGCCCTTCCACCGCAATCAAGGACTCCAGGGCGGCCACGTCCAGGTTCCCCTTGAAGTCCAGCCGCGCCTGCGTGTCGGCGGCCTCGGGGATCGGGAGGTCGACGGCCCGTGCACCGGTGAATTCGATGTTGGCCCGCGTGGTGTCGAAGTGGGTGTTGTTCGGCACGATGTTCCCCGGCTTGCACATCACCGTGAACAGAATGCGTTCCGCTGCCCGCCCCTGATGCGTGGGGATCATGTGCCGGAACCCCGTCAGCTCGTCGGCTACCCGCTTCAGACGGAAGAAGCTTTCACTGCCGGCGTAGGACTCGTCCCCCCGCATCACCGCCGCCCACTGCTCCGTGGACATCGCGCTGGTGCCCGAGTCGGTCAGCAGGTCGATCAGAATGTGACGGGCTTCGATGCCAAACAGGTTGTAGCCGGCCTGTTCGAGGTACTGCTCCCGCTCGGCCGCCGTGCTGTGCCGCAGGGGCTCCACGCTTTTGATGCGAAACGGCTCAATGATGGTCCTCACGCAGTTGATTATAGTTGCTACAAACGGCCTTTACGACTTCTTTATGAGCGCCGCAATTCCCATGATTCGGCAAGGCTTAGGCTTATCAAAGGTTTTTCAATGCGGCACATAAAAATTATTGTCTTGTGAGTGTAACGGGCCCGGTTTTAAGATCCGAATACAGTTCGCAAGTCGCCGCACTCTGTCGTGGGCGAGACCCGGCGGCTCTCGCGCCGTAAGGGGAAAACTCGATACATCTCAGGAGAATTATGCGATTAAACAGATGCCAAAGACTCAGTGTATGTGCGCTCGGACTTGCGCTCGCCTCGGTGTGCAGTGCACAAGATGCACCAGCGCAGGCCCCCGCGGCCCCGGCTCCGGCCGCACCTGCTGCCCCGGCGCCGCTTTCCACCCCCGCGATCACCGGTCCGCTCTCGAACCTCCCTCCGGCCGAATTTGACGCCGGACCGTTCGGCAAGCTCGCCGTGAACGGTTTTCTCAGCGGCATGGGTCTCGTGCAGAATAACCACCTTCCCGGTGACGATTCCCACCAAGCGGCTTTAAGCAACGGGCAGGTGTTCATCCAAAAAACCGATGGCTGGTTTCAGTTTTACGTGCAGGCCGGCATCTACAATCTTCCGGCGCTGAGCTCATCGTTTTTGCCCAGCGATAAAGCCGTGACGGGCCTCTACGGCCCCGTGCCGGTCGCTTACGTCAAACTGCAGCCGGGCAAGAATACCTCGATCGAGATCGGTTCTCTGCCGACCCTGATCGGCGCGGAGTACACCTTCACCTTCGAAAACATGAACGTGAATCGGGGCCTGTTGTGGAACCAGGAAACCGCGGTCAGCCGCGGCATCCAGTTGAACCAGACCATGGGCAAATTCGCGGCCTCGGTCAGCTGGAATGACGGATTTTACTCCAATCGCTACTCCTGGATCAGCGGCTCTCTGGCTTATACCAACGGTCCGAGCGCCATCGCGTTCGTTGCCGGCGGCAACCTGGGACAGACCGCCTACACGACCTTCGCCAACCCCGTCCAGAACAACGGCAGCATTTACAATGTGATCTACACCTACACCAAGGGCTCCTGGATCGTCCAGCCGTATTTCCAATACACCGACGTTCCGGCCAATGCCAAGCTCGGCATCACCAAGGGCACGTCCACCACGGGCGGCGCGATCCTGCTGAACCACACCTTCAAGCACGGCTTCTCACTTCCCGTGCGCTGGGAATATATCGGGACTTCGGGCACCACCACCGACGGATCGCTCAATCTCCTTGGCGCCGGTCCCGGCAGCTCGGGCACCTCGATTACCGTCACTCCCACGTTCCAATACGGCGGCTTCTTCTTCCGCGGAGATATGGCCTACGTCCACGCGAGCAATTTTGTGCCGGGTTCCGTCTTCGGCCTCGCGGGCACCAACGCCGGCCAGTTCCGGGCCACCGCCGAAATCGGATTCGTGTTCGGCAACAATATCGTCGAGAAGAAACCGTAGCCAGCAGGACCTCCGGGGGCGGCTGGGCCACAGAGCCGCCCCTCTCTTCGGTATCCCCCGGGAGAAATCGTATGTGCGATTATTCTTTGGCCTATTTCCCCAACCGCCTGGCCGTCGACGGAGAGCGTTTGGCGGTCCACCGGTTCCCCTGCGGCACGCTAGGCCTGGCAGCCGCTCGCCGCTCCTGGAAGCAGATCCTATTCCCCGGAACCACCTGCGCGGTGTGTGTACCGCCCGGGGCGCGCCTTCTGTTGGAAGACATCCCCGCCCACTTGCAGCGCGAATTCGAAATCCGGCCGTGCGAAGAGGTGACCTTCGGACAGCGGACCGCCGAGGAATTCACGCACCGGGATGGTGTGCGCTTTTCCAACGGCCGCGAGATTCTGCTGCAACGGCTCCAGCCCGGACAGCGGGTTCAGGTGATCAGCCTGGCGCCGGACGATGAACCCGGAACCAGTTCTGATCGCCACCCGCAACATTTGAATCTGTTTGCCGTCGATAGGAATCGCCCCTAAAGAAGGGTAATCGGTATGACACGGGCTGACCTGCAGGTACTCATCCAGGAAGTGGGAATTCTTCCCGCCCTTCGTGTGTCCGGGCTGGAGGAGGCACTGTGGGTATCCAAGGCGCTCCGCCGTGGCGGCATTCCCATTGTCGAACTGACCATGACCGTGCCCGGCGCCCTGGATGTGCTGGCGTCGTTGGTGGATCATTGCCGAGACTTCATGGTTGGGGCTGGGAGTATCTTGGACCTCGAGATGGCCCGCTTTTGCGCGGAACGCGGAGCCGCGTTTCTCTCCAGTCCCGGGCTCGATCCTCAAGTCGTGGGCTTTGCCGTAGAGCAGAACCTCGCGATCATCCCCGGGGTATTGACACCGACCGAGGTGATGAGCGCGTGGCGGCTGCGGCCCGACTTTCTGCGAGTGTTTCCCTGTTCGCAAGTCGGCGGCGCCAGCTATATCCGGGCCTTGAAGGGCCCGTTCCCGCAGCTGCCGTTCATCGCCGCCGGAGGCGTGAATCAGAAAACCGCCGCCGAATTTATTCGGGCCGGCGCTGCCGCCGTCAGCTTGGGCGGCGAATTGGTTCCAACAGAAGCGGTTGAAATGCGTGACGAGAATCGGATTCTCGAGCTCGCCCGCCGGTTCCTGTCCATCGTCAGGCAGGCCCGCCCGGCGAGTCGCCCGGATCTCCCCGGGGACGATTCCGGGCCGCGTTTCCGCCCCTCCGAGACCGCGGTGCCGGCCTAGTCCGCACCGGCCCTTCCGCCCGAGTGGCACGCCGCCATGCTGTGCTAGCCCTCACTGGTGCCGCCGGAAGGCGTGGATGCCGGGCGCGTCACCTCAATCGTCCCCTTGAAATAGGCGCCATCTTGAATGGCGATGCGGGAAGTTCGGATATCGCCTTCGTGCCGGGCCAGGCTGCGCAGCTCGACTCGACCGCTGGCCTGGATGTCGCCCTGCGACTGGCCGATAATCACCACGCTGTGCGCTTGAATGCTTGCCGTCACTTTGGCATGCGCCCCGATCGTCAGCGTATGATCGGGCAGTTCGATGCTCCCCTTCACTTCGCCATCGACGAACAGATCCTGGTCGCAGAAAATTCGCCCTTCGATCCGCACCGTGCAGCCTACCAATGATGTCTCGACAGAAATCTTGGCGTGCGTGGCGGCCGTCGGTACGAAGTTGCGAATCGCTCCGGTCGCAACCGGTTCGGTCTCACAATCCAAAATGGTGGGCACTGGTTTCACTCTTCCCGCGCCGATCGGCGCTTGTAATCCATCCATCGGTGGAGGGGCCCGATTGGTTTAGGTGCGCGTTTGAAATCAATCGGCGAAAGTCCGGGCGGGTGCCGTGCTAGCCTGAGGGACGGAGGACGACCCCGGTTCCTGGAGCCGAGCAGAGCGAGAAGCAGGCGGCCGCGCTGACCTCGCTGGTGGCCGCGATCGGTCTCACCGCGTTCAAGACGGTGGTCGGGTTGCTCACCGGAAGTCTGGGCATCCTGGCCGAAGCCGCTCATTCCGCGCTGGACTTGATCGCCGCGGTGATGACGCTGTTCGCCGTGCGCATCTCTTCGCGGCCGCCCGACCGCACCCACTTGTACGGCCACGGGAAAGTCGAGAACCTCTCGGCCTTGTTCGAAACCCTACTGCTGGTGGCCACTTGCGTGTGGATCGTGTGGGAGGCCGTTCGTCGCCTGTTCTACCACCGCGTCGAGGTCGACGTGACGGTCTGGTCGTTTGCCGTGATGGTGACCTCCATCGTCATTGATGTCTCCCGCTCCCGGGTGTTGGATCGCACAGCCAAAAAGTACAACAGCCAGGCACTGGAAGCCGATGCCCTTCACTTTCAGACCGATATCTGGAGTTCCACGGTGGTGATCCTCGGCCTGATCTGTGTGAAGGCAGCGGAGTGGGTCCCGGCGCTCGCGTTTCTGAGCGAGGCGGATGCCATGGCGGCCCTCGGCGTCTCGGCGCTCGTCGTCTGGATCTGTGTCCGCCTCGGCCGCCGCACCGTCGATGCGCTGCTCGATACCGCACCGGCCGGCATGGAACAGCGCATTGCCACGGCCGTCGAGGCCGTTCCGGGCGTACGCGATTGCCACCAGGTGCGGCTGCGATATTCCGGCCCGGTCCTATTTGTCGATCTGCACGTGCTGGTGGATGGAGGCCAGACCCTCACCCAGGCGCACGACCTCACCGAGTCGATCGAGCAGACCATTCACCAGATCGCTCCCCACGCCGATGTCACCGTCCATCCCGAGCCGGCCTGAGCGCGGTGAAACCGCGCCAGGTATATACTGGCCAGCATGAACCGCCGACGTTTTCTTTCCCACGCCGCGCTCGGATCTGGCATTCTCTTGAGTGGCTGCAATCGCGGTTCGGGACCGGCCGCGCCCGCCTCCGAATCCGCTGCGGCAGGCGGCTCCGCCGACGTCACCCTGCGCATCGGTCAGGTCCTGGCGGACATTGCCAAGGACCACACCATCAGCACCGTCGGCTACAACGGCTCGGTGCCCGGGCCGCTCCTCCGGTTGAAGGAAGGCGTGCCGGTAACCGTCGACCTCTTCAACGACACCGATCTCCCCGAACTCGTGCACTGGCACGGCCAGATTATCCCCGCCGACGTGGATGGCGCCGCCGAAGAGAACAGCCTCGCCGTGCCTGCCCACGGCCACCTCCGCTACCGCCTGACCCCGCAGCCCGCCGGCGCGCGCTTCGTCCATTCGCACGTGATGCCCATGTCCGACCTCACTCGCGGCACCTACTCCGGTCAGTTCGCCTTCGTCTACATCGAGCCCAAGACCAATCCCGGCCAGTACGACCAGGAACTCTTCCTCGCCACCCACGAATGGGAGCCCGTCTTCACCACCGAAGAAGACGAGGAGGAAGAGGAAGGATTGCCGCCGGCCCATCCACCCGCCGGCCCCAAAGACCCCAAGCCCAACGGCTGGGAGATCGGCTACCAGCGCTTCACCATCAACGGCAAATGCCTGGGCCACGGCGAGCCCGTGCGCGTCAAGGAAGGGCAGCGCGTCCGGTTTCACTTCCTCAACGCCAGCGCCACCGAGAACATCAAACTGGCGCTGCCCGGCCATCAGTTCCTGGTGGTGGGGCTCGACGGCAACCCCGTGCCCAAGCCGCAGATGGTCGACGTGCTCGAACTCGGAACCGCCGAGCGCATCGACGCGGTAGTGGAGATGAAGAACCCCGGCGTCTGGATTCTCGGGACTCCCCATGATGACGACCGCAAGAACGGCATGGGCATTGTGGTGGAGTACGCCAACAAGAGCGGCGAGCCGCGCTGGATCGCCCCGTCCAAGAAGGCGTGGGACTACACCCTCTTCGGCGATAACCGCCCGACCGCTATCCCCGAGGAAACCATCACCCTGGCATTCGGCAAGATCAACGGCGGCATGGGTGGTTTCAACCGCTGGCTGATCAACGGCAAAGCCTACGACGCCAAGGACGCGCCGCGCCGCCTCAGCAAAGGCAAGCGCTACCGCCTGGTCTTCGACAACCAGACCGACGACGCGCACCCCGTCCACCTCCACCGCAACAGTTTCGAACTGACCAGCGTCTACGGCAAGCCCACCTCCGGCGTGCTCAAAGATGTGGTGCTAGTGAAGGGATACCGCAAAATCGAGGCCGACGTCATCCCCGCGATGGACGGCCTGACCTTATTCCATTGCCACCAGCAACTCCACATGGACTACGGCTTCAAGCTGGTGTTCGACGTGGCGTGAGCGCAGGGCGTTGGCCTAGCGGTCCTACTGCCAAGTTCCCGGCTACTTCCCGTCCACCGACAGCGCCAGCAGCACGTTGCCCGGCATCCCCAGGAGGACGTTGCAAGCTCGATCGCCATTTACAGAATCGCGATAGAATCGGAGGCGTGTTCCACCGGCGCAGGCAGGAGAGCGCATGGCTGATATCGAAATCGCGCAAGCCGAAGCCGACGCCCTCATTCAGATGGAGAAACGATTTGTCGATGAGCTGGTCTGGACGTTCCCAGCTGGCGGCGATAATAGGACATATGATAAGGAAAACGCTAGCCGCGACCAAACTGGCAACATACTCCATCGATTTGCCAAATCGAGCGTCTAACGGGATGCCCACTCCAACTGGCACTGGCTTCTTCGTGTCGCCTGATGGTTGGTTTGTAACAGCAGCCCACGTAATCACTGAAAACGGCACAAGCGATGGGCCAGTGAGGGCCGACATCCCGCAGTCTTGGTTAATGAAAGAGGCTTATCCCGGAAACTTCATATCCGGGATGTGTCAGGACGTCAGCTTCGCCTACATTAATCCTGAAACCGATTTTGCACTGCTCAAAGTTGATTGGGACGCCAATCGAGAAAAGGATCATCTTCGCGGCAGAACCGGCTTCCCATTCCTCACAGTGTCGGATCGAGAATTGAATGAGGGTGAGCCTGTCTATGCCTTTGGCTACCCACTCCCGTCACCTGTGATGTTCACCCCCACCGCCGGCCACAGTGGGCACTCGCCGCGTGTCACGTCTGCAATTGTGACATCCACGCTGGAAAGAAGTGCCTTCGTGTCGAGCCCTCAAGATGCCAAAGTCTACGTCCTCGACAAAGCGCTGAATTATGGAAATAGCGGCGGTCCCATTCTTTCAACCGCTACTGGCAAGGTCCACGCGCTCTGCTCACGTTTTCAACCCGTCAGCGTACCCCAGAATCACATTAGGTATGGCAACCAGCCCCTGCAGATTGTGATCCCAAGTCTTTACGGTGTCGTTTCGAGCTTGGCGAATGGCGAAATCCTGAATCAACTGCAGTCCAGGGGCATCGCCGTAATGTCCGACTAGTTGATGCTTGCCGTGAATGATCTTTTCTACCTCGCCAAGCCAGTTGTGGAGAGCCTGTTTTTTGAAGATGTGGTTGCATGGCTGGACGCGAATGAGATCCGCTATACGCCGGGGGCGAAGTTCACCGGCATCAGCGGCTATGATCACTTGTTCAATTTCGTGATTCCGAAATCACGTAGGGAACCGGAACGCATCGTGCAAGCGATCAACCGGCCGACGCGCGAAACCGCGCTGTCGTTCATCAACGCATGGACAGATACGCGCCAGACACGGCCCCCAGAGTCCAAGGCGTTCGCCATGCTGAACGACATCGAGCAGCCGGTCTCGGGGAACGTCATCGATGCGTTTCAGAACTACGGGATACGCTCCGTGCCATGGAGCGGTCGGGCGCAGGTCATCCTGGAGCTGGCCGCCTGAAGTGGACTTGGCAACCCGGCTCCGAGCCGTCACCAGCAATACCCCATCGGGCTCGTGTTCGATCGGCTACTTTCCGTCCACCGACAGCGCCAGCAGCACATTCCCCGGCATCCCTACAAATACATTGAACCCGGAGTTGACGAACAGCATGCCGTCCGCGATCGCCGGACCCGCCCAGTTCATCGACCCGCCGTGCGCCTTCACGCCGTTCACCGTTTCGTAGTCATGCAAGGTGTCCAGATCCCAGATCAGCTTGCCGTCGGCCGTCGCGTGCGCCCGCAGGTGGCCGTCGAACGAACCCGAAAACACCACCCCCGGAATCAACGTGGCCGCGGCCGATTGCGCCGGGCTGCAGCCCCGCGTGGCCTTGCACGTCGGATCGAACGGCGGCACCGTCCACACCTTCTCGCCGGTCGCGATGTTCAGCGCGAACAGCCCGCCGCCCGGTCCCGGAATAATGTCGGAAAGCGGCGCGTAGACCTTCTCCGCATCGGCCGCCATCCCCCACTGGATGCCGCCCATCCCGCCGCCTTTTCCAATCTCGGTGTGCCACAGAATCGCCCCGCTCTGGTCCGGGTCTAGGCCAAACGCCACCCCCGACTTTTGCCCCACCAGCAGAATGTCCTTGCCGCTGGGCAGCGTGCGCAGAATCGGCGATGAGCCTACGTCCACATCCCGATCCGGATTCGCCGGGCAGCTCGGCTTGCCGGGCTGGCTGCAGCTCATGTTCCAGGCGTCTTCGGTGAGCTGCTTCGCCCATTTTATCGACCCGGTCTCCAGGTCGAACGCCACCACCGCATCGGATGTGTGGGTCGGCGGATCCGAGTAGTTATTGCCCGTGCCCGCGTAGATCAGCTTGCGCTTGACGTCGATGGTGGGCGCAGACCAGATGCCCGCACCCGAAGGCCCGTACAGTTGCGTGCCGGCCGCGCTCTTCTTGGTCTCCTTCGCCGGATCGGTCACGGTGAACGTCTTCCACACCAGCTTGCCCGTCGCGGCGTCCAGCGCCGCCAGGCTGCCGCGAAAGGTGCAGCACGGGTATTTGGCGTCGCCCGCCGCCACTTCCTCTCCGCCCGATCGGATGCCTACGTAGAGCCGGCCGTTGTACAACTTCGGCGCTCCCGTGATGCCCGCCATCGGATGCTGGTCGATCCTGGTCTTCCACAGTAGCGAGCCCGTCTGAGCGTTCACGCCGTATACAGTGGTCTGGCCGTCTCCCAAGTAGGCGGCGTATTGCCCGCCCCCGATCGGCGCCACCGTGATCGCGGCGCGCACTTGCGTGTCGGCATGGAAGGTCCAGTAGGTGCAGCCGGTCCGCGCGTCGAGCGAGTACACGGTGCCGTCGGTGCTGCCGAAGAAAAGCCGGCCGCCTACTGCGGTCACTTGCGCCCCCACGCTCACCGTGTTGGGGAATCCGAACGCCCATTTCACCTTCAATTTCGGAACGTCTTGCGCCCGCAGCCCGCCTGCCGGCTGAAGGCGGCTGTTCCCCACGTCGACGCTCCACCCGTTCCAGCCGTCGAGGTTGGCCAGCGGCCTCGCTCCGGCCGGGCACGCATTGGCGCGCGCCGGTTCCGCGGAAGCCGCCGTCCGCGGCGCCAGAAAATCGGCCACGGCCTGCCGTTCGGCCACCGTCAGCTTGGCCCCTTCGCTTTGCATCACGCCCGATTCCAGCGCCAGCACGATCGACGCGTTCGGACGCTGCCGCAAGGCCTCGGGTAGAGGGGCCTGGCGCTCACCCGCACCCGCCCGGTGGCACATCGCGCAATTCTTTTCAAACAGCGTCTTCCCGTCGGGAGCGCCAGGGGCCTGGGCGTACGCCGCCATCGCCCCGCACAGCAGCCATCCAGTGAAACGAAGCATCCTCATCATTATCCATCCCCGCCCCGGTTCCGTTCCTTCGAAAACTCAATTTCTCAAACGACTGTGAATGCAGGGGATCTGGCGTTGAGCGCATAAACACGGACGCCCTCTCCGGCGCCGTGGAGCGGGAATCTCTACGGTGGCGGAAGGGCTGGCGGGATTGGCCCG
>JAIQFS010000030.1 GCA_020073145.1 Terriglobia bacterium
TCTCGCGCGCGTTGTCGATGCCCGCCAGTTGCGTTGCCATCTCGAGCGTGGCGCCGCCGACCTCGATCTCGGTGAACCGCAGAACCAGAGTGGACCGCTCGTCGGGCTTGCCGGAGGCGGTCACGGTTTCCACCGCGCCGCGGACTTTGGCCCCGGCCGGAATGGCGAACTGGCCGTCCGCTAGGACCGGCGCAATCACCACTGCTTCGACCGGATCTTTGGGCTTGGCGTTCTGGCTCGATACTTTCGTCGTCAGACGAATCTCAATGAGAGTCCCTGCCGGTACATCCAGCGCCCAAGCAGGAAAGCAAGAGAACCCGAGAGCGCAGACCGCGCTCGCGAAGAGCTGTTCAGCCCTCGTCATACGACGATTGTATAAACTTCGGCACCTCGTTCTGTAGAACCTGCAGGTATAGGTCCGGAACGCCCAGCTCCGATGCCCGGGCTTCCGCCTCTCGCAACCGGCGCAGGACCTGACGGCGTTGGTCGGAGAGACCCTCGACGTCATACCGGGCCAGCATCCACAACAGGTGTTGCGCCTGGAGCAGAACGTCGGTCAGTTCAGCAGAATACATCAGCGGCGCGACTCCCCTCGCGGGGCTGAAACCCCGATACAGGTTTGAACGCACGGCGCAGCCCAGGGTTGCGCCGGCCAGGTAGCTCTTTAGGGCTATTGGTGGATCCATCGGCGCCGCCACCTTTGCCTCGCGCGTGGTCTGATACCATAAAGAATCACTCTTGATCGAAGCGATTCCAGACATCCTAGCCCGCATTGTCGCCAAAAAACGCGAAGACTTGGCGAAGGGGACCGGTCTATCCGGGGAATGGGAGCCGCAGGCGGACCGCCAGCGCGCGAACCGGCGGAATTTTCGTGCGGCCTTGAGTGCGCGCACGCCCGCGATCATCGCCGAGGTCAAGAAAGCGTCTCCCAGTAAAGGCGTGCTAGCCGCCGATTTTGACCCGGTGCGGACCGCCTCGGCATACCAACGGGGCGGCGCGGCTGCGCTTTCCGTTCTCACCGACAAAGAGTTCTTTCAGGGTAGCCTGGCGGACCTCGAGGCCGCGCGCGCGGCGGTCACAGTGCCGGTATTGCGCAAGGATTTCACCATCGCTCCGGAGCACGTGGTGGAAGCCGCGGCGCATGGAGCCGACGCCATTCTGCTGATCGCCGCCATCTTGACGGAGCGCGAGATCCGCGATTTTCGCGAAGCGGCGGCGCGATTTCAGATGGCCGCGCTGGTGGAAGTGCACAACCGGCGGGAACTGGATGCGGCCGTCGCGGCGGGTAGCGAGATCATTGGAGTGAACAACCGCGATCTCACCACCTTCGAGGTTTCGCTCGACACGTCGCTGCGGCTGGCCGAATCGATTCCCGACGGCGTGGTGCGGGTGAGTGAGAGCGGCATCCGGGACGCCGAGGACGTTTCGACTCTGCGGGCTGCCGGGTTCACAGCGTTCCTGGTGGGCGAGCACCTCATGAAATCAGGCGATCCGGCGGCGGCCTTGCGAAAGCTGGTGGGATCGTGATTCTGAAGATCTGCGGCATTACCAACGCCGAAGACGCCGCGGCCGCGATTGGAGGTGGCGCCACCGCGATCGGTTTCAACTTCTGGCCGCGCAGCCCGCGCTACATTGCCCCGGAACGCGCGGCGGAGATTGCTTCGAATGCGGACGTTCGGCGCGTCGGTGTCTTCGTGAACGAAGAGCCGGCGCGGGTGGAAGAGATCGCTCACATGGTCAAGCTGGACGTGGCCCAATTGCACGGCGACGAGACCCCGGTAACCTATCCGGCGGGACCGGCCGTGTGGAAAGCCGCGCGCGTCGGCCCGGGGTTCGATTTGTCCGCCTATGAAGATTGCCCGGTCGAAGCACTCGTCCTGGATGGACCGGCCGGCGCACTCTACGGCGGCTCCGGCCAATCGTTCGATTGGAGCCTGGCGGCGGGGATCGGCAAGCGGATTATTCTGGCCGGTGGGCTGGATGCATCCAACGTCGCGCAGGCCATCGCCGCGGCCCATCCTTGGGGTGTAGACGCCTGCTCGCGGATCGAAAGCGCGCCGGGCAAGAAAGACCATCAGAAGATGGTCGAGTTTCTCAGGGCGGCCCAGCAGGCCGCCAAGGAGACGGTCCGCGCATGAGCCCGCAACCGGACGCCAGCGGGCATTTTGGACCGTACGGCGGGCGCTTCGTGCCGGAAGTGCTGATGGCTCCCATCGAAGAGCTGGAGCAGGCGTATCTGGCGGCGCGCGAGGATCCCGCGTTTCAGGCCGAGCTGCAGGACCTGCTGCGCAACTACGCCGGCCGGCCGACCGCGCTCTATTTTGCGAAGCGGCTGACTGAAGCGCTGGGGGGTGCGCGGATCTATCTGAAGCGCGAAGACCTGTTGCACACCGGTGCGCACAAAATCAACAATTGCCTCGGCCAGGGATTGCTGGCCCGCCGCATGGGCAAACGTCGCATCATCGCCGAGACCGGCGCCGGCCAGCACGGCGTGGCCACGGCGACGGTCTGCGCGCTGCTGGGTTTCGAATGCGTGGTCTACATGGGCGAGGAAGACATGCGCCGTCAGCGGCTCAACGTGTTCCGCATGCGCATGCTGGGCGCCAAAGTGGCGGCCGTGACCTCCGGCAGCCGCACCCTTAAGGACGCCATCAGCGAGGCCATGCGCGACTGGGTGACGAACGTCGCCGATACGCATTACTTGCTGGGGTCGGTGCTGGGAGCGCATCCCTATCCCATGATGGTGCGCGATTTTCACAAGACCATCGGCGAGGAAGCGCGCGGCCAGATCCTGGAAGCCGAAGGCCGGCTGCCCGATTCGGTTTTTGCGTGTGTGGGCGGCGGCTCCAACGCGATCGGCATTTTTCACGCGTTCTTGCCGGATGCCGCGGTGCGGCTGGTCGGCGTGGAAGCCGGAGGGCGGGGCACTGCTCTCGGGGAACATGCCGCGCGCTACCACGGCGGCGCGCCGGGCGTGCTGCAAGGCGCCTATAGCTTCGTGCTGCAGGACGACCATGGACAGATCGCCCTGACGCACTCGGTGTCGGCGGGCCTGGACTACGCGATGATCGGTCCCGAACACGCCTGGCTGCACGATCAGAACCGCGCCGAGTACACCTCGGCCTCCGACGTGCAAGCCCTGGATGCGGCGCGATTGCTCTCGCGGACGGAAGGCATCATTCCCGCGCTGGAATCGGCCCATGCCGTCGCCGAAGCCGTGCGGCGCGCGCCCGCGGCCGCCGGCCAAGTCTTCGTGGTGAATCTCTCCGGCCGGGGCGACAAGGACATCGACATCTACCGCGAAAACTTCAAGGAACTCGACGAATCATGACGCGCATCGGGCGTCTCTTTGACTGCTTGAAGCGGGACGGACGCAAGGGTCTGATCGCGTACATCACGGCGGGCGACCCCACGCCCGAGCGCACGCCCGATCTGGTGGAGGCGCTGGTGCGCGGCGGCGCGGACCTGATCGAGCTGGGCGTGCCGTTCTCCGATCCGATCGCCGATGGCCCGGTCATCCAGCGCGCCGGAGAGCGCGCGCTGAAGGCCGGCACTACGCTTGCAACCGTGCTCGAGATCGCGGCCGCGATCCGCCGCCGATCCGAGGTTCCGCTGCTGCTGTTCACGTATCTGAATCCGGTGCTGCGCTACGGCCTGGACCGGCTGGCTCAAGACGCCGCCACGTGCGGCATTGACGGGTGCCTGCTGATCGATGCCAGCGTGGAAGAAGCGCAGGATTACGTGGCGGCGATGCACCGGCATGGGCTCGACACGGTTTTTCTGGCGGCTCCCACCAGCACCACCCGCCGCCTGGAGCTGGTGGCGCGCTATTCCACGGGCTTCGTCTATCTGGTGTCGCGGACCGGCGTCACGGGTGAGCGTGAGACGCTATCGGCCGCGGTGACGCCGCTGATCCAGGCGGTGCGCGCAGTGACGAATCTGCCGCTGGCGGTGGGATTCGGCATCTCGCGCCCGGAGCACGTGGCCGAACTGGGAGGCCAGGTGGAAGCGGTGGTAGTGGGCAGCGCGTTCGTGCGGCTGATCGAACGCAACGCCGATAATCCCTCTCTGGAGATTCAATTGGAATCGTTCACGCGCGAATTGAAACACGGTTTCGGAGCGCACGCATGACCAAGGAAGAGGCGCGGCAAAAGCTCAAGGAGCTCCGCGTGTACATTGACGATCTGGACCGGCGTATTACGCAATTGCTGAACGAGCGCACGCGCGTGGTGGAAGAGATCGGGCAAGTGAAGCGCGACGCCGATATGCCGGTTTACGAACCGGACCGGGAAGAGCGGGTGTTCGCCAATGTGCGCAGCGTCACCAGCGACGATCCGCTGGCCCAGCAGGCGGTGCGGCGCATCTTCGAGCGCATCATGGAAGAGATGCGGCAGATCCAGCGCCTGCGCATGGAATCGAACGGCGAATCGGCCGGCAAACCATGAATAACGTCGCGATTGTCGGGACGGGTCTGATCGGGGCATCCTTTGGGCTGGCGTTGCGCCAGGCCGGATTCGGCGGGCCGATCGTGGGGGTGAGCTCGGAGCGGGCGGTGGCGGAGGCGGTGGCCGCGGGCGCGATCGACCGCGGCGCGCCGCTGGCGGAAGCCGTGGGCCAGGCCGATGTGGTGTTTCTGTCGCAAGCCATCGGCCGGATTCTGGACACCATCCGGCACCTGGACCCGCTGTTGAAGCCGGGCGCGTTGGTGACGGACGCAGGCAGCACCAAGACCGAGATCGTGGATCTGGCGCGGCAGTTCGTGCGCCGCGGCCAGTTTCTGGGCGGGCATCCGATGGCGGGCAAGGAATCGCGCGGGGCGGCGGCCGCCGAAGCCGGCCTGTTCGAAGGCCGGACGTGGGTGCTGACCCCCGATGAGCCCGCCGAACTGGAGACGAAGGCGGCGCGCGATTTCGCCGGCTGGCTTCGGCGCATCGGCGCGCGACTGGTGATTCTCGACTCAGACGAACATGACCGGGTGGTGGCGCTGACCTCGCACCTGGCACAACTGGCTTCCACGGCGCTGGCTTCGACGGTGGGTGAGCACCTCACCCGCGAGCGGCACCTGCAGGTGGCAGGGCCGGGGTTGACCGACATGACCCGGCTGGCGCTGAGCTCCTACGAGCTGTGGCGCGACATCCTGGCCACCAACAGCGAACATATCGACCGGGCGCTGTCCCAGTACGTTCAGGAACTGGAGCACATCCGGGAGAACCTGCGAACCCGGCAGCTTCAGGCGGAATTCGAGCGCGGCGCGGGGCTGGCGACCCGATTGAGGAAATCTGGATGAGAAATCGACGAGGGCGTCCTGTGTTGGACAAAGAATTGGGATACACTACGGATGAGGAAACCGGCCAAGGCACAGTCGCCAACGGGCGCTCAAGGCAGCAGCCGGTTCCACGGTCTTCCTGGCGCGGCGGCCCCTATGGTTCGCCACGCCGATTACCGGAAATAGGAAATTACACAATGGAACAGAAATTAAAGATCGCGGTGTTCGTCGACTTCGACAACATCGAAATCGGCGTGAAATCCACGCTACACCGCGAATTCGACGTCGCCGCCGTACTCGACGCGCTAAAAGAACGCGGCGAAATCGTGACCAAGTTCGCCTATGCGAACTGGGGCAGGCAGGAATCGGCCACGCGGGCTCTTTCCGAACACGCGGTGCAAATGGTGCAGCGCGACCCCTCGCCCCGCGGCGACAAGAACGGCGCGGACATCAACCTGGCCCTCGACGCGCTCGAGATGGCCTTCACTCACGACCACATTAACGCCTTCGCGATTGTCAGCGGAGACAGCGATTTCATCGCGCTGGTGAACAAGCTCAAACAATACGACAAACGGGTGTACGTGGTGGGCGGGCGCGCGTTCACGAGCACGATACTGCAGAAGAACTGTCACGAGTTCGTGGCGTACGAATCGATCATCGACGAACCGCGGTCGCGCTCGCAGCAGCCGCCGAGAGAGCCGCAGCCGAGAGACCAACAGCAGCGGGAGCCGCAGCAGGACCGGCAGCAGCGGCCGCCCAACAAGCGGGTGGCGTTGGACCTGTCGCAGGCGATGCCTCTGGTGGAGCGTGCGCTGGGCGTTCTGGAGCGGCGCGAGGTGCGTCCGCAGCTGGGGCTGTTGAAATCGACGATGCTGCAACTCGATTCCACGTTCAACGAGAAGGCCTATGGCGCCAGCTCGTTCACCGATTTCGTAGAGAAGCTGCAGAAGACCGATTTCGTGGAAGTGTCGGGCGGGGAAGGGCGCTATATGATCCGCCTGAAGGGCGCGGCCACGGAGAAGCCCGGGGCCAAGCCGGAGCAGGCGATTCCGATTCTGCGCGATGTGCTCGAGACGCACCGATTCGATATCGACAATGGCGCGTTGGCCGACGAACTGGCGGAGTGGGTGCGCCAGGAGCGGCCGGCGTTCGATCCGCGCGAATACGGGTTTCAGGCGTTCAGCGAGTTGCTGAACTACGCGCAGGACAAATCGCTGGTGCGGATTGTGGCGGATGAAGAGAAGGGTCTCATTGTGCACCTGGGAGCAGAGTTCCACCCGCCGGCGGCGCCGCCGGAGCCGGAACCGGTAGCGGCCGTTGAGGAATACGAAGAGGTCGACGAGCCGCAGCCGCTGGTGCCCGGACAGCCGACGGCCACCGGCGAGATCCCCTTGCCCGAGCTTCCGCCCAAGCCGATGCGCCGTCCGCGCGCTCGCAAGCCGCCGGGAGACGGCAACAAGAAGCAGCGTTCGCCGCGACCGCGCAAAAAGCCGCCCATGGGCTAGGCGCACGCCGCGCGTATGGATTGCCCGGAGTGCCGGGCCGAATATCGGGACGGGTTTACGGAGTGCTCGGATTGCCGTGTCCCGCTGGTCGCGAAGCTGCCGGCGGAACCGGCTTCCGAGCCGTCTCCGGACCCGCTTCTGGACTTGGAGCCTTACTCTGGGCCTCCAACCCCAGACGCCGAGTTCGTAACCGTCTTCTCCACAGGCGACCCCATCGTCTTTGCCTTGGCGAAGGGATCCTTAGAGGACGCCGCCATCCCTATTGGATTGCCGGAGCGGAGACCCGGCGTACCGGCATGATCGATACGCTAACGGGCGGATGGCGCGAGTTTGTGGTGGCGCGCGAACAGGAGGCCGAGGCCCGCGCGCTGCTGGAGCCGCTCACTTCCCCCCAAGGGTTGCCCGAAGATCCGGCTGACGGCCTGTAGGTTTGCCAGCCTCATTTCTTGACTCACGAAGGCTGAAGAACCGCGCTTGTCTTCCTGCGGGGCGCTCTCAGGGGCCGGCCCTCCAGTGCTTTCCTTCCACTTTGATCAAGCGCTTGGCCGTCGATTTCCTCGTCAGCGCCGAGTGACAGGCCCCGCTTTCCTCGCCGACAATCCAAAAGTGGCGTGACGGGCGAACGGTGCGCTCCGGAAAAATCGTTTGCAATCAGACTATCGATATAGTAGACTGAACATCACCTATAGTTAGATCGTATGACCTTTCCGAAACTCACAAAGCTCGAACTACAGATCATGGAGGCGCTGTGGAAGCGCGGGGCGTGCTCGGTGCGGGAGATTCAGGAAACGTTTCCCGAAAAGGGACGCCCGGCATACACCACGATCCAGACCACGGTTTACCGGCTGGAAAGCAAGGAGGCGCTGCGCTGTGTGAAACGGATCAGCAACGCCAATATTTTCGAGGCCGCGATGACGCGGGAGCAAGCGCAGGGCCGGCTGATCGACGAACTTCTCGCTCTATTTGGAGGGCGGACCAAGCCGGTGATGGCGCACCTGATCGATTCCGGCAAACTCACCCTGGAGGATGTCAAGGAAGCGGAGCAGGCGCTCCGCAAACTGGCGAGAAAGGACAAGGCGCAATGACTCCGACAACGCTGGGGCCGGTGGCGAACCACCTCTGGCAGTCGACGCTATTCGCCGCCGCGGCGGGGATTCTGACGCTGGCGCTGCGGAAGAACCGCGCGCAGGTGCGGTATGTCGTTTGGCTGGCGGCATCGGTGAAGTTTCTAGTTCCCTTTTCGGTGCTGCTGAAATTCGGTGGGACCCTAGGATGGTTGCCCGGGGCCGGGGCGAGAACGCAGGCACGCGTCTCGTTCCTGGCCGACCAGGTCAGCCAGCCCTTCGCGCCGGCTGGGCGATTGACGCAGTGGGCTGCAGCGTCTCCGGCGGCGTGGAATCCGCTTCCCGCAGTGCTGCTCGGCCTCTGGGGATTCGGCGTCGCGGTGGTGGCGTTCCGGTGGTGGCTGCGCTGGTGGCGTCTGCGCGAGGTGATTCGGACGGCGACGCCTCTGTCTCGGGACGCGCAGGGAATGCGGGCGGTCTCGTCCCGGTCGCTGGTGGAGCCGGGGGTATTCGGGATCTTGCGGCCGGTGCTCGTGCTGCCGGAAGGCATCACGGAGCGGTTGACACCAGCGCAATTCGAGGCGATCGTCGCGCACGAGCTTTGCCACGTGCGACGCCGGGACAATCTGGCGGCGGCGCTTCACATGGCGGTGGAAGTGTTGTTCTGGTTCTACCCCTTGGTGTGGTGGATGGAGAGGCAACTGGTGAAAGAGCGGGAGCGTGCCTGTGACGAGGAGGTGCTGCGGCAGGGCAACGACCCGGAGGTGTATGCGGAAGGGATTCTGAAGGTGTGCCAGTACTACGTAGAATCCGGGTTGGTGTGCGCGGCAGGCGTGACGGGGGCGGACCTCAAGAAACGAATCGAGGAGATTATGACGAATCAAGCGCGGCGCCAGCTCGATCTCGGGAAGAAGTTGCTGTTGGGGACGGCAGCGTTGGCAGCAGTGATGGCGCCTGTTTTGGTGGGGATGATGCAGGGAATCCCGCTGCGAGCGCAGTCACCGTCCGGGGGGCATCCGGCCTTCGAGGTGGCCTCCATCAAAGAGAACAAGGCGCATGATCCGCGCAGCAGAGGAATGCAGTTTCTGCCCGGGGGCAGGCTCGTGGTTCGGGACCTTCCGCTGATTGTTCTTATCAGCGCGGCCTATGACCTGCCACCTTTCGCGACGGACCGGCTGACTGGCGGGCCGGACTGGATTCGCAACACGCAATACGACATCGACGCCACCGCCGAGAAAGGTGCGATTCCCGAGGGCGCCTCACAGACAGTTCAGAACGAGAGGATGCAACTGATGTTGCA
This sequence comes from Terriglobia bacterium, assembly GCA_020073145.1. GTDB lineage: Bacteria > Acidobacteriota > Terriglobia > Bryobacterales > Bryobacteraceae > PSRJ01. Next base: position 9,136 of record JAIQFS010000030.1, read on the forward strand.
AACCCTTCTGGCGGAGCGGTTCCAATTGACCGTTCGCCGGGAGACGAAGGAACTGCCGGTATACTGGATCGCGGTGGCGAAGGGCGGACCCAAACTTCCGAAGGCGGCGGTGGAAGAAAAGAATTGCTCGAAGGATCCTACGGGTCCGAACGATCCGGCGGGCTGCCATGCCTTCAGCGGCGGGCAAGGGCGGGGCCTTCACGGCCAGGCGGTGAGCCTCGCCGATCTCACGAAGGCGGTGGAGCGGTTTGCGGACCGGCCCGTGATCGATCGGAGCGGGCTAAAGGGACTCTACAACGTCCAGACGGAAGGCTGGGTTCCGATGCGACCGCGGCCGCCGGGCGCACCGGGGCAGGAGCCGTCGGCCGAAGATAAGGCGTTTGCGGACCCGACGCGGCCGACGATCTTTCAGATCCTCGACCGGCTCGGTCTGAAGCTGGAACCGCAAAAGGGGACGGTCGAGACGATCGAGATTGTGAGCGCGCGAAAGCCGTCGGAGAACTGAGGGCCTTCTTGACGCGGGCCTATTGCGCCGGGCGGGGCGGGGGATTGGCGACGACGGTGTCGGAGTAATCAGGGCGGCTGGAGAGACGGACCGGCGCTTGCGACTCGACGATTTCCTGCATCACCAGCATGGCGATCGGCGGCGGCGAGTCCTGAGGGGCTTCGCGGTAGTACCAGACCACGCCGTGCTGCGCGCTCAGACGGTGGAGAGAATCGCGAAGCGATTGGAGAGTCGCGGGCGCGCCTCCCACGGTGAGGCGTCCGTCTGAAAGAACGGCGACTTTCAGGACAGGCCCAGTTTGGGCCGCCGTCGCGGGGGTTGCCTGGTTTGACGGCGCAGAGGGCTTGCTGCATCCGGCCAGGAGGGCGATGGCTGCCAATGGCAGGGCGATGCGGATTCGGGGCTGCGTGGAGGATGGCATTCGTTTCTGCAAGCGAGCCGGCTCGAACTCTGTGCGGTGCGTGACGGCTTCGAACTTGGTAGCGCTTCTGGCGGTATTCTACCACCGCCAGGGGCTCAAGGAGATGAAACGCCGCCGGGCTGGTGTTTAGCCAGCACGTCCAACAGTTCCGCGACGCGGATGGGCTTGGCCAGGTACTCATCCATGCCGGCTGCCAGGCAGCGCTTGCGGTCGCCGCTCATGGCGTGCGCGGTCATGGCGACGATGGGGATGTGCGTTGCGCCGCCCTGTTCCCGGCGGCGGATGGCTTGCGCGGTTTCCAATCCATCCATCTCGGGCATTTGCACATCCATCAAGATGAGATCGAAGGGCTGCTCCGCCAGGGCGGTCAGCGCCTCTACTCCGTTGTTGGCCACGACCACGGAGTGTCCGTGTTTCCCCAGGATGCCGAGCGCGATGCGCTGGTTGACGAGGTTGTCCTCGGCCAGAAGAATGCGCAGGGGGAGAGCGGCCCGCTGAGGAACGGCATCGGAGGCGATAGCCCCGGCGGGTTGGGGGGAGGCGCCGGAGAGTATAGCGGCGATGGCGGTGCGGAGATCGGCGCGGCGGAGCGGCTTGGTGAGATAGGCGCAGATTCCCAAATCCCGGCAGCGCCCCGGGTCTCCCTGGCGGGCGGCGGAGATGAGCATGATGACGCTGGTCTGGGAGAGAAGAGGAGAGGAACGGATACGCCTGGCGAGCTCGAAACCATCGATCTCGGGCATATCCGCATCCAGGACGACCAGAGCGAACGGCTCGCGGCTCTCGGCCGCCCCCAGCAATATCGAGAGCGCTTCGGGCCCGGTGGCGGCGCAGGACGGACGCATTTGCCAGATCCGCAGCATCTCCATCAAGATGCGGCGCTGGGTGGCGTTATCGTCAACGATCAACGCCGATACAGCGGACAGAGAGGCTTCGGCGGGAGAGTGCGGTCCGTCAGTCTGGATCGCATGACTGATACCATCCTTTGATCGAGATCACCGTGAGTTGAGCGGCGCTAAGGAGTATGGGCAGAGGCCCGGGCCTGACGGGGCAACGCCGGCGCGCGCCAGGGAAATCCCGCGGGTTGCGGGACCTCTACCGGTCTCATCGACGCGTGTCTGAACCGGCTGTATTACCCCTTTGGGGGAGCAGGGGGGGCGGGGCAGGTATGGCGGCAGCAAGCCTGCCCCACGGGACTATGAAGCGGGGCGGGCGAGAGTGGATTGCCGGGCCAGGGACTCGATGGTCCGCGAGGCGGTGACCTTGAGCTCCTTCATATACTGCTCGTGGTTGCGCTCGACGTCAGCCAGGCGATAGACGTAGTTCACCATGAGGCCGGCGGAGCGGCGCATGCCGGCGGAAGAGGTGTCGCCGAGCCAGTTCAAGCGTTCCAGGCGCGCGCCGTTGCGCAAGTGGAAGCGGACCACGGGATCGAGGGGCTCTTTGCCCTGCCGGGCATTGAGCAGATAGTACGCGCACAGGGACATCAGCTCGCGCTGCGCGGTTTCAGCGAACTCTTTCTGTTTCCACCATTCGGGTTCATCGAGACGGTTTACCCATTCGGCGATTCCCTTGGGAAGATGTTTTTCGCGCGTGCGGAGAGCGCCGTTCAGCCATTCGCGAAAAGCGGGAACCGGGGAGACGGTGGCAAAGGTGCGGATGTGGGGTAACTCGCGGCTCAAGTCCTCCGCCACTTTCTTAATCAGGAAATTGCCAAAAGGCACGCCGCGGAGCCCCTCCTGACAGTTGGTGATGGAATAGAACATGGCGCAGTTGGCGGAGGCGGGATCGAGGACCGGGGAGTCGGGACTCAGCAAGGGCTGCACCTTGGCGCTCATGCCGCGGGTGAGGGCGACCTCGACGAAGATGATGGGCTCATCGCCGAGGGCGGGGTGAAAGAAAGCGTAGCAGCGGCGGTCGGATTCCAGGCGGCGCTGGAGGTCGTGCCAGCCCTGGATCTCATGCACGGCTTCGTATTGGATGAGTTTTTCCAGAACGATGGCGGGGGTACGCCAGTCGATGCGCCGCAGTTCGAGAAAGCCGCGATTGAACCAGGAGGCGAGCAGATGAGCGAGGTCGGCCTGGATGGGGGCCCACTGGGGATGAGCGTCGAGATCGGCCAGCAACTGGCGGCGCAGATCGACCAGTACGCGAGTGCCGCCGGCCGCCATATTGAGACGCCGGAACAGCTCCTGGCGGGGGGGCTCGGTGACGCGCAGCAAGCGGGCCAGGTTAGGCGGCGACGGATCCTGGCGATAGGCATCGCCCGCGTGGCCGACGGTTTCGGGATCGGGAGAGAACTCGCGGGCCAGCCGATCGAAGAAGACGGCGCGGGCCGGCTCGTCCAAGGACTGGTAGGATTGCAAGGCTTCGGTGGCGAGGCGCCCGCCGGAGACCTCACCGCGTTCAGAGAGCAGGGCGCGGCAGAGGGAGAGGGTGTGACGGACGGGGCGCGGAACCGCGGACGCCGCATCGGCGGAGGGACGGGGTCGAAAACCGATCAGGGCACTAAGCTTCAAGGTTCACCTACTCTGCTGCCATTGTGGCACGAGGAGGTGTGACGGTTTGGTGAATGGTGCGGCGGACGAGGTAGCTATTTCTCGGCCGCATCCGGGGCGGCGCCGGGATCACCCTTGGAAGAACCGACAAACAGTTTCTTTCCGTCGGTGAAGGTGATGAGGCTGCCGTTGGCGCGGTTGGTTCCATCCTTGGCCTGGTACCCCTCGACCACGATTTCGGTGCCGGCCGGGAGCGAGTGCTTGGTCCAGCCCCGGCGCAGCAGCGCATTGGGGGCGGCGGCCTCGATCATCCAGGGCGTGACCTTGCCGTCGGCGCCCTTGACGTCGATGTGAATCCAGGCGTGCGGGTTGATCCACTCCATTTTCGTCACGGTTCCGGTGAATTTGACTTTCTTGTCTCCGTCAAATTCCGCGGCGAAGGCGTGATGGGCCCATAGCGGCGCCGCTGCGCCCAGCACGACGATGGCGGCAACAACGACTGCGAGCGGGTTTCTCATGTCTGGTCTCCTCGATCGATTCACTTGGTTTTGGCGGCTGCGGCCGCGGCTTTTTCTTTGGCACGGGCGCCGCTGAGGGAATCCGACATCGCATAGTTGCCCTCATGGCACGCATATTCAAAATTGCGGTAGCCGGATTCCTGGGTGAGCGGGAACGCGATCTTAAAAGGACTCACGTAGGTTTTGGGATCGTCCACGGTCACTTCGTACCGCATCTCATTCGGACCGGTGCGCAGGTAGCGCTCGGTGAGCTTCAGGGCATCGCTGGTGGGGGTGCCGCCGCCATTGAGGCCGATTCCCGTACGGTTGCCCAGGAAATTGGTGGTTTCGACTACCAGCGTGCCGCCCTCCCAGTGGCCGCGCGCGTCGCCCATGTAGGAGCGGATGTTGGGGCCGGCATGCGGACGGCCGTCGGTGGGGATCACGCGGGCTTCATGCACCATTTCCTGGAGGATCATCACATAGCCGGGGCCTTGCACGATCTGCTGCCCGTTGCCATAGATCACGGGAAGGATGGAGCCGGTAACGCCGCGGCTGATGCAGCGAATGTAATAGCTGAAGTCTTCCCACGAATCGGCTTTGGGATTATTGTTGCCTGCGCCTTCCGGGACGGGCCGGGCCTTGGCTTCGGGAAGCAGGTCGGGGGTCCGGCCATTCGGGGGATCGACGACGAGCGAGGTCTGTTTGCAGGGGCGGCGCGCCCGCTCACCCCAGTGGCTGGGGGGGGCGGTGCCGACTCGCTGATTCTCCGGCGCGAATTCCTGGAGATCGTTCTGCTGCTGCTTCGCGAGTTGGGTCTGGCGTTGCGCGAGGTCCTGCTCGGTGTAGTAGAGCTTCTCGCCCACATTGGCAGGCCGGTTCAGCGGCGTGCCGATGCAGTCATCACTGGTCCAGGTGCCCTGTAAATCGGGATCGCCCCAAGGGGTCTTGGGCTGGACCCAGCTCTTGGACGCGGGCGCGGTTTTGGCAGCTGGCCCGGCCGCCGGGGCTTGCCCAATGGCCGCCGGAACGGTCAGGGACGCGAGGGCGGCCGCGGCCACTACGGTCAGATATTTCATTTGGGGCCTCCTTCGACTACTTCTTCTTCAGATCCCCGTAAATCAATTCTTCCACGTATTCGACGCACTTGAATTCGTTGAGCTGCGCGTTCTTTTCCTTGCGCCGGTACAGAACCGTGCTGATCTTCCAAGGCCGAGTGTATATGGTTTTGTCGTCGATGGCGGCTTCGTAATTGATGTGATCGGCGTCGGCCAGGGTGAAGCGTTCGACCACGTGCGTATTCTCCGTCTGGAAATCCCCGACTCGGTCGAACCAGCTATTGCCGTTCAAGCTACTGACATCGACCACCAGGGTGTCAGCATCCCAATGCCCGTTGGAGGTTCCCATCCAAGTGTCCACCGCGCCCTCTTGAAACTTGCCCATGTTGACCACGCGATTGGCGGTCGCGAATTCGTAGGCAAATGCGATGTCCCGCTGCGATTGAACGATCTGAAAGGGGAAGGGCAGGTAATTCGCGCGCGGAATTCCGGGCATGTAGCACTTCACTTCGGGATCGAGCTTCATGCGGTTCTGAAAGTTCTGCTTCTGGGTGGCCGCCGCCGCCGGCGTGTAGGGAATTTCACCGCCTTCGACAATGCCTTGGCCGGCGGGCTCGGCGCCGATGGCGCCCAACTGATAGAACGGCCCGGCGTGCGCACTGTGATCACGAATATCCCAATCCGCTGTGCCCAACGCTTCCCAGAGGCCGGTGAAGTTCGGTTTGCCGTTCGGCATGCGTGGGATCTGCGTAGCGGCGCGGGCCGCGGTTTGGCCGTGGCCGGAGGCAGCGCCGAACAGACCCATCAAAGAAGCCGACAGAACCCAGGTGAACCGCCGAGCCGACATAACCCTCCGCATCCTTGGCTCACCATTGTACTTCAGGAGAGTGCCGATGGCATGGTTGTTGCGGTGTTTGGCAGCGGTTTGGGCGGAGGGGAGGAAGCGGGGGAGGAGCGCGGCCCTGCAATCAGCAGCCGCGCTCCGCGCCGGAATGGAGCCGCGTCGATCTACGTGGCGGAGTTCGTGGCGACATCGATGGTGACGGTCTTGCCGCTGGGAACGTGAGTGATGGTGATCTTCCGGTACGACAGGGTGACCACCTCATCCAGTTCGTGGGCCGCGCCCTCGGTGAATTTGTCGCTGTTCACAATCACACTGGTCAGCTGAATCACCAGGAGCGGAGTCTTGCCGCCCTTGGCCACAACAGTGAGGGTCGCGGTGGCCGACTGGGTTCCTTTGGCGACTGCTTCGAATAGCACGGGCGTGCAGTCATCGAGCCCCTTGACCACCGAGATATTCTGAAACGTCGCCTTGCCGGTAGCAAGACCGCTAGCGGCGTCGGTTGCCAGGGTGTCTCCAAAAGAGAAGGAGGAGGCAGCGAAACCGGGAAAGGCGTTGTCGCCGGCTCCTTGACACGACACGCCGCTGATCTGTCCGAAGATGAGTTTCTCGTCGGCTCTCACCGAGGGCGGCATCACTGCCAAGGCAGCGAAGGCAAGGAGTGCGGTGACGGCCGGATTCGCCCACTGGATCTTTCGAAGTTGCATGGTGGAGTGCCTCACTTTTCGTTTGAATTGGAAACGGGAGCCGGGATCGCCTTCGTGGCGCGTTGGCGTTTGTTGGTCTAACCGAACCCCCGAAACGTGTCTGGATAGAGCGTAAGGCCGGAGGGTTCTCGGATCAAGATTCCTGTTGGATATGAGGTTCAAGCCCGATTGCGGGCCGAATGGATGCTGATTCTGCTGTGTGAAAAGGCACGATGCTTTACTTTGGTTTCGCGGCGGCGACCGCAGTCTGGAAGCTCAGAGTTTCCACCCAGCTTCCGGTGCGCTTTACCCAAATCCGGGTCACTCGCAACGGACTACCCCGATCGGGCTGGTGGTCGGAGACCATGAGAACCGCGTCGCCAAGAACGAACATGCGCGCCGATCGCAGCGGAGTTGGGGCGACACCGCCATCCTTCGATCGGTCGAAGTCGGACATGCGGCTGCGCTTGCTCTGGAGTTTGTCGCTATTGGAACTGGCGGCGACAAACTCATCACCGACCATCGGTCCGAACGCCGCCGAATTGCGGGCATGAGCCGCGGTTTCGAGCTGCGAATAGGCTGCCGCGACCGCACGCTCTATCTCATTCTTAGGAGTGAAAGGGATGGACTGACACGGGTTCTGGCAAGCCGCGCCGGCGCCGGGAGTGAAGGTGGGGGGCTTTTCGAGCGACATCAATTCCTGATAGAGGAGGGCCTTCCAGCCGGCGGGCCGTTTGACCCACACGCGCAGGACGTGCGCTCTTCCCTGGTTCACCTGGACGTTGCCGAGTGTGCCGTATGTGTAGGCTTTGGAAACCGTATTTCCGGCAGCGATCGCCATCGTTGGGAGTTCCGCCGACACTTGGGCTTTCGTCTGAACCCTGCCCGCGGCGTCCGTCCAGGTAAAGTCGGGGTCGAGTAGCTGTTCCAGCGCAGGTTTATCGGCCTTGGCGGCGGCCTGCACGAAGACGGCGTCCGCCTGGATCATGTTCGGGTCCTGAGCGAAGACGGTCTGCGCCGCGCTCGCAAGGAGGAGGATCGCGATCCGCATGGTGAGATGGTTCTCGGTCATGGCGGCCCCGGTGTGCTGCTGTTATTGTGGCACGAGGATCGTCGACGACAGGGCGCTTCGCGCCCGAGCAAGCCAGGAGGCATACGCCACCGGTGAGTTTGCACCGGTCAAGGAGTGACGGGGCCGTTACCTAGTGAACCGTGTAGCGGGCACGGAGAGCGAAGGGGGCGATCTCGATGTCGAACTGGATTCCACCCTTGCGGACCATCTGATAGGTGCCGTGCATCATGCCCGTGGGAGTCTTGAGCGGGCACCAGGAGGAGTATTGGAAGGATTCACCGGGAGCCAGAACGGGCTGCTCGCCGATCACGCCGGGGCCCTGGACTTCTTCGACATGCTCCAGGGCATCGGTGATGATCCAGTGCCGGCTGATCAGTTGCACGGTATCGAGCCCCTGATTGGTGATGCGGACGGTGTATTGAAATAGCCATTCGCCCTGCCGCGCGTTTTCGGGCGAGTGCCGCGACATGACTTCAACCTTGATGTCGCGGGTTACGGCTTCGGAAACAGGAGCGGGCTCGGAGTGCAGGTTCGGCATAGGGAAAAGTCCATGATAGCAGGCAGGACCTCGATGGATCTTTTTCTTAGGGATGAGCGATGACCATGAGGGAGCGAGCCCGTTCCATGGCACAGCCCAGGGCTTGCTGGAGAGTCTCAGGATCGAGCGCGGCGAAGCTCTCGTCCAGAATGACCAGATCGGCGCCTTGCAAGAGGGCGCGCGCGAGGAAGATGCGGCCGCGTTCGCCTTGCGAGAGCTGCCATCCGGTTTCACCCACCATCTGCTGCAGACCTCCGGGCATGCGGTCGAGCAGGGGGCCGAGGCCGAGTTCGCGGCAAACGGCGTCAGCCTCGGACAGATCCTCCTCGGAGGCAGGCCAGTGGCGCCCCAGCAATAGATTGAACGCCAGGGAAGCGGCCACAATGTGGTTTTCCTGAACCTGCGGGGCGGCCACTACACGGCGCTGCCAGCCGCGCGCTCCCAAAGTCTGGCGGTCAAGGCCGCCCGCCAGCACGACGCCGGAAGTGGGTTTGCGCAAGCCGGCCAGCACCGAGACCAGTGACGACTTGCCGCCGCCGGATTGCCCTTCGAGTAGGAGGCGGTCGCCGGTGAAGATGCGCAGGCTGGCGTTGCGCAGAACGGGCTCGGCGCGCCCTGGGTAGCGAAAGACCAGATCCTGCGCTTCCAAGGCCAGGCGGGCGGGGCCGCGATCGGGATTCACGAAGGGCGCGCCGGCCTCATCGGGCGTCGCGGCCGCGTGAAAGAGCGGCGCCACCTGGTTCCAGGAGATGCCAGCGCCGATCCACTGGGAGAGGCCGAGGACCAGGCGCTGGAGCGCGCGCTGCGCCAGCAACAAACCGCCGAGCGCGATGGCGACGCCCGCGGCGTCGTTCTGGAAGGAGAGGAACGCCGGGGCCATTCCCAGAAGGCCGACCAGTAGCCAGCCTCGCGGAATCAAGGACACCAGGCGGCCGCTTTCGCGATCCAGGCCGCCGGAGACTTGCAGGTAGTTCTCCAAGGCCTGGTCTTCGCCCTGGTGCCACTCTTCGGGGGGCTGCTGGGCCAGGCGCGTGCGGTGCCCCGACATGCTCTCGACCAAATGATGCGTCATGGCGAGCCGCTGGTGGGTCCAGGCGGCACGACGCTCGCTATACCGCCAAGCCAGGAAGAGAGCCAGGCCGACCCAAACCGCCAGGAGGCCGACGTGCAGCCAGCCGCCCGCGCCCACGGCCAGGACCGCCGCGGCGAGCACCAACTCGCACGCGGCCAGCACGGAAAACAATCCGCCGCCGACGGCCAGCGATTCCACGAGTTCGGATTCAATGACGCGGCCGAGGAGTTTGCCGGCGCCCTCGGCGCGGATGCGATCGGGATCGAGGCGGAGCGCGCCGGCCAGCAACCGCTGTTTAAGCAGGCCGCCCAGGCTCACGGCCAGAACGCCCTGCAGCCAGGTGGCGAGCAAGTGCAGGGGAAGCAGAGTGAGCAGCACCAGCGCCCAGGCAGCGAGCCAGCCGCGATCGAACTGGCCGTTGAGCGCGCCGCGGCCGAGCAGCCACCAGGCCACCACCCACAACGCGTATTCGCCGGTGTGCGCGCCGGTCAGCAAGGCCAGGCGGCCGAGCAAGCCCGCACCGTGCATCTGGCCCAGGAAGGGCGAACCGGGCGGCAGGCGCAGCGGCCAGGTCGTCGCCACCGTGGTCTCCGAGAGGCGCTCTTCGAGCAAGACCTGGCGCATGTCGTGGTGGCGCGCGGCGGGAATGGCGCACTCTTCGAGGATGCGATCGATTTCCGCGTCGTGCGAAGAACCGAGGCCGCGCAGGATTTCGCGGCGGAACCGGTCCAGTGGCACGCGCACGAGGCGCAAGTCCGGCGTCAGCAAGCGCACCTGGCGGCCGCGCATGCCGAGCAGCCCGATCCACCCGCCCGGCTGCAGACGCAACACAGCCGGACCGGCGGCACGCATCCGGCGATTGAACGCAGCGCCAGGAATCTCGATGGCGTCGGTTTCGAGATGCAAGACAGCGCAGATCCGGTCGATACTTTCCGCCGAAGCCGGAGCCTCCACGGCGGGAATGGGAAGTCCGGCCCGTTGGGCCAAGGCGGACACCAATTCCGCGAGGCGCGAGACAGGCCAGGCGTACGATAACAGCCCCGATGTCAATCCCCGTGCCATGATGCGGTGCGCGCCTCCTTTTCCAGCAGAACGCCGTCGTGCAAGGTCAGCCTGCGCCAGATCCGATGCGACCACAGGGTTTGACGGACGCGTTCCTCGGCATCGAGCAACGCCCGGTAGCGCGACGCGGAGTCGGCCGCCAACCGGTCCGGGGCTCCGTCTTCGACGACGCGTCCCTGGTCGATCACCAGGACGCGCGGAAACTGGCGGGTCTCGGCCACATCGTGAGTGATGCAGAGCAAGGTGGCTTCGCGCCAGGCTTCGCGGCAACGGCTGAGCAAAGCGCGGCGGCTTTCGCGGTCGAGGCCGCGGCCGGGTTCATCGAGGATGACCAGGCGAGGATCGCGCCGCAGTAACGCGCGGCCGGCGCGCACGCGCTGCCCTTCGCCGCCCGAAACCAGAGCGCCGCCTTCGCCCAACGCCGACTGCAAGCCGTCGGGCAGCTTATGCAGGACGCCTCGCAGATCGGCGGCATCGAGCACGGTCTCGAGATCGAGCGCGGCGTCCGCCGGCGCGCCGTAGCGCAGGTTGTCGAACAGAGAGCGATTCCAGAGTTGAATTTGCGGATCCACCCAGGCGGCGGTATCGCGCAATTGCTGGAGGCGGGCGGCGTCGAGCGGTTCGCCATCAACGCGCAGGACGCCGGAGGCGGGCCGGTGCCACCCAAGCAGCAGACCGACCAGGCTCGACTTGCCGGCTCCGGAAGATCCCACGATGCCGACATGGCTGCCGGGCGGAATTTCCAGATCGATATCTTCCAGAATGCTGTGCCCGGCGGCGCGCACGCTGACGGCTTCCATCTGGATGGCCATTCCGCGAGTTTGCGGAACCTCCAGCGGCGCGGCAGCGTGGGCTTCTTCAGGCGCGCCCAGCGGCTCCATCAGGCGCAGAGTAATGTTACGAACTCGGGGGTATTGCCAGGCTGCGGTGGCGGCGTCCTGGCCGAGCATCGGCAGATTCAAGGACCAGTAGGCCAGCAGCAGCACGCCGCCGAGGTCCCCGGCGCCGGAAAGATACCGCAGCATCAGCCAGGCCGCCAGCCCCATGCCCAAGAAGAGCTGGAGCGCTTCCACGCGAACGAGCGTCCGTTGCAGGTCGAGGCCGGCCCGGGCCCACTCGGTGAGCAGATCGTTGTGCTCGCGGCAGACCGGGCGCTCCGCTCCGTGAGCGCGCAGGGCGGTCACTCCCAGCAGCGCGTCGAAATAAAAGCGGCTGAGCGCGCCGGTATGATTGCGGACGCGCAAGTCGGCCGCGCCGAGAACGGGTTGGGCGAAGAGTGGAATGGACCAGGCCACCGCGGCAGCGAGCGCGGCCAGAGGAGCACTGGCGGGGTAGAGCCAGGCGATGGCGGCGACGGTAGCTATCATTTCGAACGTGGCGCGGAGAAATTGCGCGCCCAGATCGGGAACGTCGCGCAATTGGTGGACGCTGTGGCTGCGCTCGGCCATATCCGAGATCAAGCGGCTTTGGAAATAGCGGTCGGTGAGGCGGGGAATTTTGCGCAGGAACGCGAGGCGCAGCCGGCACTCCAGCTTGCGGCTCAGGCGCAAGACGCCGAGCGCGAGCGGCCAATCGAGCAGAAGCAGGCCGGCCAGCAGAACCACGGTCGCGCCCAAGGCCCAGACGCGCTGGCCGCTGAGGGCGAGGTCGCGGCCGAGGTCGAGCAGACCGCGGAACAGGAGCGCCTCGCACAGGACGGCTCCGGCGGCGAGAGCCAGCGCGGCTCCCAGGACAACTGGGGCCAGCAGGCCATCGGCGCGCAGAATCCGCCAGAGCTCGAGGCCGGGACGAGCGGGCGCTTCTTCCAACGCGGCGGCCAATTCCGGAGACAGGTCCGCGGCGCGAACCGGTTCGGCGCGCCGGCCGTGAACCTGGAGCAGCACCGCGCCGCTGAGCAAGAGTTGATCGGCGGCGTCTGGGTCCGGCTGGACCGACCAATAGCGCGAGGGGACGCGGGCGGGCGACGCTGTCAAACTGACGAGCAGTTGTGCGGCTTCCGGGCCCTTGCGGACGCCGCGGCTGCGGGTGAGGGCGGCCAGCATGCGGACGGCGGCGTCCAAGGTGGCGAGCGCGCTCCAGCCGGAATCGGAGCGCGCGGCATCGATGAGAGAGTCGCGGGCCGCGACGGGCAGGCCCAGCCGGTCGATGCGCTGGCGGAGCGGAACCAGGAAGGCGGCGGAGCCCGCCCACTCGCGCCAAGCATCGGCGGGGACGGCCTGGGTGTGGACGAAGATCTCGCTCTGAAACTGCTCGACGGTGGACCAACGGCGGCCGACGGCCGGGTCCATCACTTGAATCCAAGGGCCTAGCCGGGACCACGCCACCACGAAATGAGTGGCGCCGCCGGGGAGGCGGACCACCACCAGGGCGGGCAGCGCCTTTGCCGAGCCGAGCAGGACGTGATCGACGGGCATCATGACCTGTTCGGCGCGGAGCCCGAGGCTGATGGCGGTTTCTTCGATCTGGTCGATGGAGGAACCATCGACATCGGTTTGGCAGGCTTCGCGCAGGCGGCCATAGCTGGCGGAGATGCCGAAGCCTTCGAGCAGGGCCTTGAGAGAGGCGGGGCCGCAATCCATCCCGGAGGACTGCACCACCTCCGGGACCAGCCAGCGGCGCATCAGTTGACGCCTCTGCTGGTGTTTTCGGCGGCAAACGCGCTGCGCGGCTGAGTCAACAAGCGTCCCGCGTGGCGCAACACCAGGCGGGCGGGCGAAATCCGTTCGACTTCCACTTCGACCGAGCCGGGAAGGCCGTGCTGCAGGGGAATGGCAGGCGGCTGCGAAACCACCGCCAGGTCCACGCGCACGGTGCCGTCGCGCACCTCGCTGGCGACTTCGGTTACGCTAGCGGCCACGCTGCCGTACTGGGTCCAAGGGAAACCTTGCAGACGCACGCGGGCCGTCTGGCCGGGGCGGATGCGGCCGAGCGCCGCCGGCGGCGGAAACTGCGCGATGACCCGCAACTTACCCGAGGGCACAATGGCCCCGAGCCGGTCACCTTCATCCACCACGGAGCCGGCGCGCAGCACGGCGGCCTCCGCGATGCGCCCGGCGATGGGCGCCCGGATGGTGCGCCGCTCGACTTCATACTGCAGGCGGCCGACCTCGGCCTGCGCGGTGGCGAGTTGGGTGTCCAGCGCCTGGACCTGCGCATCGATCTGGCGCACGAGGGCTTCGCGATCGCTTTCCCGGGTTTGTTGCTCGCGCTGCAAGCGGGGAATCGTGAGCTGCTGGCTTTCGACGTCGGCCTTGCGTTCCTGCACTTCGGCGGCGCCGCGCTGGAAGTCGCGCTCGGCAATCAGGCCCTCGGCGCGCAGGTCCTTCAGGCGCTGCTGCTCCACTTCGGCGAGGCGTTCCGGCGCTTCCGCCTTGCGCACGCCGGCGCGGGCTTCCTCCTGGGCCGCGCGAGCGGTTTGTTGTTCGTTGCGGCGGGATTGCTCTTCGGCAGCGCGCTGGGCACGCAGGGCCTCGATCTGGCTGGGGAGAGTGGAAAGCAACGTCTGCTCTTCCCGAATCTGGAGTCGCTGCGGCTGGGCATCGAGCTCAATCAACACGTCGCCGGCAAGGACTTCGCGGCCGATCGCCAGGTTGGTTTTGACGATGCGGCCAAGCAGGGGAGACTGGATGGGATGCGCGGCCTGGTCCACTTCAATGCGAGCCGCGTCGGTGACCTCATATAGGGTGAGGCGAGCGAGTACTGCCCAAGCCGTCCAGGCGCCAATGAGCACCGCTGCGACCAAAATACCAGCGAGGGAGAGGCGGAAGCCGTCAGCCTGGAGCGAACGCAGCGTGCGGGAAAAGGCCGTGGACATAGGAGCCGCCCAAGGCTCAAATCATAACCTGTTCGGAGATTGAAAGCGAGGAAAGAGCCTCATGGAGTAGTACTTGGACCGAGGATTCCGGCGTAGTTCTTGCGGCAGGTGGCCACCTTGGGATGGTCCGGGCCCAGGTTCTTCTCGAGGATTCCCAACGCGCGGCGGCACATCAATCCCGCTTCTTCCTTCCGGCCGAGCCACGGCAGCAGCATGGCCAGATTGTTGGCCGTTAAGGCGGTGTCGGGATGTTCCGCGCCGAGGAGCTTCTCTTTCATATGCAGAGCACGGCGGTAGAGTCGTTCGGCTTCCACCAAGTCGCCTTGTGCCTGCTTGAGCGCGGCCAGGTTATTGAGATTGACCGCGACTTCGTAATGCTCCGGCCCATAGAGGCGCTCGAAGACGGCCAAAGCGTGGCGGAAGAGCTTCTCGGCTTCCTCGCGGCGGCCGAGGGCATCGAGGATGCTGGCCAAGGCGGCGGCGTCGGCCACGGAGTCGGGGTGGTCGGGGCCGAGCTCGCGCAAGCGGATCTCGTATCCCTTGCGGGCCAGCGGCTCGCCGCGGCCGTGGCGCCCGCGCGCGTGCTCTAGCCCGCCCAGGTTGTGATACACGGTGGCCAGTTCCAGGTGCCCGGGGCCGAAGGCCCGTTCCAGGCTCTTGAGCGCCTGGCGGTAGAGCAGTTCGGCTTGGTCGAAAGCGCCGGTGTACTTATAGAGAACCGCCAGATTGTTGCGTGCGGAGGCAGTTTGGGTGGCATCGGCCCCGAATGCCTGTTCGGCCAGATGCAGTGCGCACTGGAGATAGGGCTCGGCCTTCCCGTAGTCGGCCCGGTTGCGCGCCAACGTGCCCAGCAGGGTAAGCGATTCAATGCGAATCTGATCCGCCTCGACGCCCTGGACGCGGTCGCCGAGCTGATCCATAATCTGACTGGCCCGCCGGGCATGACGCTCGGCTTCGTGGAAGCTTCCGCGCTGATCGAGAATCGACGCCAGGGTATTGAGAACATTGGCCACGTCCGGATGTTCGGGACCATCGCTCTGCTCGATGAGCGCGAGCGCGCGCCGGCAACAGGTTTCGGCTTCGGCCAGTTGCGCGGATTCCTGAAGCTCCAAAGCGCGATCGTGCAGCGCAATGGCGTCGTCAATTGGGGTAGGAAGCGCCATGCCTTCTTCCGCCGGGACCGGCATTACGCTGTAAATAGCGACTGGTTGTGATTGGTGGCGATTCTCCCAGCCTTTACGCTGGTTCGGATGGGCAAGCCCGCGGCCAAGGTCTGGTTGTGGTTGCCAGACAATCTCCCAGCCTTGACGCGCGTGCGCATGGGCAGGCCGGTAGCCTGGTTCTGGTTGTGATTCAGCGCAATCCGCCCGGCTTGAATCCGGGTCTTGACGTTCAGGCCGCTCCCGAGAGACTCGCTGTGATTGGTGGCGAGTTTGCCCGCCTTCACGCTTGTCCGCACAGGCAGGCCGCTTACTGTGGTGGCATTGTGGTTGGCGGCAAGCCGGCCGGCTTTGATCCGGGTCCGAAGCGCTAGCCCGCTCGGCTGGCGTTCATTGTGATTGGCGGATAGTTTCCCTGCTTTCACGCTAGTCCGCACGGGGAGCCCGTTGGCCAGGTTCTGGTTGTGATTCATCGCAATTCGCCCGGCTTTCAAGCGAGTACTCACCGCCAGGCCAGTCATCTCGGTTGAATTGTGGTTTACCGAAATCCGGCCGGCCTTGATCCGGGTCCGAAGCTTCAGTCCGTTCGTCTGGTTTTCATTGTGATTGGCGGACAACCGTCCCGCCTTCACACTCGTTCGCACGGAGAGCCCGTTAGTTTGGTTCTGGTTGTGATTCGAAGCAAGCTTTCCGGCTTTGACCTGGGTCCGCATAGGCAGGCCACTTCCAGTAGTGGCATTGTGGTTGGCAGCGATCCGCCCGGCCTTGATCCGGGTCCGCAGCGCCAGCCCGTTCGTCTGGGTTTCGCTGTGGTTGCTGGCCAGCCGGCCCGCCTTAACGCTGGTCCGCACCTGCAAGCCGCTCGCCAGAGTCTCATTGTGGTTCTCGCTTTGGCCGCCCGCTTTCACCCGGGTTCGGACGCGCAGGCCGCCGGTCGAGGTCTGGTTGTGATTCGACGAAAGTCGTCCAGCTTTGATCTGGGTTTTGACGCTCAGACCGCTTACCTGGCTGTCGTTGTGGTTGCCCGCCAGTCTTCCTGCCTTCACGCTGGTCCGCACCCGCAGACCGCCGACGGTGGTCTGGTTGTGGTTCATTCTCATCCCCGCCTTGATTTGCGTCTTGGTCTTCATCGCCTTTTCCCCTTTCTGAGGAACGCGCCTACCTAATGCAACTGCCGTGCCAATTCGCCGGGGACGTTCATGCAGCCAGGAAGCCGTTGATTCCAAAATAGATTGAAGGGGCGGAGGGCGGGTCGGTTCGCTTGTTCAAACCATCGTTGGGATGGGCCTTGCTATCAGTTTGATTGTCGCCGCCAGGCGCTTGCAGACTTACCCGCGGTTGCCTTGCTCTCAGAGATCCATTTGGATGGCAGGTCGCGGTCCGTGACGCTTGGTGGGTCGATGGATTGGTGGGTGGATTGAGGTGGCTCGGCGCGCAGGTGAGTTCTTCGGCAGGACTTACTGCGGAGGCTCGGGCCGGGGTTTCGATGGGCCGGGTGGGCAGATGCTGTCTACCAGATGCTGTCTACAAGGGTCAGGCCGGCGGCCAAAATTCCCGCGAGGTCTGCAGGCTCACCGGCTCTGACCCGAATCTTGGTTCTCATGTCCCTGTTCGTTTCTCTGACTTCTCTTGGTATCTGGCCCCCCGCTTCGTGATGGCATCGACAGGCCAGAGCCGTGGGCCGCCAACTAATTGGCCCGCCGGCCGGCCTTCAAGCTGGTCTGCACGCGTAGCCCGCTGGTCTCGTTCTCGTTGAAGTCCACTCCGGCCTTGCGTCCGGCTTTCACGTTCGTCTTGGTCTTCATGACGTCTCTCCTTTTTTGCTCGGCGTTGCTGCCGAACGCCCTGTAAGAAGGCAACTGCGGTGCCAAACCGTGCCGCGTTGATTCCAGTTCGACGCAAATCCATGATTGCTCAGGACATTCGGACCAGCGCAATGGTTTTGAGAGTGTCCGGTAGCGCGGCGCCGAATCGTCCGGTACCATCGTTGCGATAGGCCCGACTATCCGTTTGATGGGGCCGAGGCGGGGCCCGAGGCGGGGACCTCGCAGGCGGGCGTCGGAATCCGGTACACTGAATCCCAATGCAGGCGCATCTGATCGCGGTCGCCGGTCCTTTGAAAGGAATGTCGTTTCCCATCACGGCCGAACCGCTATCAGTGGGCCGCGACAAGGGCAACCTGATCTGCTTGGACGACGCCGCGGTTTCCCGGCGTCATTGCGTAATTGTTCCTGAAAACGGCGGACATATCCTGCGGGATCTGGGAAGCCGGAATCGGACGGCGGTCAACGGTCTGCCTCTGGAAGAGCGGAAGCTGGAGCCCGGGGACGAGATCCAGGTCGGGGCCACGCGTTTTCTGTTCCACCTGGGCGAGATTTCCGAGACCATCTCCGCCATTGCCGCGGTTGACGGCGGGCCGGTGGGCGGCGAGACTCTGCTGCTGCGGCGCGAGGATGCGGTGTACCGGGATTCCGAGCACGTAATAGCCGCGCTGTCGCCAGCGGGGCGCATGGCGCGGAACCTGAAGGCGCTGCTCGAGACCGGCGAAGCGATTTCTTCCATTCGCGGCCTGGAGCCGCTGGCGCGTCGGTTGCTCGAGATCGCCGCCGAGGTGATCCCGGCGCGGCACGGCGCCCTGCTGCTGGCGGCCAAGGGCGACACGGCGTTCCGGTTCCATTGGCACAGCGACCCGGCGCGGGGCGCGGCCGCGCCGACGCCGCGCGCGGTGGTGGACCGCGTGCTTCGCGAAGGCGTCTCGCTGTGGACCAACGACATCTCCGGGGGAAAAGAGATTGTTCCGACGGCCAGTTTGCTCGACTCGCAGGTCAGTTCGGTGCTGGCGGTGCCGCTGCTGAAGTTCGATCGGGTGATCGGCGCGTTCTACCTGGACACCAATGACCCCGCGGCCCACTTCGAGGAGGACCACCTCCAGCTTTTGACGGGTATCGCCGGGATCGCCGCCGGCGCGCTGGAGACCGCGCAGTATCTGGAAGCGCTGGAAGGCGAAAATCGCCGGCTCCAGGCGCAAGTCAACCGGGCGGACGACATGGTGGGCAACAGTGCCCCGATGCGGGACGTGTACCGCTTTATCGCCAAAGTGGCTCCCACGCCTTCGACGGTCCTGATCGGCGGCGAGAGCGGCACCGGAAAAGAACTGGTGGCGCGTGCGGTCCATCGCAACAGTCCGCGCGCGGGGAAGGCCTTCGCGGCGATCAACTGCGCGGCCTTGACGGAGAGCCTGCTGGAGAGCGAGCTGTTCGGGCACGAGAAGGGCGCGTTCACCGGGGCGGTGGTTCAGAAAAAAGGCCGGCTGGAAGAGGCGGAAGGTGGCACGGTTTTTCTCGATGAGATCGGTGAATTGGCCCCGGCGCTGCAGGCTAAACTGCTGCGGGTGCTGCAGGAACGCCAATTCGAGCGCGTGGGCGGCACGCGTCCCATCCGCACCGATATCCGGCTGGTGGCCGCGACCAACCGGGATCTGAAGGAAGAAGTCGCCAAAGGCAATTTTCGCGGGGACCTCTATTATCGGCTCAACGTAGTTTCCATTGCCCTGCCGCCGCTGCGCGACCGCCGCGAAGATCTACCGGCGCTGGTGCAGACCTTCGTGGCCAAACACGGGCACAAAGCGCCGCGGCGAATTCTGGGCTGCTCGGAAGAGGCGCTGGCCTGCCTGAAGAACCACGACTGGCCGGGCAACGTGCGCGAGCTCGAAAATGCCATCGAGCGGGCCATTGTGCTGGGCTCCACCGAGTGGATTCTGCCCGACGACCTGCCGGAATCGATCGTTGAAGCCGGCGGGGGTATGGCAGGCGGAGAGGGTGGCGAAGCCAAGTTCCACGAGACGATCCGGCTCATCAAGCGGCAACTGGTGCTGAAGGCGATCGAGCATGCCCAAGGCAACTATCCCGAAGCCGCCCGAGCCCTGGGTCTGCATCCCAATAATCTCTACCGTTTGATCAAGACCCTGAATCTGAAGCAAACGGCCAAGGGGTAGGCGCGGGTTTGCTCCAAGCCGGCGTTATCCGAACAGTTCGCGAGCGTTCATCTTCTTGCGCGCGGGGGCGAGCGGCGCATTCAGGAACTCCAGAAACGGCGCCATGGCGCGGAAGCGGGATTCGATCTCGCGAAAGAGTTTCGGCGTGGTGACGATGTCCGGCGGCAGCTCGATGTAGAGCAGAAACTGCTTCATGCGCAGCAGGTCTTCGGCGGGGTGATCGGCCGCGAAACCCTTGGGCACGCGTGTGAGCTGCTCGCCTTGCAGTTCGCCGAACAAGTTGCGGACAGTGCGGGACGGGGTGAGGCGGCGGAGTTCCGAGTAGTGGGCCGCGATGTGGGTGCGGATGGCGAGTAGAGTCTCGGGCGACGGCATGTACACGCCGCCGCCCACCGCGACTTCCTTATGCGAGATGGCGCAATAGAAACCACCGCCGCCGTGGCGTTCCAGGCCGTGGCGGGGGAAACTAGCGGCGATTTGCTGCTTATAGGGTGATTTATCTTTGCTGAAGCGGGTGTCGCGATAGAAGCGGTAGATGGCCTTGGCGGGATCGGTGACATATTGCGGCGCGTAGCCCACCAGGGCGGCGTTCAAGGCCTCCACCAGATCGACCATGGGTTGCTTGACGTGCTCCTCGAAGAGCGGCTTGCGCGGCTGGAACCAATCGCGGTTGTTGTTGCGGGCCAGGCCGCGGAAGAACTGAATGCCTTCACGAGGAAAGCCGGGAAAGCTGGGGGAACGCACGGAAATGCCTCCTTATATAATTGAGAGTCATGCCCACCACGGGAGAGACGCAGGCGCGTCTCGCCGCGATTCCTAATGTAACCGTTTCCGCCCAGACTCCGCTCTCCCGGTATACCCGCTTCGCGATCGGGGGGCCGGCGGATCTGTATGCGGAGACCGGGGAAGTGGAGGCGTTCATCGCGGCGCTGACGGCGGCGCGGTCGAGCGGGATGGAGACCATGGTGATCGGCGGCGGGACGAACCTGATCGTGTCCGATCAGGGGTTCCGCGGGATCGTGCTGCGGTATCGCGCCGACCGGCTGCGGGCGGCCGGCGCCTGCGTCATGGCGGATGCGGGCGCGGTGCTGCAAGACCTGGTGGACTTCACGGTGGCGCGCGGGCTGAAGGGACTGGAGACGCTGGCGGGGATTCCAGGGTCGGTGGGGGCGGCGGTCTACGGCAATGCCGGGGCGTACGGCCACTCGATTTCGGAGCGCGTGGTGCGGGTGCGTTTTTACGACGGCGCCGAGGTGCGGCTGTTTACCAACGAGGAATGCCGGTTTCAGTACCGCGAGAGCGTGTTCAAACAGCAGAAGGACTGGATCATCTTCTCGACGGAGCTGGCGCTGGAGCCGGCCGACGCGGCGGCACTCCAACAGACGGCGAACGATATCGTCAAGGTGCGCAACGAAAAATTTCCCGTCACCATGAAGTGCGCCGGCAGCATTTTCAAGAATCTGCTGTGGAAGGAGCTGCCGCCGGAAGTGGCGGCCGCCGTGCCGGCGGCGGTGGTGCGCGAAGGCAAAGTCCCGGCCGCCTATTTTCTGGAGCAAGTGGGCGCCAAGGGATCCGAACGCGGCGCCATTCGGGTGGCGACCTATCACGCCAACCTGATCTACAACGCGGGCGGAGGGACGGCCGCCGACCTGTGCGCGCTGATCGCAGAACTGAAGCAGCGGGTGAAGGAGCGCTTCGGGCTGGATCTCGAAGAAGAAGTGCAATACGTGGGCCGGTAAGCCATACAGCCGTTCCCCGGATCCGCCGATGAGCGGGGTGTGACCAGACTGTTCACACCGGCGGGACGGCGGCACATCGGGCGGTTGCTGCAGGCGCTGGCGGGGGACTCGGATCGGGTGGAGCGGCGATTCCAGGCGCTGCTGCGGAAGCGCGGCCACACGGCCGCCGCCATTCGGGCATTGCTGGCGGTGACGCCGGCGGCGTGCGCCCGCGTGGGTTCGCTCTCCCGATTCCTGGAACAAGTGGATTACCATGGCCGCCGGCTGGCGAAGCTGAACGTGCCGCTGCCCGCGGTGCTGGACGCGCTGGAGCAAGCTTGGGAGCTGGTCGATGGGGTGCTGGAAGGCCGGTTTGCACCGGCGCGCGAGCAACTATACCTGGCCACCCGGCTGGCGCTGGACCACGGGTTTTACCAGGTCCGGGAGGCGGAGTCCCAGGCGTTTTTCGGACTCTACCGCGCCGAAGTGGAGGCGGAGAATCCCGACGACCTGCTCCGCCGCATGGTGGGGGTGCTGGCGCAGGCCTTCGGAGCTTCGGGCGGTTGGATGCTGCTGCTCGAAGGCGGCCTCCCCCCGAAACTGGCGCAGCCGATGTACGTGGAGTGCGCCGGCAGCGGGGGCCGGAGAACGGCGAACGCGGCGCCACTGGGGCGGTATGGATCCTACTGGTCTTACCCGTTTGGACCGTCGGCGGTGCTGCAACTAGGGTTTCGCGGTCCCTATCCCTGGCTGCCGCGGGAGCAGGTTTTGTTGGCGGCGGCGGCGGCGCGCTGCCAGGAGGCGCTGGAGCGGGTGCGGATGCAGGCCGACATTCGCCGCCTGGAAGCCGAAGCGCGTCACGCCGAGCAAGAAGAGCGGCGGCGCATTGGCCGGGAGCTGCACGACGAAGCCGGCCAGTCGATGATGCTGTTGCGGCTGCAACTGGAAATGATGGAGCGGGGGGCGCCGGAGAATCTTCGGCCGCGGCTGGCGGAGGCGCGCGAACTGGCCGGGCGGACGGCCGTGGAACTGCGGCGCATCGTGGCGGCGCTCAGTCCGGCTGTGTTGGAGCGCTTGGGTTTGCAGACGGCCCTCCGGCAGTTGGTGGGGCGGTTCCGGAAAGTGCACGGGGCGCGGGTGCGGCTGCGGTCTGAGGGATTGAGGGAGGGGCTACCCAGGCAAACGGAAGAAGTGATCTACCGGGTCACGCAGGAGGGTCTACACAACATTGCGAAGCATACCCAGGCGACGTGTGTAAATCTTTGTCTGCGTGCCGCCGATAAGAGAATCAGGCTGAGCGTCGCGGATAACGGCGCGGGCTTTCGTACGGATCGGGCAGGAAGCAAGCCGAAGTCTTTCGGGCTGGCGGGCATGCGGGAGCGGGTTGCGCTTCTGGGAGGAACGCTCGCGGTTCAGAGCGCGCCGGGGAAGGGAACCCGGGTGACGCTGGAGTTGCCCCTGACGGCCGCACCGGTGGAAATTCATGGCAAAGATTCGCGTTCTTTTGATTGACGATCATACGCTGTTCCGGCAGGGGGTCCGCACCCTGCTCGCGGGAGAGCCGGACATGGAAGTGGTGGGCGAAGCCGGGCAGGCGGCCGAAGCGGTGACGCTGGCGGCGCAGTTGCGGCCGGACATCGTCCTCATGGACATCGGGATGGCCGGCATGAGCAGCTTCGAAGCCACGCGGCAGATTCGCAAGCAGCGGGCCGAAACCCATGTGGTCTTTCTCTCGATGTACGACGACGAGGACTATCTGGCGGAGTCGGTGGAGATCGGGGCCAGCGGTTACATTCTTAAAGAGAGTCCGGCCGACCAGCTCGTCAATGCGATTCGGGAAGTGCATCGCGGCGGTAATTACCTAAGCCCGCGGCTGCTCACCCGGCTGGTGGACGATTTCCGGACGCAAGGCCGGATGCCGGCGCGGCAGACGCGTTACGGAACCCTGACCAAGCGCGAGCGCGAGATCACCAAACTGTTGGCCGAGGGCCAGTCGGTGAAGGAGGTGGCGGCCAGTTTCGATCTCAGCGTGAAGACCGTGGAAGCCCACAAGTTCAACCTGATGCGCAAGTTGAATATTCACAACAAGGCGCAGTTGGTGCAGTACGCCATTCAGAAGAAGATCATCCGGCTGCCGGAGCCGTTCGCGGAGACCGGCTGAACGGGTCCGGCCGGCCACGCGTGTCCCTTCTGACACAGCCGCCAGGTCAGATATCTCCTGTTTTATGAATCACTTGGGATCTGGTTTCGTCCGTGCATCTCTCCTCCTCGTAGGGAGGATTCGAAGATGCTGCGGACCGAGGAACAGCTCAAGAAGATGGCGGCCCTGGCGGGAGTGGTGCTGCTGGCGACGGCGGAAGCTCTGGCCCAGGAGAGCCCGGGACCGGCGGCGCGGCGGATTGTGGTCAGTATCCCGGACCGGAAGCTGGCGGTGGTGGAATCAGGGCGCGTGGTGAAGATCTTCTCCACGGCGGTGGGAACCGCGCGGACGCCTAGTCCGACGGGCTCGTTTCGCGTGGTCCAGCGGATTCCGAACCCGACCTGGTACACGAAAGGGAAAGTGGTGGGTCCGGGGGCGGCGAATCCGCTCGGCACGCGCTGGCTGGGCTTGAGCGTCAAAGGCTATGGGATTCACGGGACCAACCGGCCGGCTTCGATCGGGCACAATGCCTCTCATGGGTGCATCCGGATGCGCAACCGGGATGTGGAGGAGTTGTTCGCGATGGTGGCGGTGGGCGACGCCGTGGAATTGTACGGCGCACGCACGCCGGAGTTGGACCGGATTTTCGGTCAAGGTTCCGTGGAGTCAACCGGCGCGGTGGCCGGTCAATAGGAGCTGGGTATGGACAACGTAATCAGTTGCGTATTAATGGCGGCGATCACCTTCCCGGTCTCCTTTTTTGCCGCGCGCGCGTGCCTGCGGGGGGTGATCCGGGTGGTATCGGGGTCCGGACGCCGTCATGTGTTATCCTCGCAATCGTGAAGGCGTGGCACGCGGCACTGGCCGCGCTGGCGTTGCTGGTTCCCCAGGCCTCCACGGCCGCGGACGATCTGGTGGGCGCGGCGCGCGACCTGGCTCGGAAGACGGTGGCTTGGAACGCCGGGCCGGTGGCGGTAACCTACCGCAATCTCTCCTCGCTGCCTGATTCTGACCTCGTGGCGGTGCGGCGGGAATTCGATGCCGTGTTCTCTCCCCCGGGCGCCGGCGCGTCGGCCGTGGAAGCCCGGGTCACGCTTTCCGAGAATGCCTCCCAATTCCTGCTAGTAGAAGAAGCGCGGCGGGGCGAGGAATCCCAAGCATGGATCGCGGGCTGGAACCGCACCGAGCGACTGGCGGGCGTGGCTACGGGTGTGGTGCTGGAGAAACGCCTGGTGTGGGGACAGAACGAGCCGATCCTGGACGTCGCCTTCGCCGGCGACCGGATGCTGGTTCTCTCGCCTTCGGCAATCGCGATTCCCGCGGGGCGCGGCGCGCTGACGCAACAATCGGTTCCGCTGGCGCCCGCCAAGCCTTGGCCGCGCGATCTGCGCGGACGTCTGCGGGTGACCGGCGACCGCGTGCAGGCGTACTTGCCCGGTTGGCAGTGCAGCGGCTCGGTGCAGCCCGTGCTGCGGGTGGAGTGTCAGCCCGGCGATGAACCCTGGGTGCTGGAGTCGGGCAGCCACGCGATCCTGCTCGGCAACTACGCCGCGGACCGGAATTATTTCGATGGCCGCGTGGTGACGCAGAATGGAGAGCGCAAGACGGTGGCGCCCTTTTATACAGCGGCGGCCGTGGATGAGGGACGCGGGAGTGCGTGGCTGCTGGCGCAGTTGAATGGAAAGACGCAGATTCTGGACAGCGCGCTGGAGCCGGTGGCGTCGATTGGATCGTGGGGCAGCGACATCGTCGGGATCGGCACGCGGTGCGGCGAGGGTTCACAGGTGCTGGCGACGCGGCCCGGAGACAGAGACGAACCCGACGCCATTCAGGCGTTCGGCGTGGTGAACCGCACGGTCGTGCCGCTGGCGCCTCCGGTGGCGTTTGCAGGGCCCGTTACGGCGCTGTGGCCCTCGACGCCGGCGTCGGCGCTGGCGGTAGCTCGGGATGTGACGACGGGGAAATACGAGGCCTATGCGCTTACGCTGGTTTGCGGTCCTTAGCGGATTGGCGGCCCTTACGCTGGCAATCGCGCTGCCCGCTCGGGGGGCCACGCGGCCGCGGTACGGCGGCACGCTGCGGGTGGAAGTGCGCGCGTCGATCGAGACCGCCGATCCCCCGCAGAGCGGGCGCGGCATGGCGGACCTGGCGGGAGCCTTTACCATCATGCGCTGGGAAGCCGGGCGGCTGGCGGTGTATGCGGCTGACGAGAACGCGGCCGGAGGCCGGCCGTACCTGGACACGATCGAGATTCAGATGGCGCGGCCGCTGCGCGAGCAGGCCATCGATCTGGAAGTCGGAAAGGCCGATGTGGTGGAAGTGGGAACCAATGACGTGCGGCGTCCGGGAGCGGGCCGGAAGACCTGGACCTCCGCACCGGTACGCGTGCTGGCGTTGGTTTTTAGTCCGAGCGTGACCGACGCGCGAGTGCGCGAAGCCCTGGCGCTGGCCGTGGATCGCACGGCCATTCATAACGTTCTGCTGCAGGGGCAAGGCGAGATCTCCGGGGGGCTCCTGCCGCAATGGATTTCCGGATATGCCTTTCTATTCCCGGCCGCGGCCGATCTCAACAAAGCGCGCGGACTGACAGCCGGTCTGCCGGCGCCGGACCGCACTTT
Organism: Terriglobia bacterium; assembly: GCA_020073145.1. Taxonomy (GTDB): domain Bacteria; phylum Acidobacteriota; class Terriglobia; order Bryobacterales; family Bryobacteraceae; genus PSRJ01. Next base: position 34,830 of record JAIQFS010000030.1, read on the forward strand.
GTCGCTGGGCGTGGACGACGCCACGCTGCGGCCGATCGCGGACCGCGTCGCGCTGAACGCCCGCGATGCGGGCCTGGCGGTGTCGGTGGGGGCGCGGAACGGAAGCGCCGAGGTGCGGCTGGTGGAAGCACGAATCGAAACCGAGCAACCGGAGCGGGCCCTGGCGGCACTGGCGGCGTTGCTGGGGCTCGGCGACCTGCCGCCGGCGAATTCTCTCGAAGGCCTGTTCGCCGCCGAGAGCGCCCTGCTCCAGGGGTTTCGCGTGATTCCGCTGTTCCACCTTCCCGATACCTATGGAGCCGGCTCACGGGTGAGAGGAGGCGCGGGGGTCACACCGTTGGGCGCCTGGCGTTTCGGAGACCTGTGGGTGGAAGGCAACCGGCCGTGACGCTGCGCACGCGCCTGCTGCTGATCTTCACCGGCGTGGTGGTGGCGGCGGTGGTGCTGGTGGGGGGGCTGATCTCCCGCACCACGCGGGAAGCGTTCGAGCGGACGGAGAACCAGCGCGTGGAAGCGCTCGTGGCGCAATTCCGCCAAGAATTTGCGCGGCGCGGACAGGAAATCGCGCGGGCGGTGAATGGGATCGCTGCCTCGGACCGCACGGTCAATATCGCGGTTTCTTCCGATCCGGCGGTGTATTACAACGAAGCGTCCGCGTTGGGAGCGGCGCAAGGCCTGGATTTGTTGGAACTGGTCGCGGGCGACGGCGCCATTATCTCGTCGGCCGAATGGCCGGCCCGATTCGGATACAAGGAGGAGTGGCTGGCCGGGACGCGCGACTGGAAGACACGCGGGCCGTTTTTGCGGCGCGAGGAACTGGCCGACGGCGTCACGCTGGCGTTGGCGGCGGTGGCGGAGACGCACGCCGGGGATCGGACTCTCTACGTGGCGGGCGGCCAACGGCTGGACCGTGAGTTTCTATCCAGCCTGGTGTTGCCGGCAGGAATGCGCGTGCTGCTCTATCGCAATCTGGAGCCGCAGATCGCGCCGGCAGAATTGATCGGCCCGTCCGGGCCGGTGCCGCAGGGGGATCTGCTGCCGCTGATCGAGGAAGTGCGCCAGAATGCGCGCGAAGTGACCCGCACGCTGGGAAGCGGCGCGGACGCGGAAGTCTTTCAAGCGCTGCCGCTGACCGGCAACGGGGACAACCTGCTGGGGGTGTTGCTGATCGGCAGCTCGCGGCGCGATCTGGTGGAGCTGGAAGCCTTTCTGCGGTACACCAGCGTGGTGCTGGCGGCGGGCGGCATCCTGATGGGAATCGGGCTCGCGTGGTGGGCCACGGCTCGAGTCACGCGGCCGGTGCGAGCGCTGGCGGCGAGTGCCGGGAAGGTGGCGGCGGGGAACTGGGATACCACCGTGGAGGTGACGGCGGGGGACGAGATCGGGCAACTGGCTCGAGCCTTCAATCGCATGACCCAGGAGCTGGTGGGCCAGCGCGAACGGCTAGTGCAGGCCGAGCGGGTGGCGGCGTGGCGCGAGCTGGCCCGGCGTCTGGCGCATGAACTGAAGAACCCGCTGTTTCCGCTGCAGATCACGGTGGAGAACCTGCAGCGGGCGCGCGACCAGCACCCCGAGCAATTCGACGAAGTCTTCCGCGAGAGCACCGCTACGCTGATCGCCGAATTGGAAAACCTGAAGTTGATCGTGGGGCGATTCAGCGATTTTGCGAAGATGCCGACGCCGCAGAAGCAGCCGGTGCAGCTCAACGAACTGGCGGGCGAGGCTGTCCAGTTGTTCCAGCCGCAGCTCGCGCAAGCCGGGGTAACGGGCCGGATCGACCTCGATCCGCGTCTGCCTACGGTGGCGGCCGATCCGGAGCAGATCACGCGCGTGCTGCGCAACCTGATTCTCAACGCCATCGACGCCATGCCGCACGGCGGGACGCTGGCGGTCCGCACCAAGGCCCACGGCAGCGGCGTGCAACTGGAAGTGTCGGATACGGGACAAGGCTTGACCCCGGAGGAGTGCGACCGTTTGTTCACGCCGTACTACACCACGAAGACGCACGGCACGGGGCTGGGGCTGGCCATTGTGCAATCGGTGATCAGCGACCATCACGGGCGCATCGCGGTAGAGAGCCAGCCGGGGCGGGGAACGACGTTTCGGATCCAGTTGGGATGACGGCGCCGCAAATGTTTGGGAGCGGCTCCATCTTAAGCCCGTGGGTTTCACGGACGCGCTGTATACTGTGGAGTTAAATGCAGGTACGTCGAGTTGCGGCGAGGTTGAAATCATGACGGCAGTTTTTGGAGCCTCTGCGCTGGCGGCGGCTTTATGGCTATCCGCACCCGTCTTGGCGCAGACCGCTGGAAAAGTCAAGACCGCGTCCGTACGATCGGTCGTGCCGCGCGCTTCCGACGGCAAACCGGATCTCACCGGAGTATGGCAGCCGGCCAGCACGATCCGCGGATCCTGGGAAGAGGCCAACGCCGGTCTCGGGTTGGGAGGAACGGGAAAGGACCCGTCGGCGCCGGTGGCGCTCGGATCCACCAACCGGACGGCGGGGAGCGAGGGCGCGCCGTATCAGCCCTGGGCGGCCAAGAAGGTGCTGGAGTTCTACAAGAAACGCGGCATTGACGATCCGACCGCGCGGTGTCTGCCTCCCGGCGTGCCGCGGCTGACTTCGTTCGGGCTGTTCCCGGTGCAGATTGTGCAAACGCCCCGCCAAGTCATTGTCCTGTACGAATACATGAATGTGTTTCGCGTGATTCCCATGAACGCCAAGCATCCGGAGGACGCCGTGCCCACGTACCTGGGCGATTCGGTGGGCCGCTGGGAGGGCGACACGCTGGTGGTGGACATCACCCACTTCAATGACAAGACGTGGCTCGTAGGAGCGGGAACCTTTCACAGCGAAGCCTTGCATGTCACGGAACGCTTCACTCGCGTGGACCGGGACCGGATCAACTACGACGTGGTGATGGAAGACCCGAAGGTGCTGACCAAGCCCTGGGTCTATCACTCCAGCATGATGCTGCGCGAGGGCACCCGCTTGGGGGAATACGTCTGTGCGGAGAATAACGAGGACGTGCAGCGCTACGAGCAACTCCTGAAAGACGGCGTGCAATTCCAGCGGCCGTAGCTCCGCTCAGTGAGCGTTTCTGCCGCACGAGCCCGCAACCAGCACCACCACCGATCGCGGTCCGACACGGTAGCTGCCGTCCGGCGGCAGCGGAGGGGCGGCCTCGTCCGATTCGGCCACGTCGTCCGGAGCGTCCAGCGACGTATCGAGAAACCGATGCCACCGGCGGCCCGCCAGCACCGGGATGGCGCAGTCGTGCGGTTCCCAATGCGCGTTGGCAATCAGGTAGATCTGATCGGTGCACGGGGTCGCGGGCGATTCGAACAGGTGGAGAGCGAGCAGACGCGATTCCGGCGACCAGTCCGGCGCGTGAAGATCGACGCCGTGCCATTCCATCGCAATGCGGGAACCTTGTGCGCCGGGGCGAAAGGAGGTACTGCGCAAGATGGTATGTCGGCGGCGAAAGGCGATCAGATTCTGGAAGAAACGCAGGAGACCGGCGCGGGACTCCGCCAGCCGCCAGTCCAGCCACGTGGTTGAATTGTCCTGGCAATACGCGTTGTTGTTGCCGGTCTGCGACCGTCCCATTTCATCGCCTGCCAGCAGCATGGGTGTTCCGTGAGCCAGCAGCAGCAAGGCCGCTAGGTTGCGCGTCTGCCGGTGGCGCAGGGCGAGCACGGCCGGATCCTCCGTATCGCCCTCGACGCCGCAATTCCAGCTGAAGTTGTCGGTAGCGCCGTCGCGATTCTCCTCTGCGTTGCTCTCATTGTGTTTGACGTTGTAAGAAACCAGGTCGGCCAGTGTGAAGCCGTCATGACAGGTGATGAAATTGATGCTGTGGAACGGCTCACGACCACTGTCCTGGTAGAGATCCGCGCTGCCGGCCAGGCGGGTGGCCAGGGCGGGGACCATGCCGGGATCGCCCTTCACGAAGCGGCGGAGATCGTCGCGGAAGCGGCCGTTCCACTCGGCCCAGCGGCCCCAGGCGGGAAACGAGCCGACCTGGTACAGGCCGGCCGCGTCCCAGGCTTCAGCAATGAGCTTGACGCCCGCCAGAATCGGATCGGCGGCAATGCGTTCGAGCAATGGCGGGTTGGCGAGCACGCTGCCGTCGCGGCCGCGGCCGAGGATGGACGCGAGATCGAAACGGAATCCGTCCACGTGCATTTCGGTGACCCAGTAGCGCAGGGCGTCCAGAATCAGCCAGCGGACTACCGGATGATTGCAGTTCACGGTGTTGCCGCAACCTGAATAATTCAGATAGCCGGAGGTCGTCGGATCGCGCAGGTAGTAGGTCCGATCGTCGATCCCGCGCCAGCAGAGAGTGGGGCCTTGCGCGTCGCCCTCGCCGGTATGGTTGAAAACCACGTCCAGCACCACCTCGATGCCGGCCGCGTGGAATTGGTGCACCATTTCCTTGAATTCGCCGACGGCCTGCAGCGGCGCCGGCTCGGACGCATACGCGGCCTTCGGCGCAAAGAAGGAGAGCGGATTGTATCCCCAGTAGTCCACCAGCGGCTCTCCGGTCGCAGGATTGCAGCGGCGCATTTCCGTTTCATCGAATTCCGCGACCGGCAAGAGTTCGACCGCGGTGACTCCCAGACTCTGCAAGTACGGAATCTTCTCAACCAACCCCAGGAACGTGCCCGGATGGGTCACTCGCGAGGACGGGTCCCGAGTGAATCCGCGAACGTGAAGTTCGTACAGGATGGAGTCGGCCAGTGGAATTCCCAAGGGCTGGTCGGGTCCCCACGGAAACTGGTCATCGACTATCACCGAGCGCAGCGGGCGGTTCCTGGCCGAGCCCCAACGCGAATGGCCTCCTACAGCTTTTCCAAACGGATCGAGCAAAACGGCCGACGGTGCGGCGCCTGGCCCGGCCATCCGGTACCCGTAGTGCATTCCGGGATCGAGCCCGGAGAGGAAACAGTGCCAGACGTCACCGGTCTTATGGTGCTGGGGATCCAAGGGAAGCTCCAGCAGGGGCTTGTCTTCCTCGGGCCGGAAGATCAGCAGGGTCACTGCGGACGCACACTTGGAAAAAATGGCAAAGTTGACGCCGCCGCGGCGCACCGTGGCTCCCAGAGGCAGCGGAGAGCCGCGCACGAACGCGGAGGTCTGCTGCAGAAGGTGTAGGAGGCGGCTGCGGGTCTTGACGGATTCCGTGCGGCAACGGTCCGCGGAGGCGGGGCAATCAGCGATTGCCGGGGCCGACGATAAACGATCCACTGATCACCTTTTCGGCGAAACTCCGGCTACTTTGAGAATAAATCCAATCGGGGAGCGAGGGGAAGCCGCCGCCCGGTTGCGGTACCCTCAGATTTGGCTCATCTGCTGATTGTCGATGACGATGCCAGCACGCTTGCTTCTCTGGCGCGTGCCTTCCGCATGGCCGCGCATGAGGTCACTGTCTGCGACAACGCGGGGCGCGCGCTCGAACTGGTGAAGTCCCAGGCCTTCGACCTGATGTTCTCTGATGTGGTCATGCCGGGGAAGGACGGGCTGGCTCTGCTCGAGGATCTCCGCAAACTGGAAATCACGCTGCCGGTGGTGATGGTTTCGGGACAGGCCAACATCGAGATGGCGGTGCGCGCCACGCGCCTGGGGGCCGTCGATTTTCTGGAGAAGCCGCTCTCCACCGATAAACTGCTGCTGACCGTTGAGAATGTCCTCAAGCTGAAGCGCCTGGAGGACGAAAACCGCGACTTGCGGCAGCGCGTCGGCAAGCATGAGATCGTCCACACCGGCGAAGCCATGCGGCGCGTGATGGCGCAGGTGGACCGCGTGGCCGCCAGCGAGGCGCGGGTCTGCATTCTGGGCGAGACCGGCACCGGCAAGGAGCTGATTGCGCGGGCGTTTCATGAGCGCAGTGCGCGCCGCGGCGGGCCGTTCGTCACGCTGAACTGCGCGGCGGTGCCGGGGGAGTTGATCGAATCGGAATTGTTCGGGCACGAAAAAGGATCGTTCACGGGCGCGGCGTCGCGGCATACCGGCAAGTTCGAGCAGGCAAATCACGGCACCTTATTCCTGGATGAGATCGGCGACATGCCGCTGGTGATGCAAGCCAAGCTGTTGCGGGTGCTGGAGGAAAACCAGGTGGAGCGCGTCGGCGGCGACCGCACCATCGCGGTGGACGTGCGGGTGATCGTGGCCACGCACCGCAACCTCGAAGAACTGGTCAGGAAAGGGGCCTTTCGCCAGGATCTGTATCACCGGGTGTACGTCTATCCGCTAACGCTGCCGCCTCTGCGCGATCGCGCCGACGATATTCCGGCGCTGGTCCACTATTTCGCCGCGCAAATCGCGTCGCAGAACGGATGGAAGCCGCGGGCGTTTCAACCGGAGGCGATCCAGGCGCTGCAGCGCTATGGCTGGCCGGGGAATGTGCGGGAGCTGCGCAATGTGGTGGAGCGGTTGCTGCTGCTGGCGGACGGAGCAGTGGGTGCCGCGGACGTGCGCCTGGCGTTGCCCGCCACGGCCTCGGATGGGCCGGTGATTGCCGCGCCTCAGTTTCACGGCACTCTGGCCGAGCGGGTAGATGCGTTCGAGCGCGAGACCATCCTGGCGGAGCTGAAGCGCCACGAACGCATGACCGATACCGCCAAAGCGTTGGGCCTCGAGCGCAGCCATCTCTACAAGAAGTGCCAGGCACTGGGCATCGACCTGCGCGCGATGCGAAAGGGCGACGATGCCTGACACACTGGAAGTCGTCCATGCGCTGTACTGTAGCTTCTTCGAACGCGGCGTGGGTTACTTTTTCCCGGAGGCCGCACTTACAGTGGAACGCGGCGCGGCGGAAGTCAGCCCTACACTACAGTTTCTCCACCGCACCGACGGCCGCCTGGACCTGGTGTGGATGGGCACGCGATACCACTTGGAGCAAACCGACGGCCCATTCAGTGAAGACCAGCTCCGGCTGCTCGGCGCCGTAGGCGCGGTGTTGTCGGCGCGGTACCGCGGCATCTTCTTTCCGGCTTCAGCGGCGTCCACGTCGCAGCTGTTCGAAGGCCTGGCGGAAGACCGTTACGTTTCCGCCTTCCTCGATCATTTTCCCTATTTGGAGGAAAGCGGGCTGCCCGCCACCCGGGACGTGGTGGCGGGCGCCATCGAAGTTCTGCGGCTGAGTTCGCTCATCACGTACGAGAACCGGCGCGTTTCGACCGGGGTGATCCTGTTTGGAGAAGGTCAGTCCGCTTGCGAAGGGCAAGCGGGACTGCCCGGCGACGCCATGCCATACTCCAGCCCGCTGGTCGCGATCAAGAGCTTTCACCGCCTGTGCGACGGGCTCCACACATTGTTCCTGGTGAACCGGGAGGGCATGCTGGTGGACCTGGTGGACATCGTGCAGTTTTCGTGCGCCTGCCCGGAGACGGATCTGCCGGCTCCCAGTCCGGCCCGCTACCGGGCGCACAGCCTGGCCACCGTCCGCGGCGGAAACATCTGTCTGGTGCTCACGCCCAACGGAGAAATCAAGGTGTTTGCGCGAGGCGTGCAGGTGTTCCATTTTGTCGACGGCCGCTGGCATCTGACCGACCTGACCGAAAAATACCGCCGGTTTCGCAAGGCGGCCGGGGAAACCGCTCTGGCTGAGCGGCTCTTCACAGCGGCCCTGAACCTGGCCGAGAATCGGCGCGGCGGCCTATTTGTAGTTCTGGACGATCCGGAGTCGGCGCGCGGCATGGTAGCGGCGGAAGACCTTTTGGCAAACCAGGCTCCCGGCGGATCGAACAAAGCGCAGCTGCACTACCTGCTGCGAGAGAGGAGCGTGCTCGACCTGGAATTGCGAGTGCTGCAAAGCATCGCGCAAGCCGACGGCGGCATCGTCATGGACCGGCAGGGCCGTCTACTGGCCTTCGGCGCGATCCTGCGCAGTGGCGGGCTTCCGCTGGCGGCGCAGGAAGGCGGCCGCGCCACGGCCGCGATGCACGCCTCGCGCTTCGGCTTGGCGCTCAAGATCAGCGAAGACGGGCCCGTGTCGTTCTACCGGGGCGGCCAGAAGGTCTGGGAGATTTAGCACGAGGTGAGGCAGTAAAGCCTGTCGCCGCCTTCCGCGGCGGTGCGTTTTGCAGCCGATCAGAAATGCACGCCAGCGTTCATCCTGTAGATAGACGTGGCTTAGTGCGGACTTTAACCGAGAACGCCCACGAGCGGATCGAATCTAACGAAAGGAGGAAGAAGAACTATCGAAAGTCAGACATTGGCAATCAACGTGATCGGGTTTCCACGCGACTTTGCGCGGTACACTCGGGGCGAAGCGCAGGTGGAAAGAGGTTTTTGCGTTCCACACCTGGTCCGAGTGATGCAGGTCAGAACTCTATTGGAGGTGTTCATGTCAGTCCGGCTCTGGATTCGAAACACGATTGCACTGATGTTGGCTGCGATGATCCCAGCGATGACGGCGTCCGCAGCAGAGAGCCATGTCGTGCCTTTGACGGAACTGCACCGGGATGCAGCGGCTGCCACGCAAGCCAGGCAGGCGAATCTGGACAAGGCGGAAGCGTTTTTCTCCAGCGAGGCTGTGCGAAACGCGCTACGCGCCGCCAAGATTGACGGCAGTCAGGTGACCAAGGCCCTGCCGCTGCTGGGCGATGACGAGCTGGCGAAATTAGCGTCCAAGGCCGACCAGGCGCAGGCCGATTTCGCCGCGGGTTCGCTGAGCAACCAGGAACTGACCTACATCGTGATCGCCCTGGCGACTGCGGTCATTATCCTGGTGATCGTCGCCCGGTGAGACCCGGGGGCGGAATTCTGGCAATCCTCCTCGCGGCCGCGCTGGCGGCGCAAGGCCGGGGATGGTGGCTGGATGTTCCCTTTGTGCGGCAGGTGGAAGATGGCTGCGGGTCAGCGGCCCTCGCCATGACGATGCAATACTGGCTGCGGCATGGGGCTTTGGGAAACCTGGAAGATGCCGACGCGGTCCGGATTCAGCGCGCGCTGTATTCGGCGGAAGACAAGGGCATTCGGGCGAGCGCCATGCAGCGCTATCTCGAAGGCCATGGCTTTCGCGGTCTGGTTTTTCGCGCGGCGTGGTCCGATCTGGCGGAGCAACTCCAGAAGGGAAGACCGCTCATTGTCAGTCTGAGGGAGGGTCGCTCCTTTCACTACGTCGTGGTCGCCGGCTGGAGCGAAATCACGATCGAAGTGAACGATCCGGCCGACCGCAAGCTCCGCAAGATGGATCGCGCCGAGTTTGAGAAGAAGTGGAGGGCCGCCGAAAATTGGACGCTACTGGCCGTGCCGCGGGCGGTCTCCTGATCCTGGCGCTGTGCGCCCCGGCATCGGTCGCGGACGACATCGACCGGGGAATGGAGTTGGCGCGCGCGGGGCGGTTGGCCGAAGCGCGTGCCGTATTCCTGCACGGAGAGAGCGTGGCGCCGCGCGACAAGCGCTACCCGCTCGAACTGGCGGGCCTGGAGTACCGGCTAAAGAATCTGGCGGCGGCAAAGCGCAACTTGGAGCGCGCTCTGGCGCTCGACCCGGCGGATGCGTACGGCAACGATTTTCTAGGGACTGTCTACTACCTTCAGGGGAACCTGGAGGGCGCGCTTCGGTACTGGAATCGGGTCGGTAAACCGAGAATTGACGACGTGACCGTCAGGCCGGAGCCGGCGCTCAACCCGGTGCTGCTGGATTCGGCCCTGGCTTTTTCGCCGGGCAGTGTGCTGACGCTCGACGGTTTTCGCACCACCGAAGCGCGCCTCGATTCGTTGGATGCCTTCCCCGCGTACCGCGTGGAATTGTCGGCCCGGCCGGACGAGCGATTCGATGCCTCGCTCCATTGGCTCCAAGCTCCGGCCTGGATGGAAGCGGTTTCGATGCTGCGGGGACTGGCCTATCAGACCGTGGAGCCGGAATTTCGCGACATCAGCGGCTCGGGCGTGAATTGGAGCGGCATGCTGCGCTGGGATGCGCAAAAGAGACGAGCGGCGATTTCCGTGGCCGGACCCCTGCACCACAACGCCCGCTGGCGATATGACTGGTACGCGGAGGCGCGCAGCGAGACCTGGAACGCGGGCGCGGGAGACTTTCGATTGAAACGGGTCGCGACGGGGGCGGAGCTGGAGGCTATTCCGAACGGCAGGATTTCCTGGCGGACGGGGATCGAGGTGTCCTCGCGAGGTTTCCTGAACTTACCGGTGTATCCCGGCGGCACGGCACTGCAGTACCGGGTCGGGATGACGAACGAACTCCTGCGGATCCCGGAAAGGAGATTCACGCTGAATTCCGGTTCGACCTGGGACGTGGGACGCATGATCTCTGGGTCCCAAGACCTGTTTTCGCACGCACAGGCGTGGCTGGCAGCGCGCTGGCTGCCACGGGCGAGTGGCGAGGATTACGCCATGAACGGGCGGATCAGCGCCGGCGCCACCTTTGGCTCAGCGCCCTTCGACGAGTGGTTCATGCTGGGAGTCGAGCGCGACAATGACCTCTGGCTGCGCGGGCATGCCGGCACCATCGATGGAAAGAAGGGCAGCGCGCCCATCGGCCGGAATTATTTCCTGGCGAACTTGGATTTCCACAAGGAGTTGTACCAGCGCACGCTGTTCACTGTCGAGGCCGGCCCGTTTCTGGATACCGGCAAAACGAAAGACGTCTTTGGGCGCACCGCTCTGCAGGGCTGGCTGGTCGATTCCGGCCTTACTTCCTCGGTCCGGATAGCCGGCGTCGTGCGGATCAGTGTCTTGTATGGGCGGGACTTGCGGGGAGGCGGCCGAGTGCTCTATGCCACGGTAGGCAAATAGGTTGAAGATTCTGGCCGCCGTGCCGCCTGTGCTACCGTCGGAATAGCTATGGTCAAGTTTCTGATCGGCCTCGTGACGGGCGTCCTGCTCGTCTTCCTTACAATCGGCCTGCTGTTTTTCGCGGCGCTTCGGTTTCGCGAACGGCCGCCGGAGGTCGCTGACCACTCGGTGCTGGTGCTGCGGCTGGCGGGCGACGTGCCCGAGAAAGCTCCCTTGGAGATTCCGTTTCTGAACGACGGCGGCGTGCTCACGGTGACCGACGTGTGGAAGGCGCTTCGGACCGCAGCCGTGGATTCCCGCATCGACGCGGTGGTGCTGGAGCCGGACGGGCTGTCCGCGGGATGGGGCAAGGTCGAGGAGTTCCGCGCGGATATCGCTCAGTTTCGAAAATCGGGGAAGCCGGTCTATGCCTACCTGCGCTCGCCGCAAGGGCGCGACTATTTCGCGGTGAGTGGCGCCGACCGCATCTACCTGGGTCCCGCGGACCAGTTCTATCTGAAGGGTATGCGCGCGGAGCTGATGTATTTCAAAAAGACGCTGGACAAGCTGGGAGTGACCGTGGACGTGGAGCACGCCGGCAAATACAAGGACTACGGCGACCAGTTTACCCGGTCCGACATGAGCCCGGAGACCAAGGAAGTCATGACCGCGCTGGTCGACGATCTCTATGGAAGTCTGGTAGCGGGCATCGCGGAGGGACGCCACAAAACGCCTGAACAGGTGCGGGCCGCGATCGACGAGGGTCCGTTCCAGGCCACGCAAGCTCAGAAGGCCGGGTTTGTGGATGAGCTGCGTTTTGAAGATCAGATGTGGAACGATCTCAAGAACCGGCTGAATGTGCGGGAAATCAAAAAGGTCCGGGCCGCGACCTACGTCAAGAATCCGGAACCGGCGGAGTTGCGCGGGCGCCGGCGGGTGGCGTTGGTGGTGGGCGAAGGAGACATTGTCGGCGGCGATCCCGACAACCCGGCGGCGGATGAAGCCAGCCTTACCGCGTCTTCCTTCGACCGGCTCCTGGATCAGGTGGCGAACGATTCCAGCATTCAGGCAGTGGTGGTGCGCATCGATTCGCCCGGCGGCGAGGTCACGGCCTCCGACGAGATGTGGCGGCAGATGAACCTGCTGAGCAAAAAAAAGCCGATGGTGATTTCGATGTCGGATGTGGCGGCGTCGGGCGGCTATTACATGGCGATGACCGGCGACCCGATCGTGGCCTATCCGGGGACGGAGACCGGTTCCATCGGGGTGGTGTTCGGCAAGCCCAATCTGCACGGCTTGTACGACAAGCTGGGCATCACCAAAGATGCCGTCCAGCGCGGCAAGTATGCGGGCATCGATTCCGATTATTCTTCCTTGACGGCCGACGAGAGGGAGAAATTGCGGGCGGGCATCGATGACAGCTACAAGGACTTCGTCACCAAGGTGGCCAACTCCCGACGCCGCAAGTTCGATGAGGTCGAACCGCTCTCCCAGGGCCGCGTGTGGTTGGGTTCGCAGGCCAAGGTTCGCGGGCTGGTGGACGAACTCGGCGGGCTGGATACGGCCATTGACCTGGTGAAGAAGCGGGCCAATATTCCGGCGAGCGAAAAGGTGAACCTGGTGATGTATCCGGGCCGCCGCAGCCTGTTCGACCTGCTGTTCCGGCGGTCGCAGCCCGATGTGCTCGAGTCCAAGCTGGCGGAGGCCTTTCACGGCATGCCGTTCCACGCGTGGATGAAGGGCGGATTTCTGCGGATGATGCCCTACTGGATTGTGATCCGCTGAAACGGTCAGCGCCCGGCGTCCTGACCGCATGAAGCAACCGTCTCAGCAGACCCATCTCAAACGGGAATTGAAGCTGCCGGATCTGGTGCTGATGCAGGTCCTGCTGATTCTGGGGATTTCCTGGATCGGGTATGCGGCCAAGCAGGGATCGACCCACGTCATGCTGTGGCTCGCGGCCATTCTGGGGTTTTACGCGCCGCTGGCTGCGGTCGTGATTTTTCTGAGCCGCGCGCTGCCGATCGAAGGCGGCCTCTACCAGTGGATCAAGGAAGGATGGCGGTTGGCCCGGGTTTCGGCGAGTCCGGCGGCCCGGTCTTTCTAGGTACCGGCTGTGCATTTTTTGCTTGCGGGCTCCCCTGCCGATAAGCCATAGTGGGAGTGGCGCTCCATCCAAAGCCGTGTAGAACCTATCGAAGGACCTAAGTCGGAAGCTTTACCCCGCTAGGCACACGAGCTCTGTCGTCGCGCCGGGTTGCTTTCGCCGGGTTGCTTTCGATGATGGACCACTTCGTATTTCTGACGGAATTGGCGTCGATGCCCGTCTTCGACGTGCGGGGCCGTCGTTTGGGCCGCGTCAAAGACGCCGCTCTGGTTCCGCTGGTCCATTCCTCCCGCATCGATCGCTACCTGGTGAGCGGGGGTGACGCCTGGCTGACGGTTCGCTACGATCAGGTCCGGTCCATCAGTCTGGACGAGGGCATTTTCCTCAGCGATGAGCATTTGACCCCCTACCACGACGACGAATACATGCTGCGTCTGGGGCGGGACCTGCTGGACCAGCAAATTATCGACGTAACCGGGCGAAAGGTGGTGCGGGTCACCGATTTAACGCTCGAACTGCGCCATGAGGAGACGCGCGACACGCTGGCTGTGGTGGATGTGGACATCGGGATTCGCAGCATCCTCCGCCGCCTCTTTCAGGGCGTGGTGCCGCCGCGCTGGATCCGCCGGATGCAGGCGCCCATTCCGCCCAACTCCATTCGCTGGGAGTTCTGTAACGTGGTGGAGCCCGATCCGCAGCGGCGTTTGCGGCTCAACATCTCCTACCAAAAGCTGGAATCGATCCACCCGGCCGATCTGGCGGACATCGTAGAAGACCTGGCTCCGGCCGAGCGCGAAGCCATCTTCGAGACGATTGACAGCGAAGTGGCCGCTGACACTCTGTCCGAGGTCGATCCCAAGATGCAGGCCAGCATTCTGGAATCCCTGGAGCCGGAAATCGCCGCCGACATCGTGGAAGAGATGGCGCCGGACGAGGCGGCGGACGCCCTTTCCGAACTCGAAGCCGAGACCTCCGAGGACATCCTGGACGAGATGGATTCGGAACCCAAGACCGAAGTGCAGGAATTGCTGGAATTCGAAGAGGACACTGCCGGCGGTCTGATGAATACCGAGTACGTGGCCCTGCACGACAGCGCATCGTTAGCCGATGCCATGGAGGCGCTCAAGGGCAACGAGGAGCTCCTGGAGAACCTGAATGTCGTCTTCCTGGTCGACGAGGGGGGGCGGCTGTCGGCGGCCATTCCACTGGCCCGGCTCTTTATCTCCCCGGCCGCCGCGCGCCTGAAGGACCTGGCGGCCGAGACTCTGCTCCAAGTGACCGTGGAGGAGCACCAAGACCGCGTTCTGGAGTTGTTCGACAAGTACAACCTGCTGACCCTGCCGGTAGTGGACGAAAACGGCCAGCTTGCCGGCGTGATCACGGCCGACGACGTGATCTCCGTGCTGAGACAAAAGTGACGAATGCCGAAAATCCTGAGCCGGTTCCGCTACCACATCGCGGTATTCTTCGCCGTCATCGGCCCGGGCTTCATCACCGCCAACGTCGATAACGATTCGGGCGGCATCTTCACCTACTCGGCCGCCGGCGCACGCTACGGATACCTGCCGCTGTGGACCCTGCTGCCGATCACCCTGGTGCTGATCATCACGCAGGAAATGTGCTCCCGCATGGGCGCGGTGACCGGCAAGGGGCTGTCCGATCTCATCCGGGAAGAGTTCGGCCTGCGGATCACCTTCCTCATCATGACGCTGCTGGTGCTGGCCAACATGACCAACGTCATGGCGGAGTTCGCCGGTGTGGCCAGTTCGCTCGAATTGTTCCAAGTCAGCCGGTACATCTCCGTACCGCTGGCGGCGGTGGCGGTCTGGTTCCTGGTAGTCAAGGGCAACTACAAGAGCGTCGAGAAGATCTTCCTGGTGGGATGCGTTCTCTATATCACCTACGTCATTTCGGGAATCCTGGTGAAACCTGATTGGAAGACGGCGGCCATCTACAGCGTCAAGCCGGTGCTGATGCTGGAACCCGGATACATCTTCATGTTGATCGGTATGGTGGGAACTACCATTGCGCCCTGGATGCAATTCTATCTGCAGTCGGCCGTAGTGGAAAAGGGGGTCTCGGCGAAGGAATACGCGGCGTCGCGCGTGGAGGTGATTGTCGGCTGCATCATGACCGATGTGGTGGCCTTCTTCATCATCGTGGCGTGCGCCGGAGCGATTTATAGCGTCGCTCCGACCGATATTCAGGACGCGGCCCAGGCCGCGATGGCGTTGAAGCCGTTCGGCAAGTATGCGTTCCTCCTTTTCAGCGCGGGCCTGTTCAATGCCTCGATTTTTGCGGCTTGCATCCTGCCGCTCTCCACCGCCTACACGGTGTGCGAAGGGCTGGGATTCGAGTCGGGCGTGAACCGGCGCATCAGCGAAGCGCCGATCTTCTACACGCTGTACACGCTGCTGATCGTGGTGGGAGCCGGGGTGGTCCTGATTCCCCGGTTCCCCCTGGTCCGCATGATCTTGCTCTCTCAAGTGCTCAACGGGATGCTGCTGCCGTTCGTGCTGATCTTCATGATCAAGTTGATCAATAAGCACGATCTCATGCACGAATGGGTCAACCCGCGCTGGTTCAACCTGATCTCCTGGCTGACGGTGGTGATCATGATCGGCCTCACCCTAGCTCTGTTGGGCATCACGCTGCGCGGACTACAATAGGCTGGCGCTCCCGGTTTCGGGTTTACCATGAGATGGGATGGATCGCGGTTTGATAGGGACGATTGCGCGAGCCGCGATGGCCTGCGCGGCGGCCGTCGCCTGGGCTCAGCCGGCACCTCCGCCGGCATCTCCAGCGACGGCACCGCAGGCGGCGAAGGCCTCTGCACCGGTGAAAAAGAAGCCCCCCAAGGATCCGGCTCCCGTCCCGAAATTCGAGAGCCGTTTGGCGGCCAACCCGACGCTCTTGTCCCGAGTGCAGGTTTTACTGCCCAACGGCATCACCTTGGAAGCGGCCACCAAGGGCTTCAAGAATGAGAGACTGTTCATCGCCACGCTCCACGCCGCGCGCAATCTGGAAATCCCCTTCGCCCAGTTGAAGGCAGAAGTGACCGGTAGCGCCCCGAGCTCCCTCGGCCAAGGAATCCGGAACTTTCACCCGGAGCTCGATCTGGAAGCCATCGAGAATGCGGCCAAAATGGCCGAACAGCAGGCCAAAGCCGACCTGAAGGAAACCCGGGAGCCTCGCCCTAAACCGGGGAGCCGCTAGCGGGCTGTCCGGCGCGCCCAACTTTTCCGCCCTTGCGTGTAAACCTAACGCGGCCGAAATCGGTCTACACCTACGGATGGAAAGAGGCCTCTCACCCGGACTGGCGCCGCGCCGGAAGTCGCTGCGCCGATCCGTTGGATGACTTCGATACGCTGGTCCGCCTGCATTGGCCGCGCGTCTTTCGGTTCATCCTGGCATCCCTGCGGGATCGGGAGACTGCCGAGAACCTGACGCAAGACTGCTTTGTGAATGCCTACCAGGCTCGCCATCAGTTTCGGGGCGCGTCCAGTATCGGAACCTGGTTTATGCAAATTGCAGCCAACCTGATTCGGGATCACGAGTCGAGCAGCCGGTTGAAGTTCTGGAGGCGCCTGCTGCACCCCGCGGTCGATGTTGCCGACCTTCGGGAATCCGTTCCCGACCGGCAGCAGTCTCCCGAGGCCTTGGCTTCAGCTCGAGAGCAGGTCACGGCCATCTGGGGCGCCGCGGCGCGGCTGCCGGCCCGTCAGCGCACCGTGTTCCTGCTTCGGTTTGTGGAAGATATGGACCTGCTGGAAATTGCCGAGGTGACCGGGATGAAAGAAGGAACCGTGAAAACCCATCTTTTCCGCGCGCTCCAGTCGCTGCGCGCCAGACTGGAGGAAGCCCAATGACAGCACATTTGTCTTCGCGGAGGATCTCCCTGTACCTGATCGGCAGCGCCTGTCTCCAGGATCGGGAGCACACCCGGGAGTGTCTCGCCTGCCGGTCCGAAGTGGCCCGGCTGGAAAGTTCGCTGGCCGCCTTTCGGAGTGCCGTCCATCACTGGAGCCAGCAAGCGGAAGGTGCCGGGCTGAATTGGAGCGCGGACCTCGCGGCCGTTCCGCAGGAGTCTTCGCGATGGCGGAGCGAAACTACCGATCATCTGGCCCATTTGCTGCCCCCGCTTTCGCTCGATACTCCCTGGTACCGTTCGCTGGTCCGGGTGCTGCTGTTCACGGTGTTGTCCACCCAGCGAATCCAGCAGAAGGCGGCGCAATTCGTGCCGCTGTTTGCGCCGGAGGTCTCTCCCGATCAGCCCCAAGCTGTTTCGAAGAAGCGGACATCAGCGGGCGGCGGAGGGGGCGGCGATCGGTCCGCGTTAGCGGCGTCCAAAGGACGCTTACCCAAGCCCAGCCTCAAGCAGTTCACGCCGCCGGCGGCGGTGGTCCGCAATGCCGACCCCAAGCTCGCCATGGAGCCGGCCCTCATCGCGACGCCCGACGTGCCGCTTCCGGACGTCAATATGGCCCAGTATGGCGATCCTCTGGCAAGACTCGGGGTGGCGTCGAATGGCCCCGGTGCGGGGGCCGGCATCGGAACCGGCGCAGGCGGCGGTGTGGGGCCTGGGAAAGGCGGCGGCTTCGGTCCCGGCGCCGGAGGCGGTGTGGGAGGCGGTGTCTTCCAGGTGGGCGGTCGTGTGTCGGCTCCGGCCCTCATCTATAAGGTGGAGCCGGAATAACCCGAAGAGGCGCGCAAGGCCAAGTATCAAGGCACTGTGATTCTCTACGTGGAAGTCGATCCGAACGGCCGCGCCCGCAACCCACGGGTGGTTCGCAGTCTCGGTTTGGGCCTGGACGAGAAAGCCATTGAGGCGGTCCAGAAATGGAAGTTCCGGCCCGGGTACAAGGACGGCCAGCCGGTGACTGTGTCCGCGACTATTGAAGTGAACTTCCGGCTGCTGTGATCGAGTGGCGCGCCGCCCTTGGTACGGCGCCCGCCCGAGTAAAGGTCTCGAAGCCCTGCGCTACAATGAGCAATCAAGATGCAGGTGCTTCAGGCAGGCCCATACAAGTTGATCTATCTCGAGCTGGAGCCCGAGATGGTGACCAACATCGCGCGGCAGGCGGGTTTTGAGACGCGCATGAAGGACGGCCCGCGCACCATGCAACTGGACCTCAGCACGCCAGGGCGGCAAGCTCCGCTGCTGTTGTTCGATGCCGCCGATCCCGCCAACCTGGGCTGGTTCTCGCGCTGCCAGTTTTATGTGGACGGGCGCACGGGGGCGGTCATGCAGACGCCCATGTCCATGGCGAATAAGAAGGACCGCAGCGGGCGCGCGCATTCCAGCTCGGTCCGGCTCTCCATTTCCAAGGAGCTGCCGGCGGAGTTTCGTCTTCCCGGAAAACAGCCGCTGACCG
The DNA here is from genome assembly GCA_020073145.1 of Terriglobia bacterium. Taxonomy (GTDB): domain Bacteria; phylum Acidobacteriota; class Terriglobia; order Bryobacterales; family Bryobacteraceae; genus PSRJ01. The sequence continues at coordinate 53,055 of JAIQFS010000030.1, forward strand.
AACAGGTACTCTATTCCCTGCTTTTCAATTTTCTGACCGCGCTGGCTAAGACCGGAGTGGCGGTCTGCGGCACCGGCGCGATCCGGCCTCTGGCCGGACGGACCGAGAGCATCGGCGTGCGCAACTGAATCGCGGGTTAGCGGTGCGCTTCGGCTCCGGCGACGGCCCGCGCAACCACGTCTTCTACTTCTGAACGATACTCGCGGAGCAGTTCCGGCGTTGCCGCTTCAAAGCGCATCACCAGCACGGGTTGAGTATTGGAAGCGCGCACCAGGCCCCACCCTTGAGGGAAGAGCACGCGGACACCATCCACGTCGACGGTCTTGTGCCGCGCGCGTAATTCCTCGGTGGCGCGGCGCACCACCTGGAATTTCAATTCATCGGGACAGTCGAAGCGGATTTCCGGAGTGGTGACGGTCTTGGGGAGGTCGGCCAGCTGCGCCGAGAGCGGGCGGCCGGAGTTTGCCACGATCTCCATCAGGCGGCAGGCGGCATAAAGCGCGTCGTCAAAACCGTAGTATCGGTCGGCGAAGAACATGTGGCCGCTCATCTCGCCGGCAAGCTCTGCGCCGGTCTCCTTCATCTTGGCCTTGATGAGGGAGTGGCCGGTCTTCCACATGACCGGGTTGCCGCCGCGCGCGGCCAGGTCGTCGTACATCAACTGCGAGCACTTCACTTCGCCGATGAACGTGGCTCCCGGCTTGCGCGTCAGGATCTCACGGGCGTAGACGATCATGAGCTGATCGCCGTAGACCACGGTCCCCTGGTCATCGACGGCGCCAATGCGGTCGGTGTCGCCGTCGAAGGCGATGCCGAAATCGGCGTGAGTCGCCCGCACTTTGGCGATGAGCGCCTCGAGATTTTCCGGGACCGTGGGATCGGGGTGGTGATTGGGAAACGTCCCGTCCATTTCAAAGAACATCTCGGCCGCATCGACGTTCAAGTTTTCGAGAATCCGGTGCATCACCGGGCCGCCGCAGCCGTTGCCGGCGTCGATGACCACTTTGATGCGGCGCGGGAAGCGGAACTGCGAGGAGACTTCGGCGACGTAGGGCGTGACCACATCGGCGGTGGAGGAGGAGCCGGCGCCGCGCGCCAGGTCTCCGGTTTCGATCATGCGGCGCAATTCCTGGATGGCTTCGCCGTGGATGGTGGACGCTCCGCAGACGGTCTTAAATCCGTTGAACTCGGGCGGATTGTGGCTGCCGGTGATCATGACCCCGCCGTCGGTCTTCAGGTGGAACACGGAGTAGTAGAGGACTGGTGTTGGAACCACGCCGATGTCAATAACGTCGCAACCACTGGCCACGAGGCCGCGCTGGAGAGCCTGGGCCAGGCGCGGTGAACTCACGCGGATATCGCGGCCCAACGCCACCTTCTTCCCGGCGTGCTGCTGCATGTAGGTCCCGAATGCTTGGCCCAGGGTCTCGATGTCGCCGTCGAGCAATTCGGCGTCGGCCACGCCGCGGATGTCGTATTCACGAAAGATGGTCGATTTCAACATGGTTGCGGATTCCTCTACAGTATCGCAAGCCGGGCGGCGGCCTGCCGCCGCAAGCGATAAGATATTCCCATGCGAGTGCGGGCAAGATCCACGATTGAGACAGGCGATGGCATCTTCTGATTCGAAGACTGGAATCACGCGCCGCGATCTGGGGACCTTGGCGGCGGGGGCGCTGGCGGCGCCGCAGATCGCCGCCCAGACGGCCGGGCGCGCCGCGGCAGCCCCGAATCCCGGCCCGGTGCTGGACATCGCGGACTGGAGCTATCACTGGGTCGGTGTCGAGCACGCTACCCTGGCGCGAGGCACGGTGTGCAACGGCATGCAGATGTACGTGGAGCGCTGGATTCCGGCGCAAGTGCGACATCCGTATGCGGTGGTGCTGATCCACGGAGGCTATGGGCAAGGCACGGACTGGCTGAGCACGCCCGACGGACGCCGAGGCTGGGCTACCCAGTTGCTCGAACAAGGCTACAAAGTGTACGTGCTCGATCGCCAGGGACAGGGGCGCAATCCGTATCACCCGTATGTGCATGGCAATTTCGACCGGGAGGCGCAGACGTTTGAGCGAACAGCCGCCAGCCTGGCGGGAACGCAATGGCCGGGCAGTGCGACCGCAAACGATCCGTCGGTCGTGCAGTTGACGGCTTCGCTGGGGCAGTCCATGCCCGTCTTTGGGTTGACGCAAAGCGTGTGGCGGTCACGCGGCGCCATGCTGCTGGATGAAATCGGGCCGGCGGTCCTGATTACACACGGAGACGGCGCGGTCTTCGCGTGGATCACGGCGCAGGACCGGCCCGCGTTGGTGAAAGGCATCGTGGCGGTGGAGCAGCCAGCGCAATCGCTGCGGGGGCAGACGCCGCAAGGGCTGGCGAAGCTGGCCGCTATTCCCCTCGCGATCGTCACCGCCGAGAGCTCGCCAGCGAACGCCAGCGATCCCGGCATCGCCATGTCACTGCGCGAGGTCGGCTGCACCGTGGAACACATCCGGCTGGCGGAGCACGGCGTGCGCGGGAACGGCCCGCTGGTGATGATGGAGAAGAACAACCGCGAAGCGTTGGCGCCGATTCTGGCGTGGATGGAGGCGAGTGTTGCCCAAGGAGCCTCAGCCGGCGACGCGCCCGACCCGCATCCGAACAAGGAATCGACCGCGCTCAAGCTGGCAGATCAGGGCGGCTTCTGGGTGGGAGTGCAGCGCAAGACGATGCCATACGGCACCATCGCGCTGGGTCAGATGTTCGTGCAGTATATGATTCCGGCGGAGAAGCGCTACGAGTATCCCGTGGTGATGGTGCACGGCGGCGGCGGCCAGGGCACTCACATGATGGGCATCGGAGGGCGGCCGGGCTGGGTGCACTACTTCGTGCAGGCCGGCTACAGCGTCTACTGGCTGGACCGCCCGAGTTACGGACGGTCGCCGTATCATCCCGACGCGCTGGGGCCGAGCCATCTCCCCAGTGTTCCGGCCATCGAAGGCCTGCTCACCAGCACCGGAGTCTTCAACACGGCGCAGTGGCCCGGCCCCGGAGGCATGAACGATCCGATCATGGATCAATTCATGGCCTGTGAACAGGGCAACGTCACCGATGAAGCCTTCCATAGCGACCTGGCTTGGCACGGCGGCGTCGAGCTGGTGGAACGCATCGGGCCGTGCATCCTGGTCGACCATGCGTTCGGCGGCTTCTTCGGCTGGGGCGTGGCGGACCGGCGTCCCGATCTGGTGAAGGGTATCATGTGCATGGAGATCAATGGCAACCCCTTCGCGGCGCAGCTTCGCTGGGGATTGACGGCGAGCCCCATGACGTACGACCCACCGGTTACGGACCTCTCGCAGTTCAAGCTGGTGGACCACACGGAACCCCCGGATTCACCGCGCCCGGTCGTGCCGACCTATAAATTGCAGGCGGAACCGGCGCACAAGTGGAAAAACCTGCAGGGGATTCCGATCGGATGGCTGACCAGCGAATTCGGCGCCGGCGGATCGCCGGTGGCCCAGGTCGCGTTTCTGAAACAGGTGGGCTGTTCGGTGGAACTGCTGCGGCTGCGCGACTATGGCATCACCGGCAACGGCAACCTGATGCTGTTGGAAAAGAACAACCACGAAGTATTCGGCGTGATCCGCGACTGGCTGGACAAGAAGGTTGCGCCGCCGAGGCGGGTGTAGAGGCGGAACCGGCGTGGCGTCCAGGATCTCCGATGGCGGGTGAAGCGCATCCCAAGACGGCTTGCCGTCTGTATGGTCTGGTGGCGGCCAAGGCTCCCGTGGCCCTTGTGCTGCGGCGCGGGCCGAGCGACTGGTGGCATCTGCTGCAGTGGGATCTGAACGCACTCACGCTCACGCCCGGCGCGTGGTTTCACGGGACGCTCTATCCGCGCCGGTGCGGCATTTCTCCGGACGGCCGTTTCTTCGGCTACTTTGCTTTGAAGGTCACGCGTTCGGAATGGCCGGATGCGTATTTCGCGGTCTCGCGTGCTCCGTGGCTGGAAGCGCTGGCGGCTTGGGAGACCCTGGGGACCTGGACGTGGGGCTGCGAATTCTCGGAGAGCGGCGATCTGCAGATTCAATCCTGCCTCGGAGAGAAGCCGTTTCATGGCGAGTATCCGCGCTCCTGGTCGTGTGCCGCGATCAGCACCGACTGGCCGAAGCGCGATGTCTGGAACGAGCTGAAGCGCGGCTGGAAGTTAGCCGGCGCGGAGGACGGCGTGGCGGCGCACGTGCCAGGCGAGCCGAACCTGACGCTGTGGCACGAGCAGCCCGGCGGCTCGGGAGTGCGGTTGGGGTTAATTCATCGCGGGGTGGATTTCCGGCGACCCGGGATGGAGGGCGTCCAGTTGGAATACTTTCTGCAAGAGAGACCTACCGATGTCACGCCCATGCCCGAGGTGGTCTGGGCCGACTGGGATCACCAGGGCCGGCTTCTGGTGGCTACCTCGGAGGGCAGGCTGGAAGTTCACGAGCGTCACGGTTCGAAGCGGACGCGAGTCTGGTCCGAGGACCTTACGGACCGGACGCCCGACCCGCAGCCCGCGCCCGAATGGGCCAGCCGCTGGTAGAGATGAGCCGCCGGCGCTCTCCCGCTACTTCTTATCCGGCAGCGCGAACACGTACAGGGCGTTCCCGTAGTTCGGGTAGTGGACGTCGGGGGCGAGCACGCTGGGGACCATGCGCGGGCTGCCGCCACCGAGGCCGGCGGTGACGGCGATGAACTGCTTACCGCCCACGCTGAAGGTCAGCGGATAGCCTTGGACCGAAGTGCCGAGGCGTGTCTGCCAGAGCTCCTTGCCGGTCTTGACGTCGACGGCGCGGAAGATGCGGTTCATGTCGCCGACAAAAGCAATGCCGCCGGCGGTCGATAGCACGGCCGTCATGAAGGGCGAGCGCTGCTCGATCTTCCAGTTCTCTTTCAGGGTACGGACATCGTAGGCGGCGAACTTGCCGACGTTGCCGCTGGTTCCGGGCATTTCGTAGAAGCGCCGGGTGGCGCCACCCGCGCTGCCGCCGCCTTCTTTGAGATCGACTTTCTGCGCGTTCATTTCCTGGCAGCTCTGGGCCACTGGGATGATCAGCTCGTTCGCCCCGGGGTTATAGCTCATGGCGTGCCAGTTGTGGCCGCCTTCGGAGGTGGGGCAGCTCTGGATCCACTCGCCTACCTGCTGCTCGACGATGTCGTTGCGGTAGTGCGGCATGCCGGTCTGCGGATCGTAGGAATCGTAGATGTTCTGGAAGACCGTTTCCTTGTGACCGAGATACTTGCCGTTGCGGCGGTCGAGTTTCCACAGAACTCCCGCTTTGCCGGCGCTGAAGACCAGCTTCTGGCCGTTATCGTCCACCAGCACGCGCTCAAAGACCTCGTCGAGATCGAGCGATTCGCCGGGGGCATGATCGTAATACCAGGCGAGCTTGCCGGTGTCGGCATCCAGGGCCACCGTGGAGTTGGCGTACAGCGTTTCGCCGTTGCCCGACTGGCGGCTGATGCGCATCCAGGGCTTGGACTGGGCAACGCCCCAGTAGGTCAGGTTGAGGTCGGGATCGTAGCTGCCGGTGATCCAGGTTTCGCCGCCGGCGCGAAACAGGCTGGGCAGTTTGCCCCAGGAATCGCCGCCGGGCTCGCCCTCTTTGGCGATGGTGTGGAACTTCCAAACCAGCTTGCCGGTCTCTGCGTCGTAGGCGCTGATGAAACATTTTTCGTCGCGGTATTGCGAGCAGGGCCCGCCGCCGAGCCCTTGGACGAGCTTGCCCTTGATGGCGATGGGCCCGCTGCTGGTGCTGTAATTGCCATTGGCGCGGTCGCCGATCATGGTGTCCCAGAGATTCTTGCCGGTGCGGGCGTCGAGCGCAAACATGTGCGCCTGGCCGGTGGTGACAATGACCTTGTCCTCGTAAATTGCCAGGCCGCGCTGCGAACTGCCCTGGGCAACGTCGCCGATGCGGTTTTCCCAAATGAGATCGCCGGTGCGGGCGTCGAGAGCCTGCACGATGTTGCCGGGGTTATTGATGAACATGACGCCGTCATGCACCAGCGGAGCCGCCTGGTTGGTGCCTTCGTTCATGGCCCAGACCCACTGGAGCTGCAGATCCTTCACGTTTTGGGTGTTGATCTGGTTCAGGGTGCTGTAGTTGTTGGCGTGATAGTCATGGCGGATCATGATCCAATCGCTGGGATCGGGATTGCGCATCATGGCGTCGGTGATGTTGGTGTAATTCTTGACGGTGCCGGCGACGGTCAAGCCGCGAGGTGTAGGTGGAGTGGGCGCCTCGGCGCGACCGCCGAGCGGGCCTTCGGTGCCTGCCGGGCCGCCGCGACCTCCCCGGCCGGCACGTCCGCCGGGACCGCCGCGACCGCCGGCTTGCGCGACCTGCCGCGGCTGGCCGTTGGCAACGGAGCCGATCGTAACTTTGCTGGCGGCGGGAAGGGCGTCATTGCCCGGGCGCGCGCCGTTGTAGTCGAGGATGAACGCGGTGATGTTGACGTAAGCGGCTTCCCCGAGCGCGCCGGGGTTGGTGGGAGGCATGGCGCCCTGCATGAACGCCACCAGGTCACCGGCGGTCTTGTCGCCCCAACTCCCTATGAAGAGGCCGCCCGCCAACGGAGACGCGCTGGCCAAGCCGCTGAGATCGGCGGCGTGGCAGCCGGCACAATTGGCCTCATACAGGGTACGACCTGTGGCGGCCTGGGCCGCGGTATAGGGGCCAGCCGCAGGCTGTTGGCCGGTGAGCAGGACTACGCTCGAAGCCGCGAGGGCCGCCAACGCGATGAGAATCTTCTTTGAACCGAGCATGGGTGTTGCCGCCTCCTACTTCATGAGCCAGCCCCAGATGACGCCATCGGGAGCTTTCTCGCTATGAATCTCGATATAGAGCCCGCCCTTATGGAGGTGCTCGACTTGTTCGGGAGTCAGGTCGACCGATCCCGAGAGGGTGCCGCCCGTCGCTTTGGAAACGGTCAGATCGGCCAGGACCGGCCCGCGGACGCCGGCCGCCACGGCGTTGTGCAATTGAGCCATGGTGGCGGGCGAGAGCAGCCCGTCGAAGGACCCGGTAACGGAGAGCTTCGCGCCAGTCAGAGTGGCGGTGGCCGTTCCCAGGCCGGCGAGACTGGGGCGCGTGCGGGCATCGGCCGGCACGGCCGAAATCCGAGCCTTGTAGGTTTCCCGGCTCTGCGCGTGCAGGGCCAATCCCCAAACGAACCCAATTGCCATCACCGCTACCGCGGCCGGTCGCCTGATTCCCATAGTGTCGCCTCTCGAACTCTCGATTCTACACGTTTTGAAACACGGGAGGGAATGGCGAAACGAACCCAATCCCAATTTCGGACAGCAAAATCCTTTGTCCCGTCAACAGTTTAACCCGGAGCGGAACGGCTCGACGCGGAAGCTATTGGAGCGGTTGGAGGAACCTTAGGTGACTGGCGCCGGCCAACCGGCGCCACCAGGCGAGTGGAGCGTTCGCGTGTGCGGCAACGAACCGTGATCGAAGGGGAGTGTTCCTGGCCAACCGTAGGGCGGGTGACCGACGATAGGCTACTATTCTAGTGACGATGGTCTGAACGTGACGAGTTCCCTCCAGTTTGACCGCTACGTCGGAATTGACTATTCGGGAGCGGAAACACCAACCTCGAGCCTCCGGGGTTTGCGAATCTATATGGCGGACCGGGAGACTCCGCCTTTCGAAGTCGAGCCTCCTCCGAGCCCCCGGCGATACTGGACGCGCGGCGGGGTGGCCGAATGGTCGGCGGCGAGACTTCTCGAAACCCAGGCAACCCTGGTTGGCATCGACCACGGCTTCTCATTTCCACTTCAGTATTTTGAGGAGCATCAGATCCCGCTTGAGTGGACGGCGTTCCTGGAGGATTTTCACGGCCATTGGCCCACGGATGATGCCCATACGTATGTCGATTTCGTACGCGAAGGCGAATGCGGCACCGGGGCAGCGCGTAAGGGGGAGCCAAGTTGGCGCCGTCTGACGGAGGTGCGGGCACGAGGGGCGAAATCGGTCTTTCATTTCGACGTCCCGGGATCGGTGGCGAAGTCAACCCATGCAGGCCTGCCATGGCTCCTCAGACTGCGACGGCAGACCGCAGGACGGGTCCATTTCTGGCCGTTCGACGGCTGGGACATTCCGGCCGGGCGGTCGGTTGTGGCGGAGGTGTATCCGTCACTGTGGAGCACGAGCTTTCCGCGCGGAGGACGAGATCCTGATCAACACGATGCGTATTCGATCGCCGCGTGGATGCAACGGGCCGATGGAGACGGCTCCCTCCGAGGCTTCTGGAATCCGGATTTGAAGCAGGACGAGCGCCGGACTGCGAAGATTGAAGGCTGGATTCTGGGAGTTGCCTGAGGATTGCGACCGCGGACGCTTATTCGGTCCCGCGGGTTCGCTGCCACCACTCCACCACTCGGATCCCTATGGCTGTGGCGGAGGCCGCGATCAGCAGCCACTCGGCGATCTTCGCGGCAACGTAGACCCAGTAATCCGTGGCGGTGATGCAGTGGGGGCAGTCCATGGGTTCGATGGCGGTGTTGAGCGCGCCTCAGATTCCATGCTGGCCCAGGCGGCCGCGGCGGGCCAGTGCCAGAGGTACCGGCGGGGTAACGGGGATTCACCGGATTCGGCCGGCGGGGATTGTGTTCACGTGACTTGGCGGAGAAGGTGCGGGGAAAACCAGGGAAAACCAGGGACAGCACCAAATTACCCCATTCTTGCCAGCAGGGCTGCCGCATCCTTGGGCGGACGTCCGGGCGGCCGCGGGTGCAGGTCCCGACCCAACGCCCGCCCGACCCGCTCTACAAAAGTTGCGCTGCCCAAGGGGTACCCGCGACGCGTTGCTTCGCGAAGCCGCT
>JAIQFS010000031.1 GCA_020073145.1 Terriglobia bacterium
TTGAGTTTATGTTAAGAGTACCTATCTGTGATTGTGACAGGTTTGATTGTATGCCATAAACTATTGATGATACGGGGTCATATGCAAGACCTGTAAGGTTAGTTAATGTAATACCCGTGCAGTTTCCGATGTTTGTCAATGCTCCGGTGGATGTATCTACCCCGAATAAGGTCCATGGTGATAACTGGTCGACAGAATACAGGCCACCGTTATAAATTCCATATCCCGCAGGGAACCCCATTGAAAACGTACTGCCGAATGAAATCGGTGAGCAGGTTGCCAGCCACTGTTTGAAATTCTGAAATGCAGAACCGCTGGTTTGTATCAAAAAGGCGCGGTTGTTCGGGTTCGGGTTATCAAATTGGGCGTGATTAAAGATATTAAAGAACTCTGCCCGGAATTGCAGCGAACGGGTTTCCCCCAGTTTCGTGTTCTTGAGAACGGAGAAGTCCCAGTTAAACTGGCCCGGGCCGAGGATGATTCCCATCCCGGAATTCCCAAATCCCGTACCGTCTCCGATGGCGGGCGCGGGGCAGAATGCGGCCGAGTTGAGGTAGCCTAGTCCGCCGCTGGAGCCGCCCAGCCGCTGTTTGATGTCTCCGGGCGTGGCGATGTTCGCGTATGTCATCCCCGGGCACATTTGGGCGCGGGCGATGCCTGAGTCGGTGTATCCCGTCGATGTGCCGTAGATCGTGCCCGCGTTGGAGTCCTCGATGGTCAGCGGCTGCCCGTTTTGAATCGTAGTTACGCCGGAGATGCTCCAACCGCTGGTGAGCTTCCCCAGCCCTCCCGGATGCTTGCCGAAAGGCAGATCGTACGTGTAGTTCACGATGAACCGTTGCGGCCGGTTGAAGTACGAGGGGCCATATTGCTGTTGCAGGTCGCTGGCGTTGTTGTAGTTCGCCGAGTTTTCCGTGGAATTCGTGAGGGACTTGCTCCAGGTGTAAGCAGCCTGCATGGTTAGGCCGTGCGAGAACTGCTTGCGCACCGTGACCTGCAAGCTGTTGTAGTTGGAAATCAGGTCGTACCCCGTCCCGAGGAGGCCGGTCGGCGCAAAGCCCAGGTAGGGAACGCGGAAACCGATGTTGCCGAGCGTGTTGGTGGTCACGCCGTTGATCGGATGAGCGGCGCTGGCAAGCTGGGCCGTATTGTAGTTGTGAGAGAAGTCCTCCAGGTTGATTCCGCTGGAACCGACATAGCCGGCTTCCAGGGTCCAACTGGGGAGGAACTGGTATTGGACGTTGAGATTGTACTGTCGCACCAGCGGTGTGTGCTGCACCTCATTGACGAATGGAACATTGAGCGACGAAGCCTGCCCCGTGGCCGGGTTAGCCCAGCGGGACTGCAAGGCCAGCGAGGTGTGCGGGAAAGGATCCGCCAGTGTCTGCGAATTGGGGAACCCGTAGGTCACGTTGGCGGCATAGGGAGGGTTGTTTCCGTAGGCGCTAGACATCGAAATGGTGCTGACGCGGTCGTAGAACACGCCCGCTCCGGCGCGAATCACCAGTTTTCCGCTGTTGCCCGGCTGCCAAGCCATGCCGATGCGCGGCGCGAAGTTGCTCAGCGGCGGGTGCTCGCGTAGCCCGGTGTTATTGCTGTTGATCAAAACTCCGTCGGGTGGCTGGCCGTAGTGCTGGGGAAAATTAGCTGGCTCCACGTAACCCATAAAACCCGGCCCCCCGGTGGTCGGACCAGTCGGCAGTGCCGAAGCGGGCTGCAACCGGCTCAGCCATACGTTGGTCAGATTCGCGTATTTGTCGGATAACGTTCCGTCGTACTCCCAACGAACGCCCAGGTTCAGGGTCAAACGGGAATTCACCTTCCAGTCGTCCTGCACAAAGGAACTCATGTCCGTCATGCGGTACCCGTGAATGGGACCGTTGGGACCGGAGCGCGTGCTCAGAATCGCGCCCAGGATGTTGCCCTGCTGCCCTACCAACAGGTCATTGAACGATCCGATCAGCAGGATACCGTTCTGGATCCCGGGCCACACCAGGTTGTATGCCCATTTCTCAAACTCGAAACCGGCCCGGATCGTGTGCTTGCCATGCGACCAGGAAACCTGATCGGCGTATTGGTACAGATGGGTCGGACTGTTCAGAGGATCCAGGTTCCCGAAAGCCGTGTAGCCGCCAATGATGAAGATCAATTGCGGCGGATGTGCTGAAGAGGCGCTGATCGGCGTCTGGCCAATCTGTGCCGAGGTCTGGGCGCCCTGGGGCATCTGGTCGAGATTGATGGCTTCGGTATAGGAATACGAGGCCCGGGCTTCGTTCACCAGATTATTCGTGACAAGTGTAGTGAGCTTCAGCACCGAGTAAGTGTTCGAGTAGTAAAGAGACTTGGGCGTGCCGGGCAACTGACCGGCCAATGGCGAGTATTGCGGGTTGCGGCTGTAAAAGTAACGGCTTGCGAGGGTGTTCTTACTGTCGATCAGGTAGTCGCCGTTGACCACCACCTGGTCCTCGCGGTTCGTCGCGGGGATGCTCCACGCGCGCTCGCCATAGCCGTTCGTTCCCGAACCGGGGAAGTAGTAGCTTCCATCCGCATTCTTGGCCTGGAGAATTTTCAACGCAACCGGGCTCACGTTGGAGCCATCGCAGGCAAGCTGCGGGCTCAGGAAGGAAGGCAGCAGCGTGGAGTAGCCGCAGTTGGCCCCGGCCAGCGCCGCCGCAAACCCCGGCGCGCTGCGGTCGCCGGCGGGAATGGGCGGGAGGTAGGCGCTGGTCAGCCCCTCGGCGGCGATGCCGTTGCGCTGCCGCGTCCCTTGATAGCTGCCGAAAAAGAACAGCTTATCCTTCTTGACCGGACCGCCGATGGTTCCACCAAACTGGTTCTGGTTCAGGACCTGTTTCGTGGTCTTGCTGGCCGGATTATCGCGATTGTAGAAGAAATCATTGGCATTCAGTTGCGCGTTGCGGAAGAACTCGAACGCCGACCCGTGGAACCCATTGCTACCGGATTTGGTAACCACGTTGACGTTAGCGCCCGGGTTCCGGCCGTAGCTGGCGTCATAGGTGGACGTCTGGACTTTGAATTCCTGGATCGCGTCGGGGTTGGGAGTCGCCAGCCCGGTGAGAATGCCGTACAGGTCTTGCGACGTGGCCCTGTTGTTCATACCCCCCACGGCGACGCCGTCGATCTGGAAATTGTTCTTCCCCGGATCGTTGCCGTTCACGCTCAGGTCCAGTGTGCCTTTACCGAAGGCCGTAGCGTTCCCCACGCCTCCCGACGTGCCGGCCGAAAGGCCCAGGATTTGCGTGTAGTTTCGTGTGGACAGCGGAAGGGCGGTCACCGTGCTTGAACCGACCACGGTTCCTAGCGTCGAATTCGACGTCTGCAATGCCTCGGTGTTGGCCTCGACCGTCACTTGCTCCGTCTGCGAACCGACCTCCAGGGCCTGGTCCAAGACTGGAGTCTCGGTGACATTGATTTTGATGGACGGCACGTCGGCGGTTTTGAAGCCCGCGGCTCTGAATCGCACGCTGTAGGTGCCGGGCGGAAGCAGCGAGAATTTGTAATTTCCATCCGCGGCGGTAACGGCGGTTCTGGCTTGGTTGGTGTCCACGTTGGTGAGCGTGATACTGACGCTCGGGATGGCGGCCCGGGAAGGATCCGTGACCGTTCCGGTAAGAGCACCAGTGCCGGCTGACTGCGCAACCAAGATCGGTGCAAATGCGCTCAAAAGAGCGGGAGCAAGAAGGCGCAAACTCCTCAGAAGACGCGGCGCTCGAAACATGACTTCACCCTCGCTTATCCCCGTTCGTCGGCTAGGGACGAACAAAACTTTAAAACGTGTGGCCAATATATGTGCGAGTGCGGACGCTGTCAACTGCTCGGATCTGATAGTCTGTATCAGATCGATTGATGTAACTGAGGCCCAACCGACTTTCATAGTGCGATGAGAATCGGCAATTCCCGTCAGCACCTCAGTGATTGAAGCGTCCCGGGACTACGCGCGCTCGGTGGCGATCGAATAGTCGTACCACTCCACGATTTTTCCGTCTCGCAGGAAAAAGACGCCGACGCCGTGCCACGACTTGATGTTCAGATTCTGGAAATGATCGATCCGTTCGTTGAAGACCATCGGCCCGCGCGCAAACGTTTCCAGAACCTCGAATCTCACCACATTGCCGAGAAAACTGTTGATCTTCTCAGTGACAGCCTGGCGCCCTTTGGTCGGTTCCTGCCGCTCCGACATCCGGTATGCGCCGTCATCGGCGAAGAACGACATGACCTTTTGCAAATCATGGCTCGGCCAGGCGGCACAGAAATCATTCACCACCCGCACATTGGCGCGCTCCGCGGGAGTCCAGTCTGCCGCAGCAGCCCCACGGGTCGAACCGAGCAACGCAAGCCCGGTTCCGGTGGCGCGCAGAGCGTTCCGGCGGGTAAGTACAGGTTTGGATTGCATGCCATCTCCTTTTTTCAAGTCGTGCAGGTACGATATCACTACTTCCGGTTGGTCGGCGACGGTGCCGCACAGAGCACTTCTCGGAGGGCGGGCTTTCGATCCAGCTGCCCCCGAATGCTTTCTCATTTCCGGGAATGGCCCTGCGTGAGGGACACAGCCGGCGGCAACTCCCGGTCCGGGCGGGACCGCTGGTGTATACTGGCCGACAGCCGGGAGGTTCTCAGTGCCGCGCACCGGAATTGCGCTTGTGGTGTTGGTGATGGCTGTACCGTTGGAGGCGCAGTGGCTGCGTTTTCCGACTCCGGGCATTCCCCGCACCGCGGACGGGAAACCGAATCTCGCCGCGCCCGCGCCGCGAACTCAGGACGGTAAGCCGGACCTTTCGGGTGTCTGGCAGCCGAAGGCGGGGTACATCTCCAACATCGGCCAGGACCTTAAGCCCGAAGACATTCCCCTCCAGCCCTGGGCCGCCGCTTTGTATCGGCAGCGCCGGGCCAACGAAAGCAAAGACGACCCAACCGGCCATTGCATTCCGGGAGGTGTGCCGCGAGCCGATGCGGTTCCCTACCCGTTCAAGATCGTCCCCGCGCCCGGCATGATGTTGATCCTGTATGAGGCGGTCCTCTCGTTTCGTCAGATTTTTCTAGACGGCCGCGCGCTTCCCAAGGATCCCAATCCCACTTGGATGGGCTACTCGGTGGGCCATTGGGACGGCGACTCTCTGGTCGTGGAAACCACGGGGTTCAACGATCAAGGTTGGCTCGACAATGACGGCCATCCCGCCACCGATGCCGAGCGCGTGACCGAGCGCTTCCGCCGCCGCGACTATGGACACCTGGACATCGAGATCACCATCGATGACGCCAAGGCGTACACGCGGCCGTGGACCGTAACCCTCCCGCTGACCCTGCTTCCCGAAGGCGAACTGATCGAGTACATCTGCAGCGAGAACAACAAGGACGTCGAGCACCTGGTGGGGAAGTAGCAACGCAGATCCGGCAGAGGCGCCCCTTCCTTGCGCCCACGGCGTCACTGCAGTACCCTTGGAGCCTGCGCAAAGCGTAGCGGGGGTGAGCATGTTTCGAACGATGTCCGGCTTCAAGACCCAGTATCACTATCTGACCCTGGTGGTGATTTCTGAGTTCAACGAATGGAAGGTTGTTCTTCATTCACCGTCGATGATGATTCAAGGCACCCATCAGTTCACGGAAGCCAAAGCCAAAGAGCATGCCGTCGCGATCGCCCGGACGTACATTCACGAACACAAGCACGATGAGCTACCTGTTCTGGGAGAGGCCGCCTGGATTCCCACGGCCCCTGAGGACTGGTTGATCTGGAAGGCGTAAGCCCTATTTGGCCACGGCATGAGCGGCGTCCCGCTCGTTGTCGCACACGTCTTCGATCATTTCCGTGTCCGCGAGAAATTGAAATTGCAGCGGAAACGACCAGGCCTTCGTGTACGCCCCCGGATCGTCAATCGTAATCTCCACGTCCAGGTGGCCGAAGTCGCGCCGGCGGAAGCGTTCGATAGTATGAAGCGCCTCGGTATGCGGACGGCCGCTGTCATCGAGCCAGCTCTTGTCGTTGAAGCCGCGCGTGTCCACCACGAACCAGTCGCCCTCCCACTTGCCCGTGGAGTAGCCGAGCCAGGCCGGCTCGGTGACCGGAGGATGCGGACGGCCGTCGGTAAAGATCTGGCGGAAACGCGCGAATTCTTCATACAGGATGAGCGTGAGTCCGGGGTTCTGCACAAGTTTCATGGGCTCCCCGATCAGCATCTGGTCGGGAATACTGTGGGGCAGGCACCGCCCCGACGGCCGGTCCGCCATGGAATTCGCCATGCGTTGCCGGTGCAGCGCCTGGGCCGCGGGGAGCATCGGCGGAATCGTTTCCCCCGGCCGCATGTAGTCTTCCAGGTTGGGGCCCTGCTCGAGGCCCGTGGTCCGCCGATGGGGGTTGGGCACTCGCTGCCACAGCCCGGTCAGATCGGGCTTGCCATCCACGGCTTTCGGGACCGCTGCGGCCAGATTGGGTTTGCCGTCGCGCGTGCGCGGGATGCCAGGCGTCGGATAATGGATCCACTGGGCCGGCGCGGAAAGGGCCGCCGTCGCAACCAGGAGACAAACTCGGAGCCGCATACGGCTTCCCATTCTCTGATGGATGCGCGAGAAGGGCAAGCGGCTGTCCGTGTGCGCTCGAAAGGCGCTCGATCGGGACCACCTGACGGTGCGCGCCGCGCAGGACCGCACGGGGATTGCGGCGGCCGACTTCTCGTGCATCCGCAATGCGGATCTCGGCCGGTTTACGGTGGATCGCCTCATGTCGATTTTGAACCGGCTCGGGTCTCGAGTCGAGGTGAAGATCCGGGTGCGGCGTGCGGAACGCGTTGAGCATTAGGTGACGGGATGTAGCACAAACGCAACGGATACGTTTCGTCCGGTCACCGGATTACTTTCACCGGATTACCTGTCGGGATCATGAACGGCCGAATCGTGGCCACAGGTAGATGCCAGTAAGAACCTGAACGCAATCTCTCGCCTGTTGATAGCCCTTTATGATCACCTCGCTCATCAGCTGTTTGAATTGCTCCTCCTGATCGCCCGGTAGGTGTCGAAAGATCGCCGCTGCGACGACCGACTTTGCGAAGTGCAGCCTCGGATCGGAGGGGTCTCCGTCCTGATCGAAGACCACTTCAATGCTCCCAACCGTATCGGAGTCGAAGCTCTCGATCGCGTGTCGGGCAGCCGTCTCCCCGAAGTGTCCGCCGACATCATTCCGAATCTTCTTTATCAGGCTCTCGTTCGTTCTGAAGAACTCCACGGCCCCATCCCAGGTTTGCTTCGCAAAGCCCTCAAAGCCCCCTGTGGCCCGAATCAATTGGAAATCCGGATCACTGTCCAGATGCCCTATTGCAGTAGCAATCTCGCACAACGTTCCGATGGAACGCCTCAAGAAGTAGTGACGCCGGTAAGCACCAGCGCGCTCGGGGTGATCGAGATCTTCGCCTTGCGGATCCAGCACATCTAACTTGGAGATACTCTCTTCAGCGACAGCTAGAATCTCAATGCGGAGGTCCTCATAGAGCACAGCTAGCTGAGCGAGAAGTGCGTCAAAGCGTCGTTTTCGGCCGGAATTCAGAGCGTGCCGAAGGACGACAGTCCGGCTCCGGGTTCTGAGTCTCTGCTGTGAAACCGAGTCATTCGGCCCTCCCTCGGACATGGGGTCCTGAACTCTCCGACGGTGCAATTTCGCAACTTACACCAGCACCGTAAACGTCGCTTCCGTCCGCTGCACCGGCCGGTACAGCGTATCCCGCTCCACCGGCTCCCGCCCCGCTTTGCGGATGAGCTGCAGCAGCTCGGTGCGTCGCAAACCTTGCTGCGTCGTGGCGCCGGCGTCGTGGTAGATGTGCTCTTCCACAATCGTGCCGTCCAGGTCATCCGCGCCGAAACGCAGCGCGATCTGCGCCACCTTCGGCGTCATCATCACCCAGTACGCTTTAATGTGCGGGATGTTGTCGAGCATCAGGCGTGCCACCGCGATTGCCTTGATGTCGTCGAAGCCCGTCGTTTTCGGGATGTGGTGCAGCGGCGTGTTGTCGGGGTGGAACGCCAGAGGAATGTACGTCACAAATCCGTGCGTTTCGTCCTGCAAGGCGCGCAGGCGGATCAGGTGATCCACGCGGTCCCGCTCGTTTTCGATGTGGCCGTAGAGCATCGTGCAGTTGGAATGCAAACCCAACTGGTGTGCGATGCGCGCCGTCTCAATCCACTCGTTGCCATCGATCTTGTGATCGCAAATAATGCGCCGCACCGGCTCATTGAAGATCTCGGCGCCGCCGCCCGGCATCGAGTCCATGCCGGCGTCGCGCAGGCGTTCCAGCGTCTCGCGAATCGAAATCTTGCCGCGCCGCGCCAGGTACGCGATCTCTACCATCGTGAACGCTTTCAGGTGCACCTGCGGGAAGCGCTGCTTGAGCCCGCGCAGCATCTCGCAATACCAATCGAGCGTCAGCTCGGGGTGCAGTCCGCCCACGATGTGAAACTCGGTGACGGCTTCGCTCCAGCCTTCGCCCGCTCGGTGCCACACCTCGTCCAGCGACATGGTGTAGGCCTTGGGATCGCGCACGCGTTTTCCGAAAGCGCACAAGCGGCAACTGGCGACGCAGACGTCGGTGGGGTTGATGTGGCGGTTGACGTTGAAATAGGTGGTGTTGCCGTGCAGGCGCTCCCGCACGAGATTGGCGAGATAGCCCAGCGCCAGAATGTCGGCGGTCTGGTAGAGGGCGACGCCGTCGTCGAACGACAGGCGTTCGCCCGCCTCCACTTTCTGGCGGATGGGGAGCAGCCGCGGATCTTCAATGACCACTTGCATAGTTAAACGCCCGGGCGTTGGAGAAAATAAATGTCCGCGGCCCAAAAGAGAAAGAATAGCACGCTCACGTAGCCGTTCATGGTGAAGAAGGCGGCGTTGACGCGCGACAGGTCGTGCGCCTTCACCAGGCGGTGTTCGTAGACCAGCAGCCCCAGAATCGCCGCCACGCCCGCCAGCGCCAGCGCCCCCATCGAAAGTTGAGACACCAGCAGCAGCAGGCAAATCACCATCGTCACGTGCAGTCCCCGTGCCACCCACAGCGCCCCGGCCACTCCCAGCGCGCGCGGCACGCTGTGCAGGGCCTCGGCGGTATCGAATTCGTAGTCCTGGCAGGCATAAATGATGTCGAACCCCGCCGTCCAGAAAGTGACGGCCGCGGTCAGCCAGAGAATCCGCGGATTGAGCGAGCCGGCCACCGCGATCCAGGCCGCGGCCGGCGCGATCCCCAGCGAAAACCCGAGCACCAGGTGCGAGAACGAGGTGAAGCGTTTGGTAAATGAGTAGAAGAAGACAACCGCTAACGCCGCTGGCGCCAGGCGAAGGCACAGGGAGTTGAGTTGCCAGGCGGCGAAAAAGAACACCGCGCATGCGGCTGCCACGAAGCCCCAGGCGAATCCGCGGCTGAGCAGGCCCGCCGGCAGGTGCCGCGTCCGCGTGCGCGGATTCCGAGCGTCGATGCTTGCATCCACCAGGCGGTTGAACGCCATGGCGGCCGAACGCGCGCCCACCATCGCCACCACAATCCACAGAATCTTGACCGCTGCCCCCTGGTAGCCCGTGTCCCGAAACGCCAGCAGCGCTCCGGTGAGGGCGAACGGCAGGGCGAACACCGAATGCTCGAACTTGATCATGTCGAGCGTCAGCCGGAGACGTTTCCAGAGCATGCGGGGAATGTTACTATTCTACCCTGGGTCCATCGTGTTAACTTGAGCGTAACAGTGATGCGCTGGAAAGGAACCCTGGGGAATGCTGGAAGCGTTCGCGGCGACGGACAAAGGCTGCGTTCGGTCGAATAACGAGGACTACTGCCTGATCCAGCCCGACCTGGGGCTCTACGTGGTGGCGGACGGCATGGGCGGCGCGCGCGCCGGCGAGCAGGCTTCCCGGCTGGCCGTCGACACCGTTGCGGAGACGGTGCAGTCCGCGCCCAGCCTCAATTCCCAGGTCCTGCTCCATGCCGTGGAAGAGGCCAACCGGCGCGTCCTCGAGGCCGCCCACAGTGATCCCAAGCTCGAAGGCATGGGCACCACTCTGGTGGCGGCGCTCGAACTGGACAATGGCCTGGATATCGCCAGCGTGGGCGACAGCCGCGCCTACCTCCTGGATGACGACGGATTCCGCGCCATCACCGACGATCAGACCTGGGTCAACGAAGTCGGCCGTCCCCTGGGTTTGGACGAAGACAGCTTGCGCACTCATCCCATGCGCCACGTCCTCACCATGGCCATCGGCGCCAGCGCCCCTCTGGCCGTGAATTACTATTCCGTGCCTCTCAAAGATGGCAGCCTGGTGCTCATCTGCAGCGACGGTTTGCACGGCGTGGTCGAAGGCGCGAAGCTGGAGCGCATCGTCCGCGGCGGGCGCCAAGGCGTAGCGTTAGAAGAAAGTTGCCAGCAGTTGATTGAGGCGGCCAGAGAGGCCGGCGGTCCCGACAACATCACCGTGCTGCTGATGCGCAAGTCAGGCTAAGCCAATTGCCGCCGGCGGTTCCTACGGGTTCTGCCGCAGCCACTCCAGGAAAGCCGCGCGATACAAAACGATCCCCTTGCGGGAATACTGCAGGTAGCCGTGCTTGCGAAACTGATTCATGTAGTGGGTCACGATTTCGCGGGAGGTCCCCACGTACTGCGAAAGCAGTTCATGCGTGAAGGGCTCCATGTGAACCGAGCCGTCTTCCACCCGCGATCCCTGGCGTTCCGAAAAACGCAGCAGCGAGCGCGCCAGGCGCTGCTCAATGTTGTCAGCCGAAAAGCTCTCGATGCGCGCCGCGAAATCGAGAGTGCGCTGGACGAAGATCTGTACCAAAGCCACCGCCAGGCGCGGCCGCTTAATGATGACGTCCTCGATTTCCGACGTGGTCCAGGCCATCACCTTGGTGCTGTCCAGAGCAATCGCTTGCTCGGACCGCGGCGCCAGGCCCAGGAATGCCGACTCCCCAAAGAACTCGTCCGTCTGATAGATGTCCACCACAACCTGACGGCCGTCATCGGCCAGACGTGCCACCTTCACCTTCCCGCCGATCACGAGATAAATCGCGGTGGATGGCTGGTCTTGGTTATAGATTGTCTGACCCCGGCGGTACTCCACGATGCTGGAGCACGGCAGGTGGGCTAAGGGATCTTCCAGCGCCGTCCGCGGCGCCAAGGGTGTGGGACTGGTTGCCATTGATCTCCTCCATCACATTCCATCCCGTCCGGGAGTGGATAATAGGCAGTTTCACTGCCAAAGCATCCCCGACGATTCGCCTCGGCTCGCGGCTGCCCGCCGACCCAGCACCGAATCGCTTTCTCCTCTTTCGCGGTTGCTCCTCTTCGTGCGCTTCCCGCGTGGAAACTCTACCCGTCGCAGATGAGTTTACCAGATCCTGCAACGCATCGGAATACGGCAGATCCTGTGGTTATATGATGAGTGGGTGGCCGCCGGTTGGCGCTGTGTCTCCATCGTGACCGTGTGCGGCGCATGGGCGGCCGCCCAAACCTACGCGCCCCCGGCGGGAGTTCGGCCCATCCAAAAAGGCCTCGCCGTGTCAATTTTACCCGGCGGCCGCGTGATTGCGCCTCTCGGTGTGCAACGGGTCACCGGTTCCAGCCCTGCGGCCTTGGCCCTCACTCCTTCCGGTAAAGTCCTGGTCACAGCCAACTCGGACCCACTCCACCCCTCGCTCACGGTTCTCGAACGCGGGAGCACCTGGGCGGCCCGCCAGTTGTTCACCGAACTCCAACCGAGTGAGAGCGGGCGAGGCGACGGCTGGCGTGCCGTCTCCGGCGGCTTGGCCTTGTCCGGTGAACACGCCGCGTTCGTCTCGGAGGGAAACACCGGGCGCGTCCTGCTCATTGATTTGAGCACGGGAGAACGACGACGAACCCTGGATCTCAATCAAAACGGCGACCGCGGCGCCTTTGCCGGCCGCCTGGCGTTCGATGGCGCGCGCGGCATCCTGTACGTCGCGGACTCGGCCCGCTCGCGCGTGTCCGCTGTCGATACGCGGTCGCGTCAAATCGTCGCGTCCCTGTCGTTGGGCGGGACGCCCACTGACCTGGCCCTTTCTCCCGATCGCCGCAAACTGTACGTTGCCGTACAGAACCGGACTCCACCGGCGGACGCGAGTGGGCCGCAGGCCCCCCCGTCCAACGCCCTCTGCGTGCTGGACGTGGCCCAGCCGCAAATTGCAAAAGTCGAGGCCCGGGTTCTCCTCGGCGTGCCGCCCCAGAGCCGTCTCTCGGGCGTCCTTGCCACCGCCGCCCGCGTCTTCGTGTCCGACTCCGCGCGCGATTCGGTGACGGCCATCGACGCTGCCACCAATCGGATCGAAGCCGAGATTCCGATCCGCATTCCAGGCTTGGACTCCCTACGCGGTATCGAACCGATGGGAATGGCGTATGACGAGTCCACCGGATGGCTCCTGGTGGCTGAGGCGGGAATCAACGCCGTGGGCGTGCTCGACACCCAGTCAAAGCGGGTGCTCGGCCATCTTCCCGCGGGATGGTCTCCCACCCACGTCTTGTTCGACCATGGCGACGTCTACGTCGCGAACCGCAACGGAATGGGTGCGGGACCAAGCGCTCGGATCCGGTACGGCCTCGGTGGCTCCGTTTCCTTCTACTCTCTGCCGGCGGCCGGTTCGCTGACCGCCCAGACTGCCTTCGTCCTTCAGGCTGCCGGTTTGGACCAGCACCCCGGTGCGGCGCGGCCGTTGCCGGGCGGAATCCGCCATGTCGTCTTGATCGTCAAAGGGAACCGCTCGTTTGACGAAGTCCTCGGCGATGTCGCCAACGTCTCCAACGGGCCCGTGATGGCCGCGCCTGACTTGGCGCGATTCGGGAGCGACGGATTGGTCGATGGCGGCCGCCGCCTTCTCAGTCTCCACCATCTCAACGTCACACCCAATCATCACGCCATCGCCGCGCAATGGACCTTCAGCGATAACTTCTACGCGGACTCGGGCGGCGAAGGCCTGCTCGCGCCGGAGGTCTTCAACCACCTGGCCGAGCACGGAGTCTCCGTCTACCAATTTGCCGAAGATTTCGATCCCCAGGTCCGGGATACGGATCGCGCAAGCCGGCTCTTTCGCGAAATCGGCCGGCGGTTCGGCGGCCCCGGCGTCGAACTGCCCCAGTTGGTAGTCATCCGTTTGCCAAACGACCGCTTGGCGCCGCCCCACCCGGCGGCCGGATTCCCCTACGAAGAATCGTATCTCGTCGATAATGATTGGGCGCTCGGCCGCCTCCTGGAATACTTCTCCGGCACCAAGTGGTGGGGCAGTCTGGCCGTGTTCGTGACCGAACAGTCGGGCGACGGCGGCGTCGACCATTTCGACGCCCGTCGCACCATTCTCCTCTGCGCCGGTCCGTGGGCGCGCCATAATTCGGTCTCCCACATCAACACCAGCGGTCCTGGGCTGTGGAAGACCATCTTCCGCCTGCTGGGCGTGCCGTCCTTCAACTTGTTCGATGCTTCGGCGGCCGATCTCAGCGATTGTTTCGCCTCGCGTCCGGATCTCACACCCTACCGCGCCCTAGCCGTCGACCCGCGCGTCTTCGACCCGAACCGCCCCGGGGCAATCCCGTAAGGGGTTTCCCGCCTTGCGCCCGTGCCAGCGCGCGGGACGCTCACTCCGCCGGCTGATTGGCCCGCTTGGAATTCACGATCCACTCCCGGAATGTTGCGGTCAGGGACAACGCCTCGGGGTCCGACCGCAATTCTTCCAGGCTGAACCTCATCTTGCGGCGCCAGTTCGGGTGCTGCCAGGTGGTGCCGGGCAGGTTCTGCTGTGCCGATTCCAGCGTCAGGTCTTCCTGGTTGATGAGCCATAACTGGCATGGCGTGCGCGCCAGAAACCCCGCCACCGCGTGGTGCAGTTCGCGCGTCAGGACGGGATACTCGGCAGCCGACCGGGGCAGGTGTTCGGCCAGCAGTCCCGCGCCGGCCAAGGCGTCCAACATCTTTTGTTTGTCGTGAACGCGCGCCGCAATCTGGTTCCGGCGGCCCTCCTCGTCGATCATTCCGGCTTGGTGTCGCGCCTCGATATCGGCTCCGGTCCAATAGCCGGCGATGGTCGGCAAGTCGTGCGTCGTCGACGACACCAGTGCCCGTTGCGGGTACGTGTCCAGGCCGCGAAAATCGGCGCCGTTCTTTTCAAAATAGAAAAGCCGGTAGCTGAGGATGCCGAAGCGCGCCAGCGTCTCGCGGATGGCCGGCTCCACCGTGCCCAGGTCTTCTCCCACCACCAGCACCCGGTGCCTGACGCTCTCCAGCGCCACCAGCCGTACGTAGTCCTCGGACAGCTCCCGGACGTACGCGCCCTGGCTCGCGTCGCAGTGATCCGGAATCCAGAACAGCCGGAACAGCCGCATGACGTGGTCGATTCGCAGCGCGCCGCCGTGACGGCAGTTTTTGCGGATCGATTCCGCGAACAACCGGTAGCCGTCATCCCGATGGCGTTCGGAATTGGGCGGCGGGAAGCCCCAATCCTGCCCCCGAGGCGAGAAATCGTCGGGCGGCGATCCGACCCGGCAGCCGGTGGCAAAGAAACTCCGGTATCCCCACAGGTCCGAGCCGAAACTGTCGGTGGCCAGCGCCAGGTCGTGATACAGCCCGATGGAAAGGTGGCGGCCCCGGGCATGCTGCTGTGCGCTCTCCAACTGGCGGTCAATCTGCCATTGCAGGTACTGGTGAAACAATACCGCCCGCCAGTGCTTCTTGCGGAAGGCCAGCGTGGAGGGCCCTTCGGGGTCGCGATACTCCGTAGGCCACTGCGGCCAGTTCCACACCTCCGGATGGCCCCGGTGCAGGTGCTCGTCCAGCGCGGCGTAGGTGGCGAACTGTTCGAGCAGTTTCCCTTCCCGCGTCCGGAAGGCCTGGAAGTCCGCGGCCCGCACCGACCCGGTCCGCCATTCTCGCAGGAACGCCACAAACAAGAGTTTCAAGAACCGCAGTTTCAGCGCGCCCACCCGCTCGTAGTCCACAAACGGCGAATTCCGCAACTCTTCGATTGCGGCGCAGACCCCGCCATCGTGTCGCAGGTGCCGCGCCCGGCGGCAGCGCGCGAAGTCCTCGATCCCTTCCACGTCCAGATAGAGATAGTTCTGGTAGAAAATCGAGTTCGGCGAATACGGACTGGTATTGAAGGGCTGGCGGTTGTGGATGGCGTGCAGCGGATTGAGTGCTACAAAGCTGGCGTTGAGGCCATCCGCGACCCAGTCGATCACCGCCAGCAGGTCGCGGAAGTCCCCGCAGCCCCAGTTGCGCGCGGAGCGCACGCCATACAGGCTGACGCCTAGCCCCGCGGCGCGCCCGCCCTGGCCGAGAGAAGGATGGATCCAGGCATGGTCCGGCGTGACGATATACCGCGTGGTCGCGGTGGCCCCGCCGACCGTGACGCTGACCTCGTGGTACCCCAGCGGTAGGTCATCCGGCAGCTGGACTTCTTTACGGATCCAGGTGCGGCCGTCGATCTCGGCGGATCCGGTCTGTGCCAGGTCCTCCAGGTTGAGATCGAAGGCCCAGGCGCCGCCGTCTTCCCGCTGGATGCTCACCCGCGCTCGGGCGTCAAGCCCCTCGGCCGGCACGTGCAGAGTCAGCAGCCGGGGCTTCGATTCCGCGGCCACCACCGCCGCCGGCAGCAAACGCTGCCATTCCCGGCGTGCCCGTTCCGTCAGGGCATGCGTCAGCCCGTCTCCTGTCTCCGCGTCCATCCCCTTCGACGTCAGGATAGATCGCTTCACATCGGCCGGAGTGGTGTGGTAGCGCCCCCAAATGTCCCAATAACCCCCCTCGATTCCACAGGAGGCGGCGGCGCTGTCCAGTAACTGGTCGAAGTTCTCTGGCGGCATCGAGGGAGGATAAACTTCGATTTTACAGGACCGCTCCTGTCTCTGCCGGATTCCCGCCGTTCGTGCGAAAATAAATCTATGGATCAACCTTGGGCCAGCGGTCCGGCAGACCTCTTCTCGCGCGTGGACGACTATTCGGTCGCCAACGCCGCTGCCGCCGCCGCGGATGGATTTGTCTTCACCACCCTCAACTCGGCGGTCAACTGGGCGCGTAAGAATTCCATCTGGCCCATGACCTTCGGGCTGGCCTGCTGCGCCATTGAGATGATGGCCATGAGCGCCGCGCGCTTCGACATCGCGCGCTTCGGAGCCGAGGTCTTCCGCGGGTCTCCCCGCCAGGCCGACCTGATGATCATCGCCGGCCGCGTCTCCAACAAAATGGCCCCGGTCATCCGCCACCTCTATCAGCAGATGCCCGAGCCCAAGTGGGTCATCTCCATGGGGGCGTGCGCCACCTCGACCGGCGTGTTCAACAATTACGCGCTCGTCCCGGTCAACCAGGTCATTCCGGTCGACGTGTTTGTGCCCGGCTGCCCCCCGCGGCCGGAGCAGTTGATCTACGCCATCATGCTCCTGCAACAGAAAATCGAGGCGCAGGGCGGCACCGTGAAGCAAGTCTTGAATCTGGCGTAAATGCCAAGGGGTTAACTGCGGGCGGGTTTACCGGACGCGCCATTCCGCGCCAGCGCCGATTGCCGCGCCAGCCGCTCCACCTGCCGCGAAGCCTGGATCCGGTGCTCGCGCGAGTACAAGTCCCGGTTCGACTCCACTTCATCGAGCCGATAGACGTAATTCACCATCAGGCTGGCGGACCGCTGCATTCCCGCGGCGGACGTGTCCCCCAGCCAGTTGATCCGTTCCAGCCGGGCCCCGTTGCGCAGATGGAACCGGGCCACCGCATCCAGCGGCTCCTTCCCATGCTTCGCGTTCATCAGATAGTACGCGCACAGCGGAATCAGTTGCTGCTCCAATTCCACCGAAAGTTCTTTGTTGCCCAACCACCGCGAGCCTTCCAGCTTCTTCATCAATCCGGCCAGGCTTCCCTCCTCGGGATCTGCCTCCGCTCGTCGTGCCTTGGCCGCCAGCCATCCCAGGAAGCCGGGCAGCGGCGACACCGTGGCAAACGTCCGCAGCCGCGGAAATTCCCGCCGGAGTTCATCCGCCACCGTCCGGATCAGGAAGTTGCCGAACGGCACGCCGCGCAGACCATCCTGGCAGTTGGTGATCGAGTAGAACATCGCGCAATTGGCCCCCTCGGGACTGGCCACCGGCGATTCGGGATCCAGCAGCGGCTGCACCTGCGCGCTCATCCCGTGGACTAGAGCCACCTCGATAAAAATGATGGGCTCGTCGGGCAACGCCGGATGGAAGAACGCATAGCAGCGTCGGTCCGCCTCCAGGCGCCGCCGCAGATCGCGCCATCCCTGGATCTGATGCACCGCCTCGTAGTCGATCAGCTTTTCCAGAATGATGGCCGGCGTATGCCAGTCGATCCGCCGCAGCACCAGAAACGCCCGGTTGAACCAGCCGGTGAGTAGGTGCGCCAGGTCGGCTTCAATGGCCGCCCACGACGGGTGCTGGCCCAAGTCGCCCAGAATCTGACGGCGCATCTCCACCAGCGTGCGCGTGCCGCCCGTCGCCAGGTTGAGCCGCCGGAACAACTCCTGCCGCCGCGGTTCGGCGGCCCGCAACAGCCGCGAAAGATGGGCCGGTGTCGGCTCCTTGCGGTAAGCGTCGCCACAGCGCCCCACTTCCTCGGGATCCGGCGAAAACTCGTTCACTAACTGGTCGAAAAAGGCCCCGCGGTCGCTCGGCCCGAGCGCTTCATAGACGCGCAAAGTCTCGCTGGCAAGGCCCCCGTCCTCCCCGTGTTCCGAGAGAAGACTCCGGCACAGCGCTACCGCTTGCTCGCCTGCGCCCGTGCCGTCGCGCGCCGGCCCGGCGTTCGGTTTTGACCATAGACTGATGAATCGCGCCAGCCTCAAGGGAGTTCCCCTGTCCGTCAGACAGTGTTTAGTATTGCGGACGGCGGCTTCTGGCGAAAGCTGTAGAAGGGCTGAACGGCGATGCTATCGAAAGGTAACCGGGGCTGTCCGCGGCCGGCTCGTTGCCCCCTTCGGTTTTAGAACACGGGGTCAAACTCGTGACGCCACTCGCGCTGGGTTTCGCGGATCTCCTCCCGCCGCCGGCGGGCCTCTTCCCGGAACATCTCGCGCCGCTGCTGGGCTTCTCGCACGCGGTCCCGAACCCGCTGGCGCGCCTCCCAGATCCGTTCCCGGGCCTGCTCCCGGGCTTCCAGGGCACGCTCGTGGGCCTCCTGCATCCGCTCGCGAACCTCCGTGCGGCTCGTCCACCACCAGTCATCCGGGCCCGCCACCAGGTGCGTCACCATGCCGCCCAAGGCGAGCATCCCCAGGACCACCAAACCACACAACTTAAACAACATGCGGCCTCCTATCGAAGAACAGACGAACGAAAACGTGATTTGTTCCCAAGAAAATCCTCGGCCCCGCCGGCCGGCCATTGCGGCGTCCGTGCGTTCGTCGGATACTGAGACGAACACGAGGCGAAATTGACCGGGCTCCGAGTCGCCATGATCGTTCTTTGGATCGCTCCCTTGGCGACGGCTGCCGATCTGCCCGAGGGCCCCGGCCGCGACCTCCTCCTCCGCGTCTGCACCGGCTGCCACAAGCCGGACTCGTTCGCGGCGTATCGGTTCACCAAGGACGAATACCATGCCATCGTCGCCCGCATGGCGGAACGCGGGGCCCAAGCCTCGGGCCCGGAACTCGATCGGATCGCCGAATACCTCGCCAAGAATTTCCTGAAAGTCGAAGACCCTGCCAAGCTCAATATCAACCAGGCCACCGCCAAGGAAATGGAGACCCGCCTGGGACTGACCGCCAAAGAGGCCGAAGCCGTTGTCGCGTACCGCGAGCGCCACGGCGATTTTCACGCCCCCGGCGATCTCTACGTGATTTACGGCGTGGATGGCGCCAAAATCGAGGCCGCCAAGGACAAGATCGCTTTCTAATTCGGGCGCCCTCTCCCGCGACACCCTGCGGCCGGCCAGCCCTCTTAGATCTCGGCCGGCACCGAGCCCGGCAGCAATCCCGCTGCGCCCGACCTCCGCTCCTCAGGCAGCCACTCCCGGATCTTGGGCAGCGCTGCCAGCGCCGCCGCCTCCCCCGCTTCCAGTAATCGCGGCCCCAGATCAAAGGCGTCCCATTCCACCCCGCGCACATCCGGCGCAATCACCAGGTCGCTCTCGCGCCGCCAGCCATCTTCGGAGCGGCTCTGCAGAATCTGAAAGCACCGGTTCACCACCTGAAACACGTTGCTCGGATGCATGCTGGGGCCGCGCACCGGCAGGTGCACCGAAATCACGTGGGTGGCCCCCAGTTGTCGCGCCAGCCCCGCCGGAATTTCCATGCTCATCGCGCCATCCACCAGCAGACGCCCCTGCGCGCGGACGGGGTGAAACAATCCCGGATACGAACAACTCGCCCGGATGGGGTCAACCACGTTTCCCGATCCGAAAAAGCGCACCGGCTGGCCTGTGGAGAGGTCGGTGGCTAGCACGCCCAGCGGAATCCGCATGTCTTCGAACCGGTAACACTTCAGCAGCTTCTCCAGAAACCGCTGCATGCGCTCGCTGCACACCAGCCCGAGCCGGCCCAGGCTCCAGCGGCCCACATCGTGGAACCGCATCGAGCACCCGGCGCCCGCAATCTCTGTCGGAGTGGCTCCGCTGGCATAGGCCGCCGCCACAATCGCTCCGGCGCTGACCCCCGTAATGCAGAAAATGGGAATGTGGTGTTGTTCGAAAATCTGCAGAACGCCGGCGTGCGCAATGCCGCGGGCGAAGCCGCCGCCCAACGCCAGCCCGATCCGCACGGCGGGTTCGCGCGCAGCCGGTTCCTCCCCGCCCGGAACCCGCTGCAGTCCACCCAGGAAACCGCCCACTTGCTTCGCGGCTTGCAGAACCCAGTGCCGGCCCATGCCGCCCCCTCCGGAATCGCAATACCCGTCCGTCGTAGAATAGTCTACTAATCATGAAGATGTGCCGAATCGCCGTCAGGTTTCTCCTGCTGGCCACTGCGGGATCGTCAACGGTCCTGCTCCAGGCCCAGCCCAACCTCTCCGGCGCCGCCGAAATCGAGCAATCGCTTCACAAGCTCAATGAGTTAGGTAGCGTCCTGATGATCGGCGCCCACCCCGACGACGAGCGCACCGGTGTGCTTGCGTACTTCGCCCGCGGCCGCTACATGCGCACCGCGTACCTCTCCGCCACCCGCGGCGAAGGCGGCCAAAACCTCATCGGTTCCGAGCAGGGCGCTCAACTGGGTCTCATCCGCACCCAGGAACTGCTGGCCGCGCGCCGCATCGATGGCGCCGAGCAGTTCTTTACCCGTGCCATCGATTTCGGATTCACCCGCACCGCCGACGAGACCTTGCAGAAGTGGGGCCGCGAGCGCATTCTGTCCGACATGGTCTGGGTCATCCGGCGCTACCGTCCCGACGTCGTGATTCTCTGCTTCACCGGAACTCCGCGCGACGGTCACGGCCAACACCAGACCTCTGCCATTCTGGGCCGCGAAGCTTACCGGGCCGCCGCCGATCCTTCCCAGTTTCCGGAGCAGTTGAAGTACGCCGAGCCCTGGCAGGCCAAACGCATGGTGGAGAGTTCCTTCAACTTCGGCCCCGGCGGTCCTCCGCCCGGCGCGGTCGATGCGGGAGGCCGCGGCGGGCGTGGGGGCGCAGCACGCGGTGGAGCCGGACGCGGCGGACCCCGAGGCGCCCGCGGCAGCGCGCCGGCCGCCCCCGAGTTTCCCCCGGCCAAGCCCATTGGCCCTTCCATCGACACTGACACCGGCGCGTTCAATCCCGTCCTCGGCTATTCCTACGAAGAAATCGCCGGCATGAGCCGCAGCATGCACCGCAGCCAGGGCATGGGCAATCTCGGCCGGGTCGGTGAAGTGGAAAGCGGATTCTCTGTGATTGCCGGTGATGCTGTCTCCAAGGATCTGTTCGACGGCATCGACACCACCTGGAGCCGCCTCCCCAACGGCGCCCCCGTCGGCGCCATTCTGGCAACCGCCCTCCGCGACTTCGAGCCGGCCCACCCCGAGAACGTCATCCCGCAACTCGTCAAGGCTCGGCCCCTCCTCGCCGCCATGTCCGATCCGCTGGCCAGGATCAAATTGGCGGAACTCGACAACGCCATCGCTCAGTGCGCCGGTTTGTGGGTCGATGCCCAGGCCCGCGGTCCGCAGGTGGCCCCCGGCGCCTATTTGAGTGTCACCACCACTGTGATCGACCGTTCCTCCGCGCCGGTCACGCTGGAAGGCGCGCGGCTGGAAGGCCTCTTCAATGAGGAGCTGCCCGTCCAGCCCGTGCGCCTGGACAACAACCAGACCAATGCTCTCACCGTCGCCCGCAAGGTGCCGGACTCCCAGCCTTTCTCGCAGCCCTACTGGCTGGCCAAGCCTCCCGACGGCGACGTCTACACCGTCGACGACCAGCGGTTGATTGGCCTCGCCGATACCCCGCCCGTGCTGCAAGTCCGATTGCGCTTTCAAGTGGATGGCTCGCCGTTTGAAGTCCTCATTCCCGTCGCGTACCGTTACGCCGACCGCGCCGAAGGCCCCCGCGTCCGCCCGTTGGCCGTCGTGCCGCCCGTCGCCGTCGATCTACCGAACGCGGTGGACCTCTTTGCCACCAACGCCCCGCGCCGCGTGACCGTCGCCGTCAAGGCCAACGTCGACGACGCCCAGGGCCAGGTCCGGCTCGATGTGCCCGCCGGTTGGAGCGTCGTGCCCAAGTCTTTGCCTTTCCACGTGGGTGAGTTGGGCGACCTTGAGGAGCTATCCTTCGAAGTCACTCCGCCCGCCGGCGACACCGCCGCCACCCTCCGTGCCATCGCCACCACCGGGGGCCGCGAGATCTCTTCCGATCTGCAGGTGATCGCTTATCCCCATATTCCCGCCCAGACCCTCCTGCCGCCCTCCACCGCCCGGCTGGTGCGTTCCGACATCAAGGTGACCGCCCGCAAAATCGGCTACATCATGGGCGCCGGCGATGAGATGCCCGATGCCCTCCGCCAGCTCGGCCTCGACGTCACCCTGCTCAGCAAGTCCGATCTCGAACAGGGCGATCTTTCGCGCTTCGATGCCATCGTGGCGGGGGTCCGCGCCTATAACGTGCGCGCCGACATCCGCGCCAACCAGCGCCGGCTCCTCGAGTATGTCAATCAAGGCGGCACCTACGTCGTGCAATACAATACCGGCGACAATTCCCTGAGCGTCGGCCCCTATCCGCTCACCGCCCCTCCCGGCAACCGCTATCGCGTCACCGTGGAAGAAGCGCCCGTAACCTTTCCGCACGTCGACAGCCGCTTGCTCCAGTACCCCAACCGCATCACCCCCAAAGATTTCGAAGGCTGGGTCCAGGAACGCGGCGTCTATTTCGCCAGCGAGTGGGACAAGCGCTACGAAACGGTGCTGGCATCCAAAGACCCGGATGAGGAACAGCCGCTCGAGGGCGGGGAACTCTGGACGCACTACGGCAAAGGCGTCTACATCTTCACCGCCTATTCCTGGTTCCGCCAGCTTCCTGCCGGCGTTCCCGGCGCGTACCGTCTCTTCGCCAATCTCCTGAGCGCCAAGTAGGCCCTCCGGTTGTTGCTCGGGCTGGCCTGTGCGAAGATGTGAAGTCGTTACCTCGCCGCAAGGCGAATCACTGGGAGGAATTCATGCCGAATCCGTTTCGTAAGACCGCCGCTGGCTGCGCGCTCGCAGTTATCGGGCTGGTGAGCGTCGCCGCCGCACAGCCTCCGGCGCCGGAGACTCCGCCGCCGGGCGCCGCTGTCAGTCCGGTGGTGGCCAATCCCACCTATATTTCGATTCCTCTCGAAATCATGGTCAACCGCCCCGCCGCCGAAGTCTGGAAGCGGGTCGGCAAGTACTGCGATATCGGCGAGTGGTTTCAGATCCCCTGCACCATCACTTCCGGCAAGGACGGGGAATTCGGCGCGGTCCGCTCCATTGGCGGCGAGATCCTCGTGGGAAAAACCGAACTGTCCTACACCTACACCCAGACGGTGAAGGCCGGGCGCCCCTACAATCTCTATCACGGCACGCTCGAGGCCAGGCCCGTAACCGACACCACGTCGAAGCTGGTGTACACCCTGGTGTTCGACAACTCGATGCTCGCCGACGACGCCGCCCGCGACCGGGACAAAGCGCAAAAGACAGCGCAATTCACGCGGGCCCTCCAGAACATGAAGATCCTCGCCGAAGGCGGCACCCTGCCGCCAGCCCCGCCCCGGGGCGGGGCCCGCCCCGGCGCCGGACGCGGCAACTAGGAGACTCGAGCGCCGCCGCGTCATCCGTCCCGGTCCTCCCCCGTGCCCGGGCAACGTCCCCGGAAACCGGAAGCCGTCCCGCCGTATGCTATCTGTAGGGGCTGGATGGATCAAATCGGGCGGTACCACATTGTCAGGGAATTGGGGCGCGGCGCCATGGGCGTCGTGTACCTCGCCAACGACCCCAACATCGGCCGCCCGGTAGCCATCAAGACCATCCGCCTGGGGGAGGTCCACAAGCCCGAAGAGCGGGAGCGCCTGCGCGAACGCCTCTTCCGTGAGGCCCGCTCCGCCGGTATGCTTTCTCACCCCGGCATCGTGACCATCTACGATGTGGATCAGCAGGGTGACCTCGCCTACATCGCCATGGAATACGTCGATGGCCCGACCCTCGATCACGTCCTCTCCCAAGCCGTCGCCATTGCGCCCGATCAGATGTTCAGCGTCCTCGGCCAGGCTGCCGTCGCGCTCGACTACGCCCACGCCAAGGGGATCGTTCACCGCGACATCAAGCCGGCCAACATCATGATTGCGGTCGATGGCGCCACCAAGGTGACCGATTTCGGAATCGCCAAAATCACCACCGACGAGCACCTCACCCGCACCGGCACCATCGTGGGCACCCCGCACTATATGTCCCCCGAACAGGTTCAGGGGCTGGCCGTCGATGGCCGATCCGATCAGTTCTCGCTGGCTGTCATCGCTTATGAAATGTTGACCGGCGAAAAACCATATGCCGGCGAGCACTTGACCACCGTCGTCTACAAGATCGTGGCCGAGGAGCCGGCCGCGCCCCATCGCCTCAATCCCACCGTCGCCGGCGCGATTGAGAATGCCCTCCGCCGCGGTCTTGCCAAGAAACCAGAGGAGCGATACGCGAACTGCCAGGAATTCGCGAGCGCTTTGGAGCGCGCCTGTTCCGCGAGTCCCGGCTGGAGAACCATGCCCCGCGGGGGCAGCTTGAATGAGCCGACCGTCTTGGAGTCCGCCAAGCCGGCCGTCACGTTGCCGCCGGCCCGCCGGGCTCGCGCCTCTGACTCCGCCACCACTGAGCGCGCGGCGGCCCCCAAGTCCAGCTTCTGGGCCTTCTTGTTGGCGATTCTGGTCGCGACGGGTCTGTTGGCCTTGATCGGCTGGCAGGCGACTCCGTGGCTGGCCAAGAATGCCGCCCCGCCCGCCACGGCGACTCCCGCGCCCCAAACGCCCGCGGCCCCCGTTCCTGCGGCGTCCGCCGCTCCTGCGCCGGAGCCCTCACCGGCCGGGCCCGACAGGCCCAGCCCCATGCCCGCGCCTTCCGCCGAGCCGCCGTCGGCTGCGCAACCGGCGCCGGAGCCCACTTCTTCGGGAAATCCACCCGCGGCCGCACAGCCCGTGCTGCAACCCGCGCCGCCAACCCCGCAACCCGAAATTCCGAAGCCCGAGCGGCCTCCCGCACCCCAACTGGCGGCCTTTCCTGTAACCGTCATCAGTAGCCCGGGCGGCGCCACCGCCACCCTCGACGGCCGTTCCGATCGCGCCTGTCACGCTCCCTGCTCGCTGCCCGCTGCCCCTGGCCGCCATACCATCGCCGTCACCATGCCGGGCTATCAGGTGGAGCACCGGGATGTCGAAATCGGTACCGGGCCCATCGAGCTTCCTCCGGTCGTTCTGCGCGCCATCGGAGGCACTCTCATGGTGTCCAGCGAACCACAGGGCGCATCCATCCTCGTCGACGGCCGCAAGCTTCCGCAACTCACGCCCGCCCAGCTCCCGCTCGCGCCCGGAACCTATCGCATCAGCGTGGAAAAGGACGGCAGGCAGGGCGCGCGAACGGTGGAAGTCCGCAACGGCGTGATCAATTACCTGAAAGTCGAGCTCGGCCCGTAACCGCCCGGAGTGGTCTTACAGCGTTTCCCCGCGAACCAGGTCCTCGTACGTTTCGCGTTTGCGGATGACGCGGTATCCCGAACCTTCCACCAGCACCTCCGGCGCTCGCGGGCGCGAATTGTAATTGGACGACTGCACGAATCCGTAAGCGCCGGCCGCGCACACGGCCAGGTAGTCGCCGGGCATCACGTTGGCCATCTCGCGGTCCCGCGCCAGAAAATCCCCTGTCTCGCAGACCGGTCCCACTACGTCCGCGGTGATCGCCGGCAGCGCGTTCTTGCGCACCGCAATGATCTCGTGATGCGCGCGGTACAGAGACGGCCGGATCAGATCGTTCATGGCCGCATCCACAACCACGAATTCTTTGGCGCCATTCTTCTTCCGGTAGAGCACGCGCGTCAGCAGAATGCCCGCCGGCCCCACAATCGATCGCCCTGGTTCCACCATCACGCACAGTCCGCTCGCGCGCAGGCGTTCGTGCAGGCTGGCAATGAATTCCCGGATCTCCGGCGCTTTCTGGCCGGCATGATACGCAATCCCCAGTCCGCCGCCCAAATCCAGATGCCGGATGGGGTGTCCGGCCGCTCGTAACTGCCCCGCCAGCGCCAGCACTTTGTCCACGGCTTCCAGGATCGGGCTCGGGTCCAGGATCTGCGAACCAATGTGGCAGCTCACGCCCTCGGCGGTCAGATGCGTGAGCTTGCGCGCGCGCTCGTAGACTCCGGGCGCTTCCGACATGGCGATCCCGAATTTATGCTCGCTCAGCCCCGTGGAAATATAGGGATGGGTGACCGCGTCCACATCCGGATTGACGCGAATCCCAAAGCCCGCCGTGACGCCGCGCCGCGCCGCCATTGCGTCGATCAGCATCAGCTCCGCTTCCGATTCGCAGTTGAAGCTGTGGATGCCGCTGGCCAGTGCGTACTCCACCTCGTCGGGCGTCTTCCCGACCCCCGAAAAGACTACCTTCGAAGGGTCGCCGCCCGCCTGCAGGACCCGATACAACTCGCCCCCCGACACGATGTCGAACCCGGCCCCGGCGCGCGCCAACAGCCCCAAGACCGCCAGCGAGGAGTTGGCCTTGACCGCATAGCACACGTTGTGCGGAAGATCCGCGAACGCCTCATGGTAGGCCCGGTAGCTGTCGAGAATGCCTTGCGCCGAGTAGACGAATGCCGGGGTTCCCGTGTGCCCCGCCAGGTCGGCCAGCGGCACCCCTTCGCAGTAAAGATCCGATTCGGAGTAGGAAAACATAAAGGAAGAAAAAATCAAAAGGCAAAAGGTAAAGGTCAAAAAGCAAAAGTGATTAGGTACGACTGCGCCTACCGCGCAGCCGCCTTCTGCGTGCCTTTGCTCGTTGCCACCGCCTTTGAGAGTATGGCACGGAGCTGATCGGATTCGTCAACCAGCGTCCCCAACCGTTCACCCCGCACCACTTCGGCCCGAACCAGCAGCCGCAGCCAATAATTCGACTCACGCACTTCTTTGAGCGCTACCTGCAGCTTATGACGGAAATCCGCTTTCGACTCCGCCCCCTGCGCCTCTTCATAATTGGCCCCGACCGCGGTCCCACTCCGCAGAAGCTGATCCCCAATTCGCCGAGCGACCAATGTCGGCAGCGCACTAACCAATGTCACAATCCGCGCACCATAATCCAGCAACCGTTCGCTAAGGTCGTTCACAAAAAACGCGCCAAAGGCGCCTCCTGCTCATTTTTGCCTTTTGCCCTTTGCCTTTTGCCTTTTGATTTTTTCTTGCCCTACTCCACCTTCATCACAAAAACCGTCTGATCGTCAAACGCCTCTTTGGCAAACCGGTCCACGTCCTTGAGAATTTCTCCCGCCAGCTCCGCGGCGGATCGCTCGCAATTGCCGCGAACCACCTGCGCCAGCCGGCCGCGCCCGTATTCCACCCCCGCGGTGTTGATGTGGTCGGTAATGCCGTCCGAGTACTGCACAATCACATCCCCCGGCAAAGCCTGGAAGGGGACTTCTTCGTACTCCCGCGAGTCCAGCAGGCCCAGCGGAACTCCTTCCACCCGCAGCTTGAGAATCTCATGCCCGCGGCAGATCATCGGCGGGAGCGCGCCTGCGTTCGCCATCACAATCTGACGCGTGGCGGGGTCCCACAACAAAACGCACAAGGTGACGTACCGCGATTCCACCTTGCGTTCGATCAGCGCATCGTTGAGCGCTTTCAAGAGTTCGGCGGGCCGGCGCCGCCGCGGCGCCAGCGTGCGCAGCAGGCCGCTGACTAGGCCGCCATAGAGGGCCGCCGCCGCGCCTTTCCCGCTCACATCCCCCATCGCGATCACGGTCTGCTGGTCCTTGTGCTCGAACACGTCGTAGATGTCGCCGCTGATCTGTCGGGCCGGCCGCAGGCGCACCGCGGCCGTCATCCCTTCGATCTCCGGAGCGGCGTCCGGCAGCAGGACCCGCTGCAGGTCGCGCGCGGCAGTCAGGTCTTCCGCCATGCGCCGCTGGCTGTTGGCCAGTTCTTCGTATAGTCGCGCGTTGTCCACGCTCGACGCGATCTGCGGCGCCAGCACGGTCAGCGTGCGCACGTGGTCGTCGGTGAAATAGCCCACCCGCTCGCTTTCCAGATCCATCACCCCCACCACGCGGTCGTGCACCACCAGCGGCACGGCCACTTCCGAGCGGAGATCCGGGTGGGACGCAATGTACCGCGGGTCCTTGGCCGTATCGTGTACCCGCACCACCTCGCGGGAACTCGCTGCCGCCCCGGTGAGCCCCTTGCCGAGCGGAATATTATCAATGTCCACCCGCTGGTCATAGCGGATACTGAACCGGTGCCGCAACGCCCGCGCATCGTGGTCCACCAGCAGGATACTGAAGGCGTCGTAGCTGATCAGAGCCCGCATGGTCTCCGCGATCTTGCCGAGCAGCTCGTTGAGGTCCAGAATCGAGGAAAACTCGTGGGAAATGTGCGCCAGCGCCTTGAGCGTCCGGTTCTGGCGTTCCACCCTCCGGTAGAGCCGCGCGTTATCGATGGCCACGCTGACCCGCGTCGCGATCAGCCGCAGCAGCGCCCGGTCGTATTCCGTGTACGCATTCAAGCGCGTCGATTGCAGGTCGATCACGCCCACCAGACGCCCCCGCGCCGTCATCGGCACGGCCAGTTCGGTCCGCACCGCGTCGACGCTGTTGAGGTAGCGCGGATCGTGGCGCACGTCGCCCACCAGCACCGGCTCGCGCCGCGCCGCCGCCGTGCCCGTGATTCCTTCCCCCAGCGCCAGCTTCAGCTTCGAGACCACTTCCTCGCGGTGTCCCACTGCGTAGCGGATGTGCAGATCCTGCCGCTTCTCGCTGTACAGCAGGATCGCGAAAAGATCGTACGGCAGCACCTTCTGGATAATCTCCGCCACATTGGCGAGCAGCGGATCCAGCTCCAGCGTCAGGCTCGTGGCCGCCGAGATCTCCAATAGGAAATCCAGGAGCTCGGAACGTTCTCGGAAATGGACAGCGGCTTTGCGGCTGGCTTGCATGGCGTTCTCTCCGCGTGGAGTGGGCCCGTCTAGGCGGCGGTCGCCTCGACGATCTTGACGCTGGCGCTCGCCCCGATGCGCGTGGCCCCGGCGGCCGTCATCGTCTGCAGATCCGCCAGTGTACGGATGCCCCCCGACGCCTTGACCCCCATCTCCGGTCCCACCACCGCCCGCATCAGCGAGACGTCGTGCGCTGTGGCGCCGGCCGGCCCGAATCCCGTCGACGTCTTCACGAAATCCGCGCCCGCCAGCTTCGAAAGCGTCGAGGCCACGGCCTT
Organism: Terriglobia bacterium; assembly: GCA_020073145.1. Taxonomy (GTDB): domain Bacteria; phylum Acidobacteriota; class Terriglobia; order Bryobacterales; family Bryobacteraceae; genus PSRJ01. The sequence goes on from JAIQFS010000031.1 coordinate 28,856, forward strand.
CTGATTATCGTCGAGCAGCGCCGTTTCCAGAATGACTTTGACCAGGGCCCCCGCCTCGTGCGATGCCTTGACCACCTGCTGAATGTCTAGTTTGACGGCTTCGTGATCACCGGACCGCAGCGCGCCCACGTTGATCACCATGTCGATCTCTTCCGCGCCCGCGCGCAGCGCCGCTACCGTCTCCGCTACCTTGGCTTCCGTGCTGGTCGCACCCAAGGGGAAACCCACTACCGTGCACACCTTCACCGGGGAGCCCTGCAGTTCCGTTCGCACCAGCGGTACCCAATAGGGATTTACGCACACGCTGGCGAAATGATATTGCCGCGCCTCCCGGCAGACTTTCACGATCTCGTTGCGCGTCGCTTCCGGCTTCAGGATCGTGTGGTCGATCAGCACCGCAATCGCCGGATCGATCTTCGTCAGCCGGTCGCTCGCCGATACCCGGTCCGCCCCCGCGGCAATAATCTCTTTCGTGTTGCGCGCGCATGTCTGCGGGCAGCGCTGGATGCACCCCGGACAAATCTCACCCGGCAGATTCAGGCCTTCGCCCTTTTTCGCCGCCGAGCCCGATCCCCCCGGTCCGTTCAGGCGGGCCAGGATTTCCTCCCCGATCTGCGCGACCAGATTGTCCAGTTCCGCTGGCGTCACGACGAGCCCTTCCGCAGGTACCGCCGCTCGATCTCGGTGATCTTTTGCACCCGCGCCTGGTGCCGGCCGCCGCCGAACGGCGTGCCGATCCACATCCGCACCACGTCTTCCGCCTGGGTTGCGGTCAGAAGCCTCGCGCCCAGCGTAAGCACATTAGAATCATTGTGTTCCCGGCTGTTTCGAGCGGATGCTTTATCATAGCACAGGGCCGCCCGGATGCCCGGCACCTTGTTGGCCGCGATCGACGAGCCGATCCCCGCGCCATCGATCACGATGCCGCGCCCCACCGCCCCCGATGCCACCAATTCGGCCACCTGGAGAGCGAGATCCGGGTAATCGGCCGGCAGTTCTGCGTGCACCCCCACGTCCCGCACTTCCAAGTCCAGGCTTTGCAGAATGGGCTTCAGAATCTCCTTGAGCCGAAAGCCCCCGTGATCGGCGCCAATCGCAATCGTCTTCTCCGGCGGTGCCGCCGGAACCTGGTCTTCCGCCACCTCCACAATGCGCACCCCGCGCGCATGCGCCACCTCTCGCGCCGCCGGTGTCACAATGGTCCCCACCGGCACGCGCAGTTCGCCGCTGGCCGGAACGTCTAACGCGATCACGACCTTTTTCATAGTGCAAGCCGCTGTACAATCGTAAGGACTATTGTAATGAAACGCGCCCTCGCGCTGTCGCCATTTCTGGCTGCCGCGGCCATCGCCCAGACGGCTCCCACGCCGTCCGCCGACTATCTCGCCCGCCTGTTGCATCAGGGCGAAATCGGTTGGGGCGTGTTGCTCGTCGGCATGGCCGTCGCCTTCGGGCTGGGCGCCGTCCACGCGCTCTCGCCCGGACATGGCAAAACCATCGTGGCTGCCTACCTGGTGGGAACGCGCGGTACTCCCAAGCACGCCATCTTTCTCGGCGGCATGGTCACGTTTACCCACACCATCTCGGTATTCCTTCTGGGCCTGGTGACTCTGTTCCTCTCCCACTATGTGCTGCCGGACAAGATCAGTACCGTGCTGGGCGCCATTTCGGGAATCGCCATCATCTGGATCGGCGCCACTTTGTTCTATAAGCGGCTCCGCTTAGCCCAGGCACACTCGCCTCATCACGACCATACCCACGATCATCACCACCACCCCGGTCATGGGCCGGATCATCACCACCACCATGAGCACGATGGTCAGCACGAGCATGGTCACGCGCACCCTTCGGACGCCCTGGTCCACCATCACGGTGACGGACACGCGCACAGCCATGCGCCCGAAGGCGAGATCAGTCTGGGCAGTCTGATCGCGTTGGGCGCGAGTGGAGGTTTGGTGCCGTGCCCTTCGGCCATGGTCCTGCTGCTGAGTGCCATCGCCTTGGGACGGATTGGCTTGGGCCTGATGTTATTGGTGGCCTTCAGCCTGGGCTTGGCCGGCGTGCTGATGGCCATCGGATTGGTCGTCCTCTTTGCCAAGCATTGGTTGCCGGACGGCCGGAAAACCTCGCAACACGCCGCCTTCCGCCTCATCCCGGTCGCGTCCGCCGCCATCATCGTCTGCGTGGGACTCGTGATGACCGGTGTCTCGCTCGGCGTGATCCGCCCCGGCCAGTTTCTCGCCGGCGTCTAGAACCACCCGTGTTGCCCCCCCTCATCCCGGTCGCGTCCGGTGCCTCCCGCATCCCCACCGGCCTGGCTGCGAACGCCGGCGTCGGCGCCTGCGGCCGTACTCTAATGGGGTAGTAGTTGCGCATGCCCGCAGCGAAAACAAACCAGCCAGAACCCACGGCACCACATCAGCGAACGGCAAATCCGACAAGTCATGGATGCGCCTCCCATTCCTTCAGAATCACTACGGTGTTTTGATCGTCACTCTAGGGTGAAAGGGTTAGACCCGGTGAGACCCATCCATTCGGCCGACCCCGCCTTTCATGATCGCCTCATCGGAAATAATTGCCGAACAGATACCAATTCTTGGCAGCCGTAGCCTCCCGGTCCCTCCGGTGGCCCTCCCGCTCAGCCGCGGATCTCGACGATCAGGGCGGTCAGAACCCTCTGATACCGCGGATGGATGAACTCCAAGTGCATGCCCCGCCCGATGAAATCCTGTTTCAACAGGGAACCTCCCCACGTGGAACCCGCGATCTGCACGCGCACCGGCTCCGGACAAAACTCCGGATGACCGCTTACCAGCGCTTCGTTCTCACCGCAGTAAACCATCGTACAAACCCAATCCTGAGTTTCAATCTGCAACACAGCGCCGTTCCGCAAATCACGCAGGTAGACGCCACCCTCAATCTCGGATTGAACGATCTGCCTGTTAATTTCGTCGCTGAGATTCGGATGAGTTGTAAATAAACTCGGAATCGGGACCTTGGCTAGAGTAGACATGCGCTGCTGCTTCTTATGACGTGAGACGGGCGTCACATCCGCTATGCCATCTGCAATCGGAGGGCCATCGCCCGTGACGGCCACTGCCCTCTGGATGAAGTCATACACAGCCCACAGCGCGAACCGGAGCGTTAGACTCCGCGATGGACGACTGGGGGCCGGGGCACTCCAGGCGGATGGGTCGCCTCGAACCGCCAGGCCGCCGGCGGACTGCGGAGCAGGCAACGCAGAAGAATCACATCCCGGCTATATGACCATTGCAGGTCTGCTTATCCGGAAGAACCAAATCGTCTGTAGCATGCCTTCCCGAATCCAGATAGACCCCCGGCGGGGTGTGTTTCAGGAAGTCCGTCTGCGGGTTGATCCTCGCACGGGTCGCGACGCCGTTCGCGCGTGCGGATTTTCGTGATGCCACGGCCCGCCAGGCCGCCGAAGGCGCGCCTCCCCACAGTGGCTGCGCAGATTCGGTGTTCCCCGTGCCGCGGATTCCAGAAGTCCGAGGGGCAGGGAATCCGTCCGGCCGCTGCCGGCTTCCGCCTCAACTGCTGGTCAATCGAATCCGCCGGGCTATACCGTGACGGCCGAGAATCGACCTCCGGCTTTGACGCCGGGCTGGGTGGTGGTGCCCCGGTAGAACCGAGCCAGGTCCCGCGGCAAGGCCGCCCAATAGTCCCCTTCGTACTTCTCGCGGATGTAGCGCAGCAGGTCTTCGTAGTGAGACACCGGAAACTCGTCGCGAGCCGCCGCGCCTTCGAAACACATATAGTCCGGATGCGTGTTCAGCAGGACCATGCCGCCTTGCTCGACGACCCAGTCTAGCTTTCGCTTCCAGATGTCGATGTTGCGTTCGCGAAGAATCACAAACAGGTTGAAGTCCTGAACCAGCGTGTACGGCAGCTCCACGTATCCCGATCCCCCCGGGCCCGGCACCCAGAAGGGAAATATGGTTCTCATCCCATCGTTCTGTGGCTCAAACGGGTCCGAGTCGAACGTCGAGCAATCGTACTCGCCGCCTAGCATTTGCAGCCACTCCAGGTTGTGATGCATGAACGGAGAGCGAAACCCAACTGCCTTCCACTTTTCCATGTACGACCGGATTTTAGCGGCTCGCCGCGTAAATTCAGCCTTCGACGAGTACAGCTTCCCGTCGTGCTTCAGCCCGTGCACTCCAACCTCGAAGCCCGCGCGTTCCATGCTTGCTCGGAGGGAGTCGGGAACCCGGTAGTCGCCCTCAGGCACGAAGTTGAATGACGAGCGGAATCCGTGCTTCGCCTCCAGGTTCATCAGTTCCTCGACCCGGGCCAGCCCCAACCGGCGTTCCACGTCGTGAGTCAGCGTCACCGCAAACCGTTTGCCGCCGGGCCAGCCCGACCAGTTGGGTGGAGGTGAACCCGCGCTCTCGTCGATGGGCCACACCGCGGCTTGCGAAGATCGGAGGGCCTTCGCTCGCGTGCGGCGCAGCGCCATCCGTACAGACCAGGGTAGAAACGGCTTGCAGAGGTAGTATGCTTTCGTGAGTAGCATGGCAGTGCTAGTTCAAATCTCCTAAGTCGGGCTGGTTCAAACAGCCATCCTGCCGAATTGGGCGATCATCGTTTTGGAGCCGCCGTTTCTACTGCAAGTTGCCCTCGCCAACTCGCTGAGTTTACCCTGACCATTGACCGGCTTCGTCTGATCTTTCGGTCAGTATAGCCCGAAGTTTCCTGAATCCGAACTCCCACTAGTACTCTTCTATCGGGACAGTACCTTGGAGGGCTCTGTACCACCCCCAGACTGGGATCCACCCGGCCCTTTTTCGGGGTATCTCATGGTGCTTTTTCAGACCGTCAGCCCTGTCCCGCCAGGCCGCTCCGCTCTCGCCCGAACGGGAAATAAATCGCAAAGCCAATGAACAGCCACACGAAGAACCGCACCCACGTTTCCAGAGGAAGCGACAGCATCAGAACCAGGCAGAATACAATCGAAATCATCGGCAGCCAGGGGGCGCCCGGAACGCGAAATCCGCGGGGCCGCTCCGGCTGCTTGCGGCGCAGCACGATCACCCCCGCCGAGACAATGATGAATGCGAATAGCGTGCCGATGTTCGCCAGATCCGCGAAGGTGCCGATGTCCCAGATCCCTGCCGGGATGCCCACCGCCAGCCCGGCCACCCAGGTGCTGACGTGCGGTGTCTTGTGCACCGGATGCACTTTCGAAAACGCCTTGGGCAGCAGGCCGTCGCGGCTCATCGCGAACCAGATGCGCGCCTGGCCATATTGAAAGACTAGCAGCGAAGAAATCATCCCCACCAGCGCTCCCACCCCTACCCATTCGCGGATGCGGTCATAGCCCAGCGCCTTCAGCGCGCCCGCTACCGGCGCTGCGTTGTCCAGTGTGTCGTAGCGCGCGATGCCGGTCAGCACCAGCGCCACCGCGATATACAGCAGAGCGCAGACCACCAGCGTCATGATGATGCCGAAGGGCAGATCGCGCTGGGGCTGCCGGCACTCTTCGGCGGCCGTGGATACCGAGTCAAACCCAATGTACGTGAAGAAGACGATGGCGGCCCCCGTGAGCACCCCCGAGAACCCGTTCGGCATAAACGGGTGCCAGTTGGCGGTGTGCACCGCGCGCGCCGCCCCAAATACGAAAATCAGAATGGCGGCGATCTTGACGATCACCATCACGTTGTTGGTCCCCGCGCTTTCGCGAACGCCGAGCACCAGGATGTAGGTCAGCACCAGCAGAATCGCCAGGGCCGGCAGGTTGAACCAGGAGCCCGTGAATTGGCCCTCCACGATCGGCGGCCCCGCGATCTTCGCCGGAAGGTGCCACCCGAACGTGTTCTCCAGAAAGTCGCTGAAATAAGCCGAGAAGCCCGCGGCCACCGCCATGTTCGATACCGCGTACTCCAGGATCAGGTCCCAGCCGATAATCCACGCGATGATCTCGCCCAGCGTGGCATAGGCGTAGGTGTATGCGCTCCCCGCGATCGGAATCATCGACGCCAGTTCCGCGTAGCAGAGCGCGGCGAAACTGCACGCCAGCGCCGTCAGCAGGAACGAGAGCGAGATCCCCGGGCCCGCGCCCGGTCGCCCCGTCGTCGACAGCGCCTCCGAGCCGTGCAGAAGCAGGTCGAGCACCGGCGCGTGCAGGATCGATTTGTAGCGCAGCGTTTCGCCGGCCGCGGCCGTGCCGGTCAGGATAAAGATCCCCGCGCCGATCACCGCCCCAATGCCGAACGCCGTCAGGCTCCACGGGCCCAGCGTGCGGCGGAGTCTCGTCTGCGGATCTTCCGAAGCGGCCACCAGGGCGTCGATGCTCTTCGTGCGGAAGATGCTCACGGGAGATGCAGCAGGCGATTCGCCTGGCGCGTTACCGCTTGCGCTGGCCTTGCGCCTGGTGACGGATCTTCTTCTTCAGGGAACCGCGGGCCACGCCCGCTGCCCGTTTGGCTTTCGGAGCGGCTTTCTTGCGCGCCGCGCGCTTCAGCTTCTTGCGTTCCACTCTATCGGTGACGGTCTTCGTATTCATCAGTCTCTTTTTAATCCTGCGTACTTTTCCACCAGCTTCTTCAGCCCGTGTTGGGGGAAGTTCACCGTGATCTTAGCATTTTCGCCGTCGCCTTCGCGCCGCACCACCGTGCCTTTGCCGTATTTGGGATGTTCCACCGTCATGCCCGCGCGTGTGATGCGGCGCGGCGGTGCCGCCGGCGGCGGCAGTGGCTTGGCCGGCAGCGAGGGTCGCGGAGGGATTACCGGGGCTTGTCGCGGCTGCGGCCGCGGGGGCGGCGCCGGCTTCGGCGGGTTGAAGGCAATGCCCCGTTCGCTGAAAAATTGCGTGATGTTTTCGAGCGAGTTGTAGGCTTTGCCGGTGTACGTGTTGCGCCGCGCCGACTGCCGCGCGTCATACCGCTCCGCCGTCAAATCCACTTCGCCCGTATCTTCCTGCGGCCCCAGATTCACCAGAAGGTTCTCCGGAATTTCGCTGAGAAACCACGACGGCGTCGACCTCTCCTGCTCGCCCCCGCCGAAGCGCCGACGGTACTTCGCCCAGCTCAGAATCAGCCGCTTCTGCGCCCGCGTCATCCCGACGTAGCACAGCCGCCGTTCCTCTTCCAGCATTTCCTCCGAATTCATCGACCGGCTGTGCGGGAACAACCCCAGTTCCATGCCCGCGATGAACACCACCGGAAATTCCAGCCCCTTGGCGTTGTGCAGCGTCATCAGGGTCACCGCCGCCTTTTCGTCGTAGGCGTCCGCCTCCGCAACCAGGGCGGCATGGTCCAGGAACTCCCACACCGTTTCGCCGCGCTCCACCGCTTCCGTCGCGGCCGTGATCAGCTCGTCCAGGTTCTCCTGCCGGGCTTCGGCTTCCGGCGTCTTCTCCTGCTCCAGCATCTTTCGGTAGCCGGTCCGGTCCAGCAGGAACTTGATCAGGTCCGGCAGCGGCTCCGCGCTCGCCACCAGCGCCAGTTCCTGGATGACGTTGCGGAAGGTCACCAGCGAGGATTGCGAGCGCGTCGAAAGCTGATGGCCGTCAATCGTCTGTTCGATCGCCGCCCACAGGCTGATCCCTTTCTCTCTCGCCTGCGCCTCGATTTGCTCCACCGTCGTGCGCCCGATCCCGCGCGCCGGCGTGTTGATCACCCGCAGCAGGCTGACCGAATCGGCCGTCGACACCGACAGCCTCAGATACGCGATCGTATCTTTGATTTCCGCGCGCTGGTAGAAACTGAATCCGCCGACAATGTTGTACTTCCGCCCGTACCGCCGCAGCGCTTCTTCGAGCTGCCGAGATTGGAAGTTGGTCCGGTAGAGCACCGCGATTGCGTCGTCCGGGTGCGAGGCCAGTTGCTTGTCGATCGAGTCGGCGATGAACAGCGCTTCGTTCTCCGCGTCAAACGCCGGATACAGCCCCAGCAGATCCCCGGCTTCCGATTCCGTCCACAGCTTCTTCCCCTTGCGCGCCTTGTTGTTCTCCACCACCGCGCCGGCCGCCGACAAGATGTTCTTCGTCGACCGGTAATTCTGCTCCAGGCGGATGATCTTCGCCTTCGGAAAATCGCGCTCGAAGTCCAGAATGTTCCGGATATCCGCCCCGCGCCAGCTATAGATGGACTGGTCTTCGTCGCCCACCACGCATACGTTCTGATGCGATTGCGACAGCAGGCACATCAGCTCGTACTGGCACCGGTTGGTGTCCTGATACTCGTCGATCATCACGTAACTGAGGCGGCGGTTCCAGGCTTCCCGCGTGGCTTCGTCGTGTTCCAGCAGCCGCACCGCTTCCAGCAGCAGATCGTCGAAGTCCAGCGCGTTCGCCATGTGCAGCGCCTTCTCGTACGCCTCGAACAGCGCGGCCAGCCGCTCTTGCTCTTTGCTGGTGGCCGTGCGGTACAGGTCCTGCGGCGTCTGCTTCAGGTTCTTGGTGTGGCTGATGCGCGAAAGCGCCGCCCGGTATTGCAGAAAGTCTTTCTCGTCCAGACCCAGGCTGCGGTACGCTGCCTTGATGATCAGCAGTTGATCGTCATCGTCGTAGATGCTGAAGCGCCGCGTGAATCCCGGCCGGATCCGCGCCAGTCCGTCCCCGTCCCGCCGCAAGAGCCGCACGCAGAAGGAATGAAACGTCGATACCGTCGGCTGCGAGTCCAGGCCCTCGTTCTCCAGCAGCCCCGCCACCCGCTCCCGCATCTCTCCCGCTGCCTTGTTCGTGAACGTCACCGCCAGAATGGCCGATGGCGCGACATGCTTCGAACAAATGATATGCGCGATTCGGTGCGTGATGACGCGCGTCTTGCCGCTACCAGCGCCGGCCAGAATCAGCAGAGGTCCTTCGGTGTGGGTTACGGCCTCGCGCTGCTGCGCGTTCAGCCCCTTTAGAAATTCCATGAGCTGGGGACTCTCCCGAGTGTAACACGCGCCACATGCGCTTACCGTTATCGAAAGTTAACATCCGGACTTCCCCTGCGTTCCTCGATCACTCGCAGATCTCCTTTGCCCCACACCGCTTGTCGGCCCACTCCCACCCAGCGCGCCGCGCGCAGCCAAGGCGCAAACTCCGCCAATGCCCCTTGGTACTCGGCGTCGCCCAGGAAGCCCCCCAGCGGATGCGTCTGGCCGGTCCGGCTCGACGTGCGTCTCGAGGATTCCCATCGCAGCTCGCAGCGGCCCAGCGTGATCCGTGACGCGCGCTCGCCCAGCCCCCGATAGTCCAGTTCCAGCGCGCCCCTGCCGTACCGCGACCGCAGTGTGCAGATGCGGTCGCGCAGCCGTGCGAACAGTGCCGGAAATTCCGGCCGCTCCGTCAATCGCCCTCCCGCCTTCAACTCCGTCGGAGTCACAAATCGAACCCCGATCGTATCGATGGCGAAACGTTCCGCATCGAGGGAAACCGAGCAGGGTTCCTCGTCGCCTCGCGCCCGTCCGTTCACATCGAGCTGCTCGACGCCTTCCAGCCGTGCCCGGCCCCGTCCCGGTCCGATGCCGGCCGAAGCCAGCTCCGCAAACGCCGTCTCAAAGTAGCCCAGCACGGGCTGTTGCAGTTCGAAGACGTGGGCGTCGAAATGAAACCGCCCGCCCGGTTCGATCGTCGCGCCGTCTAGCTCCGCGGTCCGAAACACGAAGGGGCGCGGCCAATCGGCTAGCCCGCTCGGACCGCCGGTTCTCCCGTTCCCGGGTTCGAACAACCGCTCGTACACCTCCGGCGGTGAGATCCGCTGCAACAGCGTCCCCCAGGCTCCCCGCACCACGTTGGCGCTCCCGGCCTTCGGAAAACAAACCTCGTCCACTGCCTGGAACTGGAACCGGAAACGGTAGAATTCAAAGGATGACACGCTGCACAGCGGCGCCCTCGGTCACGCCCCTGTTGTATAATAATATGGCATTTGACTCTTGTTTTCCGCTTCGTCACAGAGGGGTGCGCGAGTCCATCCGCACCCCTTTTTGTTAGGTGTGGAATCCCCGGGGTTGACGTGCATTTTTTACGCTAGAAGGATACAGGCAGATGAAAGAAAAAGGTACCGTGAAATGGTTTAACGCCGCCAAAGGCTACGGCTTCATTCAGAGGGAGAACGGAGAAGATGTGTTCGTCCACTTCTCGGCGATCCAGACGGAAGGCTACCGCTCTCTCGATGAAGGTTCGACGGTGGAGTTCGAGGTGACGAAGGGCCCGAAGGGTTTGCAGGCAACCAACGTCACCGCCGCCTAAGGCGTGGCGCGGGCCGGCCGCACTTGGCGAACCGGCCCGTTTACCGGTTCTGAAGAGGGGTATGAGCAAAGAGGACAGCATCGAAGTAACCGGCACGGTCTTGGAAAAGTTCCCCAGCGGCCTTTTCAGCGTGCAACTGGAGCATGAACGCGTCGTCCTGGCGCATTTAGCCGGACGCCTGCGCCGCAACCGCATCCGCGTGCTCGCGGGAGATAAGGTCACCTTGGAACTTTCGCCTTACGATCTCACCAAAGGCAGAATCACGTTTCGCCACCGGTAAGCCCCTCGCTGCGCCTATCTTTTGCCGCGCAGTGAGCTCGTTTCGTATGGAATTGAACATGCGTGCCTGCCCCGGCCGTGTTACAAGACGGTGTGGACCGGTCACACCCGAAGGGAAGTTTTTCGTCGCACCGCTCGCATCCTGCTAAATTGTTGTAAGCAGTCGTAAAAGGTCACCACTATGAAAGAGCCGAATCCTCCCGAACAGCGTCGGCGCCCCCGGGTGAATCGGCCCGTCGCCGATATAATCAAAGCGGAGGGTGGAGTGGACAGACCCAAAGGCACTCAGGCCCGGTCCAAAAGACAGGGCGCGGATCCGGCCGAAGATTTGACTGCGATCCTCTCGCAGAAGGTGGTCGGCCAGCCGGCCGCTACCCGTGTCATCGTTCCTTACATTCAGATGTACCAGGCCGGACTTGCCCCCGAAGGCCGGCCCGTCGGCGTGTTTCTGCTTCTCGGGCCCACCGGCACCGGCAAGACCAAGACCGTCGAGGCGCTCGCCGAAGTGCTGCATGGCAGCGAAAAAAATGTCCTCAAAGTGGATTGCGGCGAGTTTCAGATGGAGCACGAAGTCGCCAAGCTGATCGGCGCGCCTCCTGGCTATCTCGGTCACCGCGAAACGCAGCCCATGCTCACCCAGCAGAAGCTCAACGCCGTCACCAGCGAAAAGTGCAGCCTCTCGCTCGTCTTATTTGACGAGATCGAAAAGGCCGCCCCCTCTATGACCCGCCTTCTGCTCGGCGTGCTCGACAAAGGAGTCCTGCGTCTGGGCGACAACTCCTCGGTCAATTTCGAAAAGAGCCTCGTGTTCTTGACCAGCAATCTGGGAGCGCGCGAGATGATGCGCGAGATCAATCCCGATTTTGGCTTTCAGTCCGTCAGGGGCATGGAGCGTGCCGATCTCAGCAGCAAACTGCAGAACATCGCCCTGGTTTCCGTGAGAAAACGCTTCTCGCCCGAGTTCGTCAACCGCATCGACTGCATCATCACCTACCAGCCCCTCACCGCCGAATCGCTCACCGCCATTCTCGACCACCACATCACCGATCTGCAGAACCACGTCAACACCCGTCTCGGCAATCGCTCCTTCATGCTCGAGGTTCCGTTCGAATCGCGCCAGTTCCTGTTGCAGAAAGGAACCAGCGCCGAATACGGGGCGCGTGAGCTCAACCGCACCATTCACCGGCACCTGACCCAGCCGCTGGCCACTTTGGTGGCCACCAACCAGGTCAATCCCGGCGTGCGTGTGCGCGTCGAGGTCGCCGAGGATGGAGAGTCGCTCAAAATTCGCACCGCCGAGCAGCAGGCCTCCGTCGCGCCGGCCAACCCGACCGTGTTGCTGGTCGACGACAATCGCGACCTGCTGCATTTTCTCGAGCGCCTCATGGCCGATGCCGGCTGGAATCTCCTCACCGCCGAATCCGCCGCCGAAGCCCGCCGCCTGGTCCGCGAGAACAAGCCCAATGCCGCGCTCCTGGATTTCATGCTGCCCGATGGCAACGGCGTTGAGTTGGGCGTCGAGTTCCTTCAGGCGGTTCCCAACATGCTGGTCATCGTCATGACCGGCACCATTCTGCCGGCCGAAGAGGAAGCGTTGTGCGAGGAGCACAACTTCCCCGTTCTGCGGAAACCCTTCCTCGCCTCCGACGTGATGAACCAGATTCGCACCCGTTTGATTCCCACCGCCGGCTCCGTGCGCGCTTGATCCGGCCACACCCGGCCGCGCGCGCCTGCGAACGAACCCTGCCCACCAACCTGTCTCCTGCAATTGTGGGGGTATCGGGACTGCGGCCGCTAGGTTCCTGTTGAGACCGCCACCGCCTTGGGGCGCTTCGCCGCAGTGGGCATCGTCCGTGTGAGGACGTGCGCGTTCGGCTTCACCTCGCTCATCCCTTTCCGGGGACGCCCCCTCCGCTTCGCGCCCTGCAGTGCCAGACGCTCTAGTGAAAAGATCGCACGGTCCAGGTCTTCCCGCTGGCTCCGCAGTTCCGAGATGATCTTGGCGAAATCCATTGGTTCCATCCTTAATCGCCCGAGCGTTTCTGAATGGCGCTGTTTGAAGAAGCCGGGCCTCCGGTGGAACCCCGTACCCAGTGAGAACCTCTAATCTGACGGCGCGCCGAATTTTCTTAAATAATAACTTATATTACTTACTAGAATGCCTAGGTGGATTACTAGTTTTTCTTAATACGGAGCCCCGGCCTGGGCCCATCCCGCCGGGTCCAGGCATGATAGAGTATTCTCCATTTGATGAGTGTTTCCGTCAGGCTTGCCCCCTGCTTCGCAGTTCTTCTCGCTGCCGGTGCCGCATGGACTCAGCCCGCGCCCCTGCGCCGGATCACCATCAATTACGCCACCCGCACGGGAACCACCTGGCCGCTCTACATTGCCAAGGAAGCCGGTTACTTTCAAAAGTACGGGCTCGACGCGAAACTGGTCTTCGGCGTCCATCCGGCCGGCATCGCCATGATCCTCAGTGGCGAAGCCGTGATGACCAATTACCCCCTCGAGCAGGCCATGATCGCCAGCTCCCAGGATGGATCCCTCGTCATCCTCGGCAGCCCCTATCGCAAAAGCCTGTTTGCGCTGATGGCCCGTAAGAGTGTCGCCCGCGTGCAGGACCTCCGCGGCCGGCGCCTCGGCGTCAGCCAGATCGGCGATGCGCCCTATAACTATGCCGTCGGCCTGCTTGCCAAATTCGGCCTCACCCCCCGTGACGTCCTGTGGGTTCCCATCGGCACCGACGTCAACGGCCGTGCCGCCGCCCTCACCAGCGGCCGCGTTGACGCCACCATGATCACCGCGCCCGTGTACTTCCGGCTCGAAGAGCAAGGCTACAAGAGTCTCGCCAATACCAGCGACTACGACGACATCTACGCCCCGACCGTGTACCTGTTCAAGAAAAGCGCCGTCCGGGCCGATCCCGGCCTGCCCGAGGCGTTAGTCAAGGCGCACGCCGAAGCCATCAAGCGCTTCTATGACGACAAGGCGTTCGCCTTGAAGGCCTATCTCAAATACGCTCCGGAGAACCCCGCCGAACTCGCCCGAGTCTACGACCGCTATGCCCAAACCAATACCTTCGAGCGCGTCCCCTATGTCAGCGCAGCCTCGGTCCGGTACATGATCGATCACCCGGTCGACGCCCGTGTCGCCGCCCAAATGAAGAAGTTTGATTTTCGCTCGGTCATCGACCACTCCCTCATCGACCGCCTCGTCAAAGAGGGATTCTTCCAGCATCTCTTCGGCCCGGCCATCCGCGACGAAGAACAGCGCAAGTCCGCCCTAGCCTTCCGGTAAACCGTGGCCCCCGCCATGCGGCCGCCGCCGCCCCCTACTCGTACCGCAACGCCACCACCGGGTCCACCTTCATCGCCCGCCGTGCCGGAATATAGCAGGCCAATAGCCCCACGCCGCCGAGCATTCCCGCCACGCCCGTCAGCGTGGCCGCATCCCAAGCGCCCACCCCGAACAGCAAAGTGGCCAGCAATCGCATCAACCCCAGCGCGGCTCCGAATCCCAGCGCCAGCCCCGTTCCCGTCATCCCCAGCCCGTGCCGCAGGATCAGCCCGAGCAGGTTTCCGCGGCTCGCTCCCAACGCCGCGCGAATCCCGATCTCTCCCGTCCGCTGCGCCACCGAATACGAAATCACGCCGTAGATCCCCATCGCCGCCAGCAGCATCGCAATCCCCGCGAACACCCCCAGCAGCAGCGACCGCAGACGGTCTCCCCCCATCGCTTCTGATTTCAACTGCTCCAGCGTCTTCACATCCGTCAAAGGCTGGTCCTTATCCACGGCGTACACCGCCCCGCGCAAGGCTTTCTCCAGCCGCGAGGGATCCACTGCCGCCCGCACCACCAGCCCGCCAAAATACACCGGGCTCTGCTCGTTGCTCACGTAGATCCCGGGATTGTCGTTCTTGTCGTCCAGACTGCTCACCCGTTCGTCGGCCACCACCCCAACCACTTCCCACCCGATCTCCGGCCCCAGTTGGGTCTTCCCCGGAATGATCTTCTGCACCAGAATGCGTTTCCCAATCGGCTCTTCTTTCGGGAAGTACTTGCGCGCCATGGTCTCGTTGATGACCGTCACCGGAGGACCGCCCGCCGCGTCCCCTTCGCTCAGTCCGCGGCCCTTGCGCATTTTCATTCCCAGAGCGCGGAAATACGAGGGGCTGATCATTTTGAAGAAGCACGCCTGCCGGTTCGCCCGGTCCACCACCGCGCGGTCGGCGATCTGAAACGGCATCCCGTAGCCCCACCCTTGCATCGGCAGAGCCGAAGTGAACGCGACGTCGCGCACCCCCGGCAAAGCCTCAAGGTTGCCGGCGATTTGCCGTAAATAATTATCGAGTTCCACCGGGTCCGGATGCCGTTTGTCCGAGAGCGGCATCCGCGCCGTCAGCACGTTCTCGGTGAGAAACTGCCGGATCAGCCGGCCCCGGCCCGCCCCCAGCGCCGCGCGCACCGCCACTTCCCGCCCCCGTGCCATCCCGCGCGCCAGCGACAGGTTCGCCAGGTTGGCGCATCCAATCAGCAGCACCATTCCCACCGCAGCCAGCAGGACGTACAGCGAAGTCCGCAGATCCGGCCCCACAATCACGTCGGAGAACCGCTCGACCACTACTCCCCAGCCTTTGTTGGAGTCCGGATAATCATGCGCGATCCGCGCCCCGATCGTATCCATCTGCGCCTGCGCCTGCTCCAGCGGCACCCCGCCCTTCAACCGCGCGAACGCCCCGAACCAATGAAAGTTGCGGGTCATGTTCGTCGGCTGAAAAGCCAGCGGCGTCCAGATCTGGTTGGCCGCCCGGTCGAACGCGCTTCCTTCCGGTAACACGCCGATCACCGTATACGGTTCGCCGTCCAGCCGGATCGCGCGACCGATCAGTGTCGGGTCCGCGCCGAATTGTGAGGTCCAGAGCGTGTGGGTCAGCACGGCCACGTGCTCCTTGCCAATCTGGTCTTCGTCGGCCGCAAAGGTGCGTCCGAGCACGGCCTTGACCCCGAAAATATCGAAGTAGTGCGCCGATGCCACTCCACTTCGCAATTGCACCGGCTCCCCGCGGCCTGTCAGCGTGACCGTGTTGCCGGTCTGCGCCGCCATGAAATCGAATACGGTGTTTTGCCGCTGCCAGTCCAGAAACGTCAGTGTCGAGATGCCGTTCCGCTTGCCGCCCGGCGGTTTCTCGAGCACCCGCACAATCCGGTCCGCCTCCGCGTACGGCAGCGGCTTCAACAGCGCCGCATCCACAAAGCTGAAGATGGCGGTATTGGCTCCGATCCCGATTGCCAGCGTCAGCAGCGAAACCGTCGTGAAACCCGGACTCTTCCCCAGCGTCCGCAACGCATAGCGAAGGTCCTTCAGCAGTCCGTCCATGAACACACTCCTGTCGCCGGTGTTTGAGTCGTTAGACGAAGGATGTCTTGAAAAGTTCCTGCGTGATCGGAACCGGATCGTTTTTTCGCGTCTGCCGGCGGTCCGCTACCGCCCCCCGGTGCCCGCTTCCACCGGCGCCAACGGGCTGATGAGATTCCCCTCTCCGTCCAGCTCCATCGGCATCTCGTCTTCGATTTCTAATAACGGGTGCTTCGCGATCGCCTCCCGCAGGTTCTCGCTCAGCCCCAACCGCGCCAGTTCCAAAGTGTTGCGAATCCACCCGATCGTGTTCTCGCCCGCCTCCACCCGGCCCGTCGTCGGCAGAATGTGTTCTAGGCATTCCCGGTCCGTCGCAAAATGTATCGGCGTGTGTGCCCCCGAGGGGTTTGACGCTGTCAGCGCGTTGATCCACGTGTTGTGCGTGTCGATCCCCCGCGCCAGCCGGTCCGTCACCACGTCCGCGCTGCCCACCCCCAGCGCGTTTCCGTATGTCAAATCGCTCAGATCGCGTGCGAAAATCCGCTCGATGCGCGGCGTATCCGGAAACGGGTTGTACTCGCCCCGGTGCGTCCGGTTGATGATCTTCGTGTCCATCCCCATCCCGCTGATGTTCTTGCCCATCTCATCCACCACCAGCAGATCCAGGTCCAACGGCAGCTTCGCCATCCACCGTTTCACCAGCGCCAGGTTCTCTTCTTCGCGCTGTTCCATGGCGTCCGCCGTCACCACATCCAGCTTCGCCGTCTGGTGGTACGCGTCTTCCAGAATGGCCAGCCCGCCCAATATCTTGCCCGACCGCAGAGTCTGCCGGCCCACCGTCCGGATCACCGATTCCAGCCCCATCCGGTGCCCGTACGCGTGGTAGCGCTGCGCTCCCGCCAGCTTGCCCACCCCGATCGCCATCATTTTGAACAGCCCGCTCTCGATCGCGCCTGAAAAATCGGTGTGCCACTTGGTCCGGTTCACCAGCATCACGCCGTCGGCTGCGTACGCCGCCTGGTCCATGAACGCTTCGATCCCGTCGGCCGTCTTTCCCAGCGACACCACCTCCAGTTGGCTCACGAGGCCGCAGCCCATCGTCGCTTCCGTGATGCCGTAATGCGCCAGCACGTCCGCCTGCCCTTCGGCCGTGGCGCCTCCGTGGCTCCCCATGGCGGGAAATAGGAATGGCTCCATCCCCGCGTCTTTCCAGTAGCGCACCACGCTGCCCACAATGGCCGCCAGATTCCGGATCCCGCGGCTGCCCACTCCGATGGCTATCCGCGCTCCCGGCCGCAAACGCCTCGCCAACCCGGCCGCCGCCAGCTGTCGATGCGTCTCCCCGGGAATGTCGGCGATGCGCCGGTCAGGGTAATTCTGGCGTACCAGAAGCAGGCGGGGAAGCTCCATCCCCTTTATCTTAACCCTCCCGATTCGCCCCTACGTCCCGCCCCACTCGGTCTCCAGCAGCCGCGCATATTCCCCCGATGCGTAGATCTCGAATCGAAACTGCGCGGCCCGCGCCGGTCCATACGGCTCCGACTCCAGGAAGCTCGCATACAGATGATCCGCGTACCGATGATAGTGCTGCAGAAATTCCTCCGACAGCAGATCGAACTCCGGCGGCCGCGCAAACAGCGTGTTCAACCCGATGGCCCGCGAGAAAATCGCCGCGTGGTCCACCACCCCCCACTGCGTCAGTTTCGCCTTTACCGCTTCGGGCGGATGCGCAATCAACAACTCCGCGAAACTCTGTTTCTCCAGCCCCGAGCCCTCCAGTTCCCGCGCGCGCTTCGTGCCTTCCACGCACTGCCCCATCCAGCGCAAGATATCTTTCCCCAAAAAAAAGAGCATGCGCGTCTCCGCGTACCGGCCCGAAAGCAGGCGCCGCATCAGAATCTCCGGCTCCGTCCCGTCGTTCGCCACTAGCCCCGACAACATCAGCGTCGCCCGCGAGTTCTCCAGCAGCGCCGTCGGCGATACGTGCTCATTAAATGGATGCAGTATTAGCGGCGGCAGCTCCCACACCTGCGTCCCTTCGATATTGGCCACCAGCGGCATTGTGCTCCCTCTTCTTCTATCGGTTCTTTTGCCCGGAAAGTTGAGGCGTCCCCTGTGCCCATCCCCGATAACGAAAGAGATGATAGTCCTCCCCCCCCACCCGGAGTTACACTGGCCTCGTCCATGATTCCTGCTCGCGTCCGCAAATCCGCTCACCGTCAACGCGGCCATGGACTGGCCGAGTACTGCATGGCCCTCGCCTTCATCGCCCTCGTCGCTCTCGGCCTCTACCTCCGCATGTCCGGCGGCGTGCACGATCTCTGGTCTACCGCCAATTCCACTCTGGTCGACGGAAACTCCACCGCCCACTCCGCCGAAACCGTCGGCCGGGCTCCCCGCTAGGCCGCCCCGTCCTCAAAGTGCTATCCTTGCCCCTTCATGCCTGACCGCCCCCAACGGTGGCCACCGCCCTGGCTCTTCTTGATCCTGATTCTCCCCGGAGGAATTTACACCGGTTTCACCACCACTCCCATGCCCTTCCTGCTTAGCCGGGCCGGAGTGTCCGTTGAAAAAATCGCCAACCTCGAATCTCTGTTGCAGATCCCCACCATCTTCTACTTCTTCTGGGCCCCTCTCGTCGACATGAGGTTCCGGCGCCGAACCTGGCTGCTGCTCGTCTCCTTCTGCAGCGCCGCCTGCCTCGCCGGCGCCATGCCGCTCGTCGGCCCGGCCCACCTGACCCTCATCACCGGCCTCCTCCTGGGTGGCATGGCGGTCAACGTCCTGGTTTCCTCGGCCCAGGGCGGCCTCATGGTCAGCAGCCTCTCGCGCGCCGGCCAAGCCCATGCCTCCGGTTGGACCCAGGCCGGCAACCTCGGCGGCGGCGCCCTCGGTGCCGGCATCACCCTCTGGCTGTTGACCCGCCTCTCCTTGCCCCTGGCCACGGTCGCCACCGCCGCCATGGTCGCCCTTCCGTCGCTGGCCGCTTTGACCATCGCCGAGCGTCTGCCCGCCGTCACCGCCGGCCTCACCGACCGCTTCCGGAAAATCGGCCGCGAGCTGACCGCCGTCTTTCATTCGCGCCAGACCCTCTGGGGACTCCTCCTCCTGGCTTCGCCGGTCAGTTCCGGAGCTGCCCTGAATCTCCTTCCGGCCGTGGCCGATCACTATGGCGTGGGCCGCCAGGGCGTCATGTGGGTCAACGGCATGGCCGGCGGTCTGGTGCTCGCCTTCGGCTCGCTAGCGGCCACATTGTTGCCTGGCGAGTGGGACCGCCGCCTCACCTATGCCGGCGCCGGGATGTTGAATGGCCTCGCATCCCTCACGCTGCTCGCTGGCGATCGGCCGTCGGTCTACTACTTCGGTACCGTCCTCTATCTCGTGACCACCGGGTTCGGATACGCGCGCTTCACTGCCTTGGTGATGGACGTCCTCGGCCACGGCGAACACGGCGCCAGTACCCGCTACAGTCTTTTCCTGGCCGCGGGCAATCTGCCCATCGCCTACGTGCTCTGGCTCGACGGCCAAGGCTATCACCGCTTCGGCACTCACGGATTGTTTGGCGTGGACGCTGCCGGCAACCTTTTCGTTTTCGCCATCGTCGCCGCTTGGTGGTTGCTCCGCCGCAAATCCGCCGCCGCTGTAACGGGCTAATTGGCCCGCTCCGCATCCGCTGCGTACCCCCCCCCCGCGCGTCGGGTGAGAAATCTCACAAAAGTTACGTCTCAGATTTAGCTGAGAGACCCCGGATTTCCCAGGTGAAGGTACTGAGGATTTCCCTCCATTAGACTCATATCGGAATGCAGCCTTGTAGTTAGCCTTTGGTGGCGGTATGAGTAATAACCGAGAGGGGATTGCAAAATGCTGAGCATCACAATCACAGTCGCTCCGGGACGCACCGCGGAGGGCGTTATGCTGGCCATGAGCCAGGACCGCATGCGCATCGCACTCCAGGGCTCCGAGGACACCATGGAGTTGCGCCAGATCGCCGGCCGCTGGACCACCGAAGACAACCAACCCGTCGAGTTCGAAGCCTTGCTGACGGACTGCCAGACGGACCAGTCTTGGTTCGCGGACTCGGCTCCCCGTGTCGCCGTAGCGGGACGCGCCTGAAGCTGTACGAAAACGTACAGTTATGGGCTGGAAGCGCCCTCAGCGCCAGCGAAACAGCTTCAGCGCGAGCGTGAACGAGAGCCCCAGCCACGCGCCCATGACCGCGAGCTGGGGCGCTGCCTGCAGCAACGTGGCGCCTTGCAGCATGTTCATCCGCAGCGCGTCGATCGTCGCCGTCAGCGGCAACGCCCGCACCAGCGGCTGCACCGCATCCGGGAACCGCTGAGACGAAAAGAAGACGCCCGACAACACCCACATCGGCATCATCGTCAGGTTCATCAAGCCAGACGCCGCTTCGATGGTCCGCGCCCGTGACGCGATCAGCAGCCCCAACGCGTTGAACGCCAGCGAGCCCAGCACGCAGATCGCGGCGAAATCCAGAAACCGGCCGCGCACCGGCACCCCGAACAGGAACACGCCCGCCCCCAGCAGCAGACCTACTTCCACCCCCAGCAGCGACAGGCGGAACAGCAGAAACGACAGTAGGTAATAAGGGCGGGGCATCGGTGTCGCCACCAGCCGCTTCAGCAGTTTCTTGCGCCGCGCATCCACAATCGGAAATCCGGTCAGCCAGATCCCGTTGCCCATCAGCCCCATCCCCAACAGTCCCGGGACCAGAAAGTCGATGTACCGCGAGCCCGGCTCGCGCAGCAGTTCGTCGCGCGCCCCTACCGGATCGGCGCGGCCCGCCGCCCGCTGCACCGCGTCATCCGCCAGTCTCCGCGCCGTGCGCCCGTCCGGGTTGGTGTCGTCGTACCGATAAGTCACCGTACCGCCCGGCCCCGGCTCCGCCAGCAGCACCACTTTCCCCGTGCGGAGTTCCGCCGCTCCCGCCGCGGCCGGAAGCTCTTCCACCGCCAGCAGCTTCTCCCGCGCCAGCGACCGCGCCAGTTCCGGCGTCACCGCCGCGATCTTGAGCACGTCCGGCGGCCGGTTGCGGAATGCGATTCCCAATCCGATCGCCAGCAGAATCGGGAACGCGAAGCCCCAGAACAGCGCCTCCGGTTCCCGCAGAAACTCCCGGAACCGCGTCCCCGTCAGTTGCGCCAGCGGATGCCGCGCCCTCGGCCGCGCGCGCGTTCCCGAAACGGCCGCCGCCTCACTCATCGCGCAGGTGCCGTCCCGTCAACGCCACGAAGACGTCCTCCAGAGTCGCCGAATGCGTCCGCAATTCGGTCAGCGGCACGCCCTGCCGCCCCAGTTCCTCCAGCAGCGCCGGTACCGCGCGGTGCAGTTCCGTCACCTGCATCTGCACGCTGCCGTTCTCCCGCCGCACCTCGCGCACGCCGTCGATGCGGCCGAGCGCTCCCGTGTCCACGCTGCCGGCCGCGCCGTCACTCGAAAACTCCACCAGGTGCTCCACCCCGATCGACGCGATCAGTTCCCGCGGCGTCCCCAGCGCAATCGTCTTGCCGTGATCCATAATGGCCACCCGGTCGCACAGCCGCTCCGCCTCATCCATATAGTGCGTCGTCAGCACAATCGTGCGTCCGGCCTCCTGGAACCGCTCGATCAGTTCCCAGAGCTGCCGCCGCGCCTGCGGATCCAGGCCCGTCGTCGGCTCGTCCAGAAACAACAGGTCCGGGTCGCCCACCAGCGCGCACGCCAGCGCCAGCCGCTGCTTCTGCCCGCCCGACAGGTTCCCCACGCGCGACTTTTGTTTTTCCTCCAATTGCACCAGCGCAATCACTTCGGCCGTCTCCGGTCCCTGATGGTAAAAACTTCGGAACAGGCGCAGCGTTTCCCACACCGTGAGCTTCTCCGCCAGTTGCGTTTCCTGCAGTTGAATCCCCAGCCGCTGCCGCAGTTCCGAAGCGTGCGCATCCCAGCGCAGCCCGAGCACTTCCACCTCGCCCGCATCCGCCCGGGTCAGCCCCTCGCAGATCTCGATCGTGGTGGTCTTCCCCGCGCCATTCGGCCCCAGCAGCCCGAAGCATTCACCCGCGCGCACTTCCAGATCGAGCCCGTCCACCGCCACCACGTCCTGGTACGCCTTCCGCAGTTGGCGTACGCGCAGCGCGGCCTTGCTAAGAGGTTCGGCCATGATGGGCAATACTCAGGATACCGCCGGCGGAGGCAGTGCCCAGCGCGCCGCGAGCAGCGCCACCGCATCACTTTTGCCTTTTGCCCTTTGCCTTTTGATTTTTCCCCTCAAAGGATGTACCGGCTCACAGGTCCGCTTCGTGAGAGGTTCGCCCATGATGGCAATAAGCAGGATCCCGGCGGAGGCAGTGACCAGCGCGCCGCGAGCAGCGTCACCGCATCACTTTTGCCTTTTGCCTTTTGCCTTTTGCCTTTTGATTTCTTCCCTCAAAGGATATACCGGCTCAGATCCTGATCCTTAACGATGTCCGCCAGCTGCTTCCGCACATACCCCGCGTCGATCTTCACCGTCTTCTTCTTCAGATCCGGCCCTTCGAACGAAACCTGCTCCAGCAGTTTCTCCATGATCGTGTGAAGCCGCCGCGCCCCGATGTTCTCCGCCGATTGGTTCACCTGCGCCGCGAACTTCGCCACCTCTTCCAGGGCGTCGTCGGTCAAAATCAGCTTGATGCCTTCGGTTTCCAGAAGCGCCGTGTATTGCTTGGCCAGCGCGTTCTTCGGCTCCTTCAAAATCCGGATGAAGTCTTCCACGCTCAGCGATTTCAATTCCACCCGGATCGGAAACCGCCCCTGCAGCTCCGGAATCATGTCGCTCGGCTTCGACACGTGAAACGCGCCCGCCGCGATGAATAGGATATGGTCGGTGCGCACAAACCCATGGCGCGTGTTGACGGTCGTGCCCTCCACAATCGGCAGAATGTCGCGCTGCACGCCCTCGCGGCTCACGTCCGGCCCGTGCCCGGTCTCGCGCCCCGCAATCTTATCGATCTCGTCTAGAAAGATGATCCCGCTCGATTCCACCCGTTCGAGAGCCACTCGCGTCACCTGCTCCATGTCGATGAGCTTCTGCTCCTCTTCCTGAACCAGGTAATCCAGCGCCTCCGCCACTCGCATCTTGCGTCGGCGCGTCTTCTGGCCGAACAGCGTGGGCAGCATGTCTTTCAGGTTGATGCCCATCTCTTCGATGCCGCTATTGGTGGTGATTTCGAAGCTCGGTCCGCGGTCCTTGACGTCGATTTCCACCAGCCGCTCGTCCAGCTTGCCTTCGCGCAAGCGCTCCCGCAGCTTTTCGCGCGTGCGCTCGATGCTCTCGCTGGCCTCCGGCTGCGGCGGCATCAGCAGGTCCAGCAGCCGCTCCTCGGCGTTGGTCTCCGCGCGGTCCGCCACTTCGTCCAGCCGCTCTTCGCGAATCATGTCGATGGCAATGTCCACCAGATCGCGGATCATCGACTCCACGTCGCGTCCCACATACCCGACTTCGGTGAACTTACTCGCTTCTACTTTCAGAAAGGGAGAATTCGCCAGCCGCGCCAGCCGCCGCGCCAGCTCCGTCTTGCCCACCCCCGTCGGCCCGATCATCAGGATGTTCTTGGGAATCACTTCTTCGGCCATCTCCGGCGGCAATTTCTGCCGGCGGATCCGGTTGCGCAGCGCGATCGCCACTGCCCGCTTGGCGTCCGCCTGCCCCACCACGTGCTTGTCCAGCTCCCGAACAATCTCCCGCGGCGTGAGCTCGTCCAGCAGCGGCTCTTCATCCACCGATTGACCGGGCAGATAGATCACCATGGCTAGTCCAGCTCCTCATAGGTGACGTTGTCGTTGGTGTAGATGCAGATCTTGCCCGCGATCCCCATGGCCTGTTCGGCAATGTGCTTGGCCGAAAGCTTGGTGTTGCGCAGCAGCGCGATCGCCGCCGACATCGCAAACGGCCCGCCCGAGCCGATCGCCGATACTCCTTCATCGGGCTCGATCACGTCGCCGTTCCCGCTCACCAGGTACGTGCTCGTCTTGTCCGCCACCAGCAGCAGCGCTTCCAGGTGCCGCAGCACCCGGTCGGTGCGCCATTCCTTGGCCAGTTCCACCACCGAGCGCGACAGGTTCCCGTTGAACTGCTCCAGCTTCGATTCGAAGCGGGAAAATAACGCGAACGCATCCGCCGTCGACCCCGCGAACCCCGCCAGCACTTTGTCGTTATACAGCCGCCGCAGTTTCTTGGCCGAGGCTTTGATCACTTCGTGGCCCAGCGTCACCTGCCCGTCGCCGGCCATCACAACCTTGTTGTCGCGCCGGACGCAAATCACCGTCGTCGACCGAATTCGTTCCCGCATTGTTCGTGGAACTCTATAGTATCGCACCGCGAGCCGGGGGCCTCCCGCCCAAGCCGGCAGTAGCGTTTCCCCGGTCGCTCTACCGCGCCGACGCCATCAGCTCCAGCATTGCCGACGACACCGCCTCCGGGTTCTCCCGCGGCAGAAAGTGGCCCGCGCCTGCGATCACGCGCCGTCCGGCCAGCGCCGGGAACAGCGCCCGCTCGGCCGGCGTCGCTTCCGGCGACGGGCGCCCCAACACATCGTCGGCCCCGTACAACAGCGTGGTCGGCGCAGCAATCTTGGGCCGCTGCGCCAGTTGTTGCTCCACTGCCTGGAAGCGGTCTTCGCCCGCCGCGTTGCCGATGCGATGCCGATACGAATGAATCACTACGTCCACAAAATCCGGATTGTCGAACGAGGGCGCGGTCCGGTTGTAGGTTTCATCGGTGAAACGCCAGGTGGGCGACCACGTCTGCCACAAGAGCCGGCACAGCGCCCGCCGGTTGGCCGCCAGGCCCTCCCTCCCGCGCTCCAGGTTGAAATACCACTGGTACCAGAGATTGCGCTCGGCTTCCGGCGGCCCCGGCCGGAACGGCCCCACCGTGTTCTGGATCGGATAGCCGCTCATCAGCAGCAGCGCGCGCACCCGGTCCGGATGCAGCGCGGCCGCGATGGCGGCGGCCCGTCCTCCCCAGTCGAAGCCCGCAACGGCGAACCGCGGTAGCCCCAGCGCATCGGCAAAGTCGATCACATCCTGTCCAATCGCCGCTTGCTCCGCCATCCGCGGCGCCGCCGCGTCGCGATACCGCGTCGGGCCGTACCCGCGCAGATACGGAACCAGCACCCGGTATCCGCCTTTCGCCAGCGCCGGCGCTACCTCGTCATAGGCATGCGCATCGTCCGGAAACCCATGCAGCAGAATCACCGGGACGCCCTCCCGCGGGCCGCTTTCTTCGTACCCGATGTCGAGCACCGGCGTTCGCACCGACTTCGTCGTGCTGGCCTGGGCTTGCGCGCTTTGGGCCAGGCCGGCCGCCGCGGCCGCCTGCAGGAACGCTCTCCGATGGGATGCCATGGACGCCATTGTATACTGGCTCCTCAGACCCATGAAGAATATCGACTTCGACCGCATCCCCACCTTCGATCAATTGCCCATCCAGAAATCCGCGCCCCCCGAATCCTCGTGGGGCGTCTTTGAAGAGGAGGCTCTCGGCTGTCTCAACTTCCTCACCCCCCAAGGCGTGGTCGATGCCGCCAGGCTGGTCACCGCCGGGAAAGTCTTCCGCCTCGATGCCCCCATCGGCTTCGCCCGCCCGCCGCTGTTCGGACGCGCCAAAGTCCGCCACACGGTCGTTCCGCTCGGCCCCATGGCTCACGATGACATCCTCGACAACCTGAATACCCAGGAGAGCAGCCAGTGGGATGGCCTCGCGCACGTCGGCCATGGCCGCCACGAAGCCTTCTATAACGGGGTCCGGGTCGGCGAAATCCGCGAAGGCGGCAACGCGCGCCTGGGCATTCATCACTGGTCCGACAAATTCGTCGGCCGCGGCATCCTCATCGACGCCTACGGCTTTCGCCAAGCGCAGGGCCGCCCCGTGAATCCTCTCGAGAAAGATAGCTACACCGTCGCCGAACTGGAAGGCGCGCTCCAAGCGCAAGGTGCCACTCTGAAGCCCGGCTCAATTCTCCTCGTCCGCACCGGCTGGATGGAAGCGTACGAAAAGTGCGATGACGCACAGAAGCAAGCCATGGCCTCCTTCGCATCCATCAAGTCCATCGGGATCGAGCCCAGCCGCGAAACCGCGGCCTGGCTGTGGAACCACCGCGTGGCGGCCATCGGCACCGACTGCCCTGGCGTCGAGCCGCTCCCCATGGATCTGGGCGATGAGGGCCTGCTCCACTACCGCGCCTTGCCCCTGCTCGGCCTCCCGCTCGGCGAATTGTTCGTGCTCGCCCCGCTCGCCGAAGACTGCGCCCGCGACCGCCGCTACGAGTTCCTCTTGGTCTCCGCCCCCATCCGCGTCCAGGGCGGCATCGCCACTCCCCCCAACGCGATTGTGTTGAAATAAGAAACTGGAGGTCGAAGATTCATGCCGGCTACTGCGTCCACCATGCTCGATCTGGGCACCCAGGCTCCCGATTTCTCGCTCCCGGACGTAGTCTCCGGCCGCGCCGTCTCGCTCAGCGCGTTTCAGCACAACCAGGCGCTGCTGGTCATGTTCATCTGCCATCATTGCCCCTTCGTCAAGCACGTCAAAGACGAACTCGCGCGCCTGGGAACCGATTACGCCGCCAAGAATCTCGGCATCGTCGGCATCAGCTCCAATGACCCGGCCGTGGCCGCCGACGATTCCCCCGAAGGGCTCAAGCGAATGGTCGCCGACTGGGGCTTGCGCTTCCCCGTCCTCTATGACGAGACCCAGGCCGTCGCCAAGAAGTATGCCGCGGCCTGCACTCCCGACTTCTTTGTGTTCGATGCCGCGCGCCGCCTGGTCTACCGCGGCCAGCTCGATGACAGCCGCCCCGGCAACGGCAAGCCCGTGACCGGTGCCGACCTGCGGGCCGCCATCGACGCCGTCCTGGCCGGCCGCGCCCCCGGCGCCGATCAGCGCCCCAGCCTCGGCTGCAACATCAAGTGGAAAGCCGGCAACGAGCCCGCCTATTTCCACACGGCCATCGTGGCCTAAGTTGGTGCCGGTGCGGGCAGCGCCCTGGATTTACCGGCCTCGCTGCCCCTCGGCTCGAAGGCAGTGAGGCGCGCCTCCCGCTACCCCGCCGCCTCTCCGGCCACTTCAAATCCCCGCTCCGCGATCGGCGCCACCAGCGCCTCCGAGTTGTGGCCATGCAGGCGGAAGATTTGCCGCACCAGGTCGCAGACGCTTTCGTGGCCGCGCTCGAAGAAGACCACGATCGAGGGCCCGGCCCCGCTTAGCGCGCATCCCAGCAGCCCCGGCGCCCGCAGCTTCAGGATCTCGTCGAGTCCCGGCACCAGCGACACCCGAAATGGCTGGTGAAGCCGGTCTTCCAACGCGGCCGGAAACGCCGTCGTCGATCCCGTCGCCAGCGCGGCCACCAGCAATGCTGCCCGCTGCACGTTGAACACCGCATCGGCGGCGCTGTAGCAATCCGGCAGCACCGAGCGTGACCGCGTCGTCGGTAGTTCGAAGTCCGGCACCACGATCCCCACGGAAAACTGTCGCGGCAGCTCGATCCGCACCGCCCGCGCCACTCCCCCCGAGTCAATCGCGCTCGCCGTGATCGACCCCAGCGTGCACGCCGCTACGTTGTCCGGATGCCCTTCCAGCCGCGCGGCTTCGTCCAGCACCCGCGCCGCCTTCCACCCCAGCTCCAGCAGCCGGTCGGCAATCACTACCCCCGCGGTCAACGCCGCCGCACTCGACCCCATGCCGCGGCCCAGTGGAATGTCGTTGGCAATCTCCAGTTCGATCGGCGGCATCGACCGCCCGTGGCCTTCCGCCACCGTCACCGCCGTGCGCCAGATCAGGTTGTCCGCCCCCGTCGAAATGCGATCCGCGTCCCGCCCCGTCACTCGAATCGCTAGCGCCTCACTCGGCCGGAATCGGCACCGCAGATACACTCCGAGCGCCAGCCCCAGGGTGTCGAACCCAGGCCCCAAATTGGCGCTCGAGGCCGGTACGCGCACCATCGACCATGGCATATGGAATGAGAATCGAAAGAAGACGCGCGCGCGCCGCCTACTTGATCTCCAGGATCTCCTTCTCTTTCGTCTTCGCCGCCAGGTCGATCTTTCCCATATAACCGTCGGTCAGCTTCTGGATCTCTTCGTGTGCCCGCTTCTCTTCGTCCTCGGTAATCTTCTTGTCCTTCAGCAGTTTCTTGATGGATTCGTTGCCGTCGCGCCGCACGTTCCGCACCGATACCCGGTGGTGCTCCGCGGCCCCATGCAGTTTCTTGACCAGTTCCTTGCGCCGCTCTTCCGTGAGCGGCGGGATCGGAAGCCGGATCAGCTTGCCGTCGTTGGCCGGGTTGAGCCCCAGGTCGGATATGCGGATGGCCTTCTCAATCGGCCCGATCTGCGAAACATCCCAGGGCTGGATCGTGATCAGGGAAGGCTCCGGAACGTGCAGGTTCGCGAGCTGGTTCAACGGGGTCGGCGTCCCGTAATAATCCACCCGGATCTGATCCAGAATGCTCACCGACGCGCGTCCCGTGCGGATCGATGCCATCTCGTGCTGCAGGTCCGACACCGCCTTGTCCATCTTCGTCCTCAGGTGTGTCTCGACGTCTTTCACGCTATTGAAACTCGCGCCACTGGGAGCGGTCTGCGGTTCTGTTTTCATAAGGACGCTCTCTCCGAAAAGTCAGTAACGAATCGGCCTCGCCGGCGGCTGCGCCGCTCGACAACCGCATTATACCTCGTAGTGCCCGTCCAAACCGTTGGGAATGGGGAGGTTGTCCGTATCCTGCCGGCCTCCCCTGGTATCCTGGAACCATCGCCCACGATCTTGCTTCCAACCTCCGCGTGGTGATGGTCGCGACGCGCAACCCCATCAACCTCGGGGCTGCCGCCCGCGCCATGGCCAACTTCGGCTTCTCGCGGTTGCGCGTGGTCAATCCCTACGACGTCGCCTTCCGCGAAGCCCGCTCCGCCGTCGGCGCCGCTCCGTTGCTCCGCAAGGCCGCGGAATTTTCGACCATTGCCGACGCCGTCGCCGATTGCCGCCTGGTCATCGGCACCACCTCCGTCGGTCACCGGGAATTGCAGCACTCCGTCCGCCGCCTCGAGTACGGCGCGCGCGCCATCCGCAAAGCCGCCACCGCCGGTCCGGTGGCTTTGTTGTTCGGCTCCGAGAAATTCGGCCTCTCCAACGAAGACATGAGCCACTGTCACTGGCTGCTGCGGATCCCCACTCTCAGCCAGAATCTCTCCATGAATCTCGGCCAGGCCGTCTCGCTGTGCCTCTACGAGCTGGCTCGCGACCCGAAAGCCGCCCAAGCGCTTCCCGGCAAAGTCAAACCCGCCACCGCCGCTCAAACCGAACAGATCTCCGTCCTGTTGCTCGATGCGCTCCGCCACAGCGGCTACGTCAACCCCCTCACCGCCGCCTCCACAGAAGAGAAAGTGCGCCGCCTGGTCCGCCGCCTGCAAATCACCGGCCGCGACGCCCCGGTCCTGCTCGGAATGCTCCGCCAGATTCTGTGGAAGCTGGGCCCGGAGCCCTGAGGCTAGACTGTGCGCCGCGCTGCCGCACCATTCGTGCTGGTACACCCGCCGTTTCGGAATGTCCCGGCCTGAGTGGACCTGTCGGCAGTCCAAGCACCTGGACCCCGCGAGCCCCATGACCAGCCTGAAGACCGTCTGGCTGAACATCAAGAAAGATGCGGGCATCAAGGGCCGCTGGTACGAGACGCGCCACACGCCGATAACGGAACTCTCCGAGAGCGGCCGGTGATCAGACCGTCATGGAGATTGCGGCCACGTCTCACGGCAGATGCCTTCCCGGTACAGCCACATCCGTATGGAAGCCAAGCGCAAGGCCCTGGAAGGCATCGTCAGCAGGCCAGAACCTGCGCCCAGGTCCCGCACCCACGGACGCGCAAGAGCGCGCTGAAGCAAACCCCCGGAGGATTATCTAGTAGGCCAACTCGAAAAAAACCGGCGTCGGACGCAACACGACTATTCGCGAAGGCCCTCAGTTCCCAAAAGAAAACGCTCCCGAATAAAGCAGATCTCTTCCATTTTCAACCAGTTATTCAAAGCTCTATTAAATTTGTGTCGTTTGATAGACGAATCATGGAATCATGAGAGCGTATGGCGAAAAGTCGTCCTGGCGGCTTGAACCACTTCGTTCCGCAGAAACGGCTTGTCTATACATGCGACAAACCAACTGTACGCTCCGTCTACTTATCGGACGTGGTGAATAAGGCCGGAGATAAGCGCCTCTGTGCGTTTCTCGCGGACCGACTGCCAAGCTTTTATCGAAGCCCATCCAAGCTGCTAGCGGCACTCACTGATGACTACTTCATTACGGCCGTCCGAGACACGCTCAGTCGTCTGCCAAGTGCCGATACGTTTCAGGAGTCACATTTCGCCGAAGTATGTAGCGCGATATTTGCCGAAGACGTTTTGGGTTTGAAGCGGCTATACAGCAAGCTCAGCCTCCTGACAAGCGAAAACGCAAACGCCTTCAAGATGGATCTGTTGTTGGTTGACCCTGATTCAGACCCCCTGGTATTTACGTTTGGGGAGGTGAAATCGAGCCCAAAGGTCGCGACCAATGGTTCTTCCGCCGCTCACGACAAAGGCTGTTTTGCAGATCTATTTCGCTCGTTCAACAATTACGATGAAAATGATGTGCACTTTGATCTGGCGGCTGCCAAAGATCGCGTTGAAGAACTCGCTCCACCGCTACGTGACCGGGTCAAGGCGGCCCTGGAACCATACGGAAAACGCGATGTAAGTTATGCAGGATTCATTGTGATTGATAGTTCGACTTCGTCTGACGAGGAGACCGCCGTCCTCGCGACGCGCAAGAACAAAAAGGTATTTGACGTTGATCTCCTCCGGGTTCAAACACTGCCGGTGGCCATCGAGAAGTCATACGGGCACCTTAAGGCGATTCTCGAAAAATGTTCACTCTAGACGTTTTTGATCGAATCCTCAACGAACCCGTCTTCATAGAAGACTATGCCAAGGTGCGCCAAGGTTTGGCCATGGAGCGGGCTGGGCAACCCACTCTCTTCGATGACGCCGTGAATTCTCGATTGGCATATTTCGTCGAGGGCGTCCTAGCCAGCGCGCCGCAATGGAATGGGGCTCCCAAGGCACACGATATCTGCCGAATCGCCGCCGAAATAGCGGAATTACTGTCCGCGCGAACGCAGCCGGAGCGTATCTCAGCTAGGCGTTTCCGGCTCAGGGCGGCGTTGCTGTATGAACTCGCAGACTATCCAGCTATCGCTTCCGCCGTCTTAGAGAAGGCCGACTATTCCGAACCTCTTCAAAATCTCGTAGAGAGGCAAGGTGCATTTCGGCAACTGTATCCGATTCGAGAATGGCCCGGTGTCAGTGTAGGCGAGCCGAGCGGTACGTCCTTCGTCGAAGCGGCGCTTTACTCTGACGTCCGTTCTGTCATGAGATTTCAGCAGGGGATGGCCAGCGCTTTAGTCCAGAGAGGATCTGAACTTCTCGTAGCACTTAGTAAGGAGCTTTCGATTGGGTACTCCGCTTCTGAGATGGTAGCTTGGGAAGCTGTGATTAGCAGGCACGCTGCGGCAGCGGTTACGCGTTATGTGCCTACGGACCTTGTGGACAGCCTACGAGAGATGCGATTCCCGTCAGAATTGTGGTCGTCGCAAGCCGCTGCCATACAAGGGGGGCTTCTTAATCCCAAGTTCGACACTTGGGGCCTCGCCGCACCAACGGGCACTGGCAAATCCTTTATTACGCGATTGCTGATTGCAGAAACTCTGAAACACAACACTGACTCCATTGTTCTTTATCTGGTGCCGAGCCGCGCCCTAGTATATGAAGTTTCGAGTAACCTAGCTGCCGCTCTGAAGCCCCTAGAGTACGAAGTGACTGCCGTCACACCTCAACTTGTCGCTCTCGATACCGGAGAGTCAGAGGTTATATCCCTGTCTTCCGTCCTAGTGCTTACTCCGGAGAAGGCAGATCTTTTGCTTCGCCTTGGTAATGACATACTCAGCAGGGTATCTCTGATAGTCATAGATGAAGCACATCACATCGAGTCTTCGACTAGGGGAGTCTTGTTGGAGATGTACTTATGGCGGATACGGCGGAGACTTCAGAAGCAGGCTCGATTCGTCTTTCTTTCGGCTGTTGCTCCGAATATCGACGAGGTCGTCGGGTGGGTTGGCTCCAACCCCGGGAGTGTCGTCATCGAGCAGCGGGCTACACGCATGAGGGTGGGGGTCTACAAGGTCCGAGGCACCGGCAAAAAGGCATCGGGAACAATCGAATATTCCGATGGGACCGTGCTCCCACTCATCAGCTCGGGGGCCGATAGGGGCATAGGCCGTGGTATCGTCCAACTTGCCGCGAACGTGGTAAATTCCGGACCGGTCTTGGTTGTTGCGAAGGGTAAGCGGGAATGTGAGCGACTAGCGAAGTTGATGAATGAATGGATTTCGGAGAATGACCTGGAACACAACCTCTCCGACCATGATGCTCACGGTGAAACAGTCCAGCGACTGGACGCCCGTCTAGAGCGTGAGATGTATCCCGAGGTGACGCTCCGAACTCTCGTTGCACATCGAATCGCCTACCATCACGCTGGTCTACCGCCGAGTGTACGGAACGGCCTGGAGGATGCGATACGCAAGGGATTGGTGGATTTCGTCTTCGCGACTACAACACTTGCAGAAGGCGTCAATTTTCCATTCTCAACAGTCATTGTACAGTCGCTTGCGCTGCGGGAGCCGCCTGAAAAGGGAAGGCCCGCGCGGTACAACCCCGTTACGCCGCGTGTGTTTTGGAACATTGCGGGTCGCGCTGGTAGGCCGGGGCATGATCGTGAGGGGCAAGTTATCCTGTTTGAGCCAAGCCTTGGCCTAGCAGGCTGCTGAAATTCTCTCCGAAACAAGTGACCTGAAGGATGTTGCGGACGTCCTATCTGCATGCGCGGCGAAGACATCCAACAAGACGAACTGTTCAGCTACGGATCACTGGAGGAGCGGGTGCCGGAGGA
>JAIQFS010000032.1 GCA_020073145.1 Terriglobia bacterium
CAGCGATTCGAGTCGCTCGCGTTCTTCCTCGGTCACCATCAGCGGCTTCTTGGGGCGTCCGGTTCGCATCTGAGCCTCCTACATTTTAGATGCAATCCGGGCTTGACTTAGTTCACTTATTTCTGGGACATGAGACTAGTGTAGTGCGGCCTAAATAGTTACGAGTATCATTGGCGCGTCGTCTTTACAATGGAAGGAGCACAGACGATGCGTATGGCGCGACCAATGGTGCTGAGTATCGAGCAGCGAGACGTGCTGGAGTCTCGTGCACGTGCCCGGAGCGCTTCGGCGCGGAGCGTGGAGCGAGCCCGGATCGTCTTGCTGGCCGCGGGGGGAATGCAGGATCGGCAGATTGCCCCAAATCGAAAACCTGCCGGAGAAGGCCGCACGCTGGCGGAACCGGTTCCTCGACGGTGGTTTGGCGGCGCTGGACAATGACGCGCCACGACCGGGAAGACCCTCCACCATCACGCCAGCCAAACTCCAGAACGTGGTCCGGAAAATGACTCGCGAGAAACCCCGCAACGCCACCCACTGGAGCACGCGCAGCATGCCTCACGATGCGTTGTACGGTTGCCGAACTGACCCCGATCTCGACAGCAATCTGACGCACGCTCCGACCTTCCGCGTGCAGCCGGCGCGCTTTTCCGCGGTCCACGACCGGCCGCGGCCGGCCCAGGTGCTCTGTGTGCCCCTGATGCCGTAACCTCGCGATCGCTGCAGTTGCGCGCTCGGACCGCCTGACGCATTCCTGCTTAGCGATGACGGCAAGAATCGCTATTTACCGCATCTTGGAAGAGGCCCGTTGAATCCAGGTACTCCTCCGTAAAGCTGCGCCAGTTCGCTCCGGCCGCCGTCAACCGTTCAAGGTGCACCAGCGTTGCCGATACCCCTTCCCGGGAAAGCCGATCCAGTGACCAGAACAGGACCAGGTCGAATCTTCGTGCGCGTGAGTCAGCGAACATCTGCTGAAAGTGGGGACGTCTCGACGTTCCGCCGGTCTCATGGTCAACGTACTCGGCAGCGATCTCCCATCCTTGCTTGGCGCAGTATTCCCGGAGCGCAATCAGTTGGTTCTCGCCCAACGCCAGATCGGCGAGGGCGAGGTTACGGTCGGCTCCAGGGGTACTAGAACTGCGCGAGCTAGAAAGCGACCAATCAAGTCTCGATTTCGAATATTCAGATGGTAAACTCTCCATATGGCGAGAGGCGAGAAGGCGTTCGTACTGCCTTGCATGCTGGGGCGTCTGGTCCATAAGCTGGCGTTCGTGATCCCGGGAGGAGGCAGCCTGCGTCCGTGGCTGCACCGAATCCGGGGGGTCTCCATGGGAAAGAACGTGTGGATCGGCCAGTTGGTCTATATCGACGACCTGCACCCTCAGAGCCTCAAGATCGGCGATAACTGCACCATCGGACTGCGCACCTCCATCTTTACGCACTTCTACTGGGGATCCAAGCGGCCGAACAGTAACGGGAAAGTCGTCATCGGCAATGATGTATTCATTGGGCCTCATTGCGTGATTCTGCCCAATGTCACGATCGGCGAAGGCGCGGTGATCCGGGCCGGCACCGTGGTCAGTCGAAATATTCCGCCCCACACCTTCTGGGGAGCTCCCCCAGCCGAAGCCTTGGGGGTGGCCCAGGTGTCGCTGACGGCCGAGCACACTTACGAGGGATTTGCGCGAGGCATCCGGCTGCACGTCCCACGCCACGACAAACCGGAACACCAGGAGGCCAAACCCGCATGAGCAAGCGATTTGAATGCCGGCCAATTGGCTGGAGGAGCGGGCGCTGATGTGCGGAATCTGCGGGACACTGAATCTCGCGGGCGGCCTGGCGGATCCCCGGCTGCTCCGGAACATGGCCGCTACGCTGCTGCACCGCGGACCTGACGAACTCGGATGTTACCGGGACCGCCAGACTGGACTGGGTCACGCGCGCCTTAGCATTATTGATGTGGCCGGAGGCCGCCAGCCTATGGGCACCCCGGACCGGTCGCTGTGGATTACGTTCAACGGCGAGATCTTCAACTACATCGAACTGCGTGACGAGCTCATCCAGAAGGGCCACAGGTTCGCGACCCGTTCGGATACCGAGGTCGTCCTGCACATGTATCAAGAGGAGGGCGAACGGTGCGTTGAGCGCCTCAACGGCCAATGGGCGTTTGCCGTTTGGGACGCTCCGCGGCAGAAGCTATTCCTTTCCCGCGACCGTTTCGGCATACGGCCGCTGTTCTATACCCAGGCGGGAGGCCGGTTTCTGTTTGCCTCCGAGATCAAGGCATTGATGGCGTGCCCGGACGTCTCCTGCGAACTCGATCTCGAAGCCCTCGATCAGATCTTCACCTTCTGGGTCACGCTGCCGCCGCGCACGGCGTTTTGCAACATCCGGCAGCTTCCACCCGGGCACTCCCTGGTCGTGGAGGATGGACAGATTCGGGTTTCGCGATACTGGCAGCTCGAGTATCCAGCCGAAGGCGACGGCCGGAGCGGCTCGGAGGAGAGTCTGGCCGAGGAACTGCTGGCCTTGCTGCTCGACGCCACGCGGATCCGGCTGCGGTCCGATGTTCCCGTAGGCGCCTACCTCAGCGGCGGCCTGGACTCCACCTTGATCACTGCGCTCGCCAAGAGCCTGGTGGGGGAGCGCCTGCGAACATTCTCGGTTTCTTTTGAAGACGGCGCGTTTGATGAGGCCCCCTACCAGCACGAGGCCAGCTCCTTTCTCCAGACCCAACACAGCAACGTGCATTGCACGCCGGGGGACATCGCCCGGGTTTTTCCCGAAGTGGTCTGGCACGCCGAGCAGCCCATCCTGCGCACCGCCCCTGCGCCGCTCTTTCTGCTGTCGCGGCTGGTGCGGGACAGCGGCTATAAGGTGGTGCTGACGGGCGAAGGCGCCGACGAAATCCTAGGCGGCTACGATATTTTCAAGGAGGCCAAGATCCGCCGGTTTTGGGCGCGGGTTCCCGGTTCCTCGTTGCGGCCTCTGTTGCTGAGGCGCCTCTATCCCTACCTCGACGGAATCCGCAGCCAGCCGCGCGCCTACCTCGAGAAGTTCTTTTGTGTGTCTCCAGAAGACCTGGCCAGCCCCTTCTTTTCCCATCTGCCACGGTGGAAGGCCACCGCGCGGATCAAGCAGGTGTTGTCGCGGGCGGTGCGGGCGGAGACCCACCCAGACTCGGCCATGTCCCAGTTGGTGTGCGACCTGCCGCCCTCGTTCCCGTGCTGGCCCGCCTTCCGTCAGGCCGAGTACCTGGAGGCCATGTATTTGTTGCCCGGCTACATTCTGTCGTCGCAAGGCGATCGCATGGCTATGGCGCACTCGGTGGAGGGGCGCTACCCGTTCCTGGATCACCGCGTGGTGGCATTCGCGGCCAGCCTGCCCGTCAACCTCAAGATGAAGGTACTGGACCAGAAGCATTTATTGAAACGCGCCGCCAGAGGTTGGATTCCGGAGTCCATCCGGCAGCGCTACAAGCAGCCCTATCGGGCTCCCGACGGCGCGAGCTTTGCCGGCTCCAATGCGGCATACGTAAGGGACCTGCTGTCGCCCGAACGGATCGGGCGCGACGGGATCTTCGACCCGCAAGCCGTCCAGGCCCTGGCCCAGAAGTTCACCGCTGGGCGTGCTGGCGGCGCTGGAGACAACATGGCCCTGGTCGGGATTCTCTCGACCCAGGTACTGCTCGACAGGTTCCGAAATGATGCCAGGCGGGGCGGGGTCATCCGCGATGCCACGCTCGTGCCGGAGACGGCGGCGCAGGTGACATAAAGAAAGGCAGTCCTATGGAGACAGCGGCAACGGAACAGCGGATACGCAGCTTTATCGAAGCCACCTTTTTCTTCGGCCAGATCGATTCGCTCCAAGACAGCGATTCGTTCCTGGACCACGGAATCATTGACTCGACTGGAATTCTGGAACTGATCGCGTTTCTGCAGGACGAGTTCGGAATTCGCGTCGAGGATGAGGAAGCCACTCCCGACAACCTGGACTCGATTGACAAGGTCTCGTCGTTCTTGCGCCGGAAGTTAGACGGCGCCCGAAGTGCCTCCGCCGGCCGGGAGGTGGAAGGAAAATGACTGTCGCCACTCCAATCTCCTTAGATGCGCTCCGAATCGACCCCGTCCGGGAAACCGAGCGCATTACCGCGGCCATCCGGGAGGCCGTCCTGAACCAGCTCAGACGGAAAGGCGCCGTGATCGGTGTGTCGGGAGGAATCGACAGCAGCGTCGTAGCTTTCTTGTGTGCCCGCGCCCTTGAGAGCCGCCGCCTGCAGATTCTGTTCATGCCGGAAGCCGACTCCTCGCAGGACAGTATACGGCTGGGCCGCCTGGTTGCTGAAAGCTTGGGCGCGCGATCCGCGCTCGAAGACATCAGCCCGATCCTCCAAGGCGCGCGCTGCTACCAGCGGCGGGACGAGTCCATCCGCCTGGCGGTTCCCGAGTATGGCGACGGCTATAAATGCAAAATCGTGCTTCCTAACCTACTGGAGGCCGACCGCTACGCCATCTTCTCGGTGGTGGTGCAATCGCCGGGGGGTGAACGGCGGAAGGTGCGGCTAAGCCGGGAGGCCTACCTCGGTGTGGTGGCGGCCACCAATTTCAAGCAGCGCACGCGCAAGATGCTGGAGTATTATTACGCCGACCTTCTGCAATACGCGGTGGCCGGAACCCCCAACCGTCTGGAATACGACCAGGGCTTCTTCGTCAAGAATGGCGATGGCGCCGCCGACTTCAAGCCGATCGCCCACCTCTATAAGTCGCAGGTGTTTCAATTGGCGGCTTATCTGGGCGTGCCCGAGGAAATCCAACGCCGCCCGCCCACCACGGACACCTATTCGCTCGAACAGTCGCAGGAGGAGTTCTACTTCTCGCTTCCGCTGGAGAAGATGGACCTGTGTGTGTACGGGAAAGACCACGGAATCGCCGCGGCCGATCTGTGCGCTGCCTTGGACCTCGACGAACCGCAGGTGGCACGGGTCTATCGCATGATCGATTCCAAACGGAGGATGGCCCAATATCTGCACGCCGCACCGGTCCCGCTGCCACCGGCGGAGGCCTGACCAAACGCGCGATCACCCATGTCTGGCGATGCCAACGTCACGGATTTCCTGCTCGGCGGGAAGGGCCCGAATCACACCGCGCTCCAATTCCTGAGCGGAACTCACACCTACGGTGAATTACAGCGCGCCATTGGACAAGTAGTCCGTTACCTGCTGGAATCGAACAGCCGGCCGGGCGATCGCGTCCTTCTCGTTGCAGACAACAGCTTGTTCTGGGTGGCCTCCTACCTGGGCACAATGAAGGCGGGCCGGGTCGCCGTGCCGCTCCCCGGCGGAATCCCGGTGCGGGAGTTGAAATCCATTCGCGAGACGACAAACGCCACCCTCGCCTTGGTCCAGTCGGCCGTACTAGCCCGACATGCGGAGTCCTTTGCGGGTATGGATGTGGTGACCGACCGGCCGGCGAGGCCCCTGCCGGCCCTCGGATCGCAGCGTGCGTTCCCGGAACTCGATCAAGGAGAAGACCAGGGAACGGCTGGCGCCGCCTCGGGTGACGCACTGGCCGCCGTGATGTTCACGTCGGGCTCCACCGGCCGCCCGCGCGGCGTGATGATCTCGCACGCCAACATCATCGCCAACACCGAATCCATCATTGAGTATCTCCGCTTGAGCGGCCAGGACCGGATCATGGCCGTGCTGCCGTTTTATTATTGCTTCGGCGCGTCTCTGTTGCACACTCATTTGCGAGTCGGCGGGAGTATTGTGGTCGATTCGCGGTTCATGTATCCCGAGGTGGTCCTGGAGCGCATGATTGAGGCCGGCTGCACCGGCTTCGCCGGCGTGCCCAGTCATTTCCAAATCCTGCTGCGCTCCTCCACCCTTCGCAAGAAGAGTTTTCCACGGCTGCGTTACGTCCAACAAGCGGGCGGATGTCTGCACAAGCCTTTTTTGCTCGAGTTGCGGCAGGCGCTGCCCGGAACCGAGATCTTCGTCATGTACGGCCAGACTGAGGCCACAGCGCGGCTCTCCTTTCTGCCGCCGGAATGCCTGGAGACCAAGCTGGGCTCCATTGGAAAGGCGATACCGGGCGTCCGCCTTCGCGTGCTGAATGAGCGCGGCGAGGAAGTGCGCCCAGCGGAAACCGGCGAGATCGTAGCGGAAGGCGCCAATGTGGCACGCGGTTACTGGCGCGCTCCGGAAGAATCCGCCGCCTGTTTTCGGGACGGCCGGCTCTACACCGGAGACCTGGCCACGGTGGATGAGGACGGATTCCTGTACATCGTCGATCGCACCAAGGATTTCTTGAAATGCCGCGGAGAGCGTGTCAGCTGCCGCCGGATCGAAGAAACACTGCTGGAATCGGAAGATCTGGTGGAAGCCGCCGTGATCGGGGTGCCCGACGATGTCCTGGGCGAAGCGGTCAAGGCCTTTGTGGTCGGGCTCTCGCAGGAGCGCAACGGCCTTGCCGGCAAGGTGATGGCGTTTTGCCGGGAACGATTGCCTCCTCACCTGCTTCCCAAGGAGATCGTGGCGTTGCCGGCCCTCCCCAAGAACAGCGCCGGCAAAGTGCTCAAAGCGAGCCTGCGGAATTCGTGACCGATTCGTTTTTCTTGGGAGGAAAATCGGAAGAGGTACGGTCCCCGCGTGGTACAGGGTAGACGACCCAGACCGATCCGGCCTCGCACGGACCGCGGTCGTCTGCCCCTCGCGTATCGGTCTACCGGGTTTCTAGCTGCTGCGGCTTAGCCGGAGGTTTCTCGGTCGAGGCGGTCAGCTCGGACTTCTTATACTTGGACTCGGTGACGTAGCCCGAAATCTGGTTCTTGTCGACATGGTTCACCACCAGCTCCACCGGCTGCGGCCGGTCGCTGAGGTTGATCCACACCGGCTCGAACAGGTTGACGTGCTTCTTGTCGAGCTGGTTGTCTTCCACCATCATCGCCAGATCGTACGACTTGTGCTTGATGTTGGTATTCCGCAGCGAAACGCTGATCGGGCCCACCCGCTGGAACAATTTCGACTTGTCCAGACGGAATTCGTAGATGTTCTGCTCGCCGCGCTTGCGCAACGCCACGACCTCTTCATGGGTCCGGGCGATGGAGCCGTTGAGATCGTCGCGCGTGGAGTTGATTCTCCCATTGATCTCGTCGCGCGATTTGGCCAGGTCGTCGCGCGTCTGCGCGATAGAACCGCTGAGGTCCGTGCGGGTCGAATCGATTTTGCCCGACAATTCGTCGCGCGTGCGGGCCAGTTCCTGTTGAGTGTCGCTCAATTGTCCTTGCAGACGATCCACCCGGGGGTCGTTGGCCACCACCGGTTCAGCCGGTTTGCGGCGCGCCTTGGCTGCCGTCCGCTTGACTGGCGCCGGCGGGGCCTGCTCAGCCTGTTGTTGGGCGTGCGCCTGCGCCACCGCCAACTCATCGAGGCGCTGGTTGAGCGCCAGAATCTGGGTCTTCGATTGGCTGGTGGCCTGGTCCAGGTTGCCCGCCATATGAGCGCGTTCGACATCGAACGCCGCCGATTGCTGGCGGTCCCTGACCCACAGTCCCAGAGCGAGGGCCGTGGTACAAAACAAAGCGAGCAGCATGGGCAGTTTGCCGATGCCGGTATGCTTGGGCTCTTCGGTGCGGTTGAGTTCGAGGTGTTCCATGACAGCTCCGCTGGAGCACCTCGAATGCCAAATCTTAAGCCACAGATTTGCAAGGAATTGCACACCAATAGGCAGGCATGTTTTACGCGAACTGTGAAAGAAATCACGACCGCAATTTCGGAAGCTGGCCGGTGGAGAATACGGTCATCTTAACGTTTGGCAACCCGGACGACACTTGTACTTGTACAACGGTGGCAGGCTTCAAACGGTCTCTAATTCGCACTCCAGGGGAAGCCGGATGACGAACGTGGTGCCGCGCCCGGGGCCGGATTCAAAGGTCAGGCTGCCGTGATGCTTCTGCACGATAACAGCATGCGCGATGGCGAGGCCTTGTCCCGTGCCCTTGCCGACCGGCTTGGTCGTGAAGAACGGGTCGAAGACCTTGGACTGAATAGACTCCGGGATGCCGGTGCCGGTATCGGTCACGCGGACCTCCAGCATCGACTCCTTTTGGCGCGTGCTAATGTGGATGGCGCCCTTGCGGTTGGATTCCCCAACCGCGTCCGAAATGGCGTGAGCGGCATTGACGATCAAGTTGAGGATGACCTGATTGAATTCGCCGACTACGCACGAGACCGGCGGGAGATACGGATCGAGATCCGTGGTCACTTCCGCGACATATTTCCATTCGTTCTTGGAAACCAGGATGGTGTTGGCGATGGCCCGGTTGATGTCGGCAGAAGTTCTTTCAATCGGTCCGGGGTGAGAGAACTCTTTCATCGCGCGCACGATTCGCGTCACTTGGTCCACGCCTTCCAGCAGCTGGGTCGCAGCCTTGGGCACTTCCCTTCTGAGATATTCCAGGTCGCCCTCGTCGAATCCGTCCTCGCCCGGGGGCAGCGGGCTGGCTCCGCGCCGCGCATCGGATAATTTCATTAGATCCCGGAAGGCGTCTTCCAAGAACTTGCCGTTATCGCCGATGTATTGAATGGGGGTATTGATCTCATGGGCGACGCCGGCAGCCAATTGCCCAACGGACTGGAGTTTCTGGGCTTGTGCGAGTTGACTCTGCAGTTGTTTGATCTCGCTAACGTCGAAGTCCACACCCACGATCCGGCTCATCTGTCCCTGATCGTCCATCACGGGAAGCGCTTTGCTGTGGAGCCAGTGCACCGATCCGTCGGGCCACACGACACGGTACTGGCGGTCGATCGAGGGACGATTTTCAAGGCGGTCACCGATCGCCGCCAGCAGCCCTTCCCGGTCATTCGGATGGATGTATCCGAGCCACTCCGTAAGCGGAAAGCGTTCGCGAGATTCGACAATGCCGTAGAGCCGCCGGAGTTGCTCCGAACAGTGGACCATCTCGGAATTGAAGTCGAATTCCCAAGTTCCCAGGGCCGACGCGGACTGGAGCAGCTTCCAGCGGTCCGACGCCCGGCGCCGGGTGGTCTGCAGGATCAGCACGAGCCCGGCCAAGAGCAGCGAGAGGAGCGCGGTACATCCGGCAGCCAGAGCGAAGGGCCCACGGCTCAGGTACGGGAAGCCCGGCATCGGACTCCATCCCAGCGTCCACGTGCTCCCTCCCAGCGTCAGGTGAGTGATGCGCTCGGGCGGGACAGGGACTCCGGGGCCGGCAGCAGACCAGAAGAACCAGTTGCCGGGCGCGGCGCCTTCCGATTTGGAGACTCGCAAACGGACGACGTCCCGAAGATCCTCCAAACCCGAGCGAAAGAAAGGATCGGCGCGGAACGCGACCGACACCCAGGACAACAGCGCGCTGCGCCGCTCCACGGCCGTGGTCAACGGCGCGCCCACCCGATACACCGGGACCAGCAACTGAAATCCGGCGCCGGAGCCGCTTGCTGTCGCCGCGCTTCGGCTCAAGGCGGGCAGCCCTGAATCGCGCGATCGCTCGGCTGAGGCTCGTGAAGGCGAATCCACAGAGAGCTCGGCATCGGCCGGCTGCTCGACCGAGAGAGTCTCGACATCCGGATAACGATCCGCCAGATGGAGGCGGCTGACGTAGGCGTGCCAGTCTTCGGGAGTGATCCGCCCTGACGCGGCGAGAAAGCCGGCCGCATCCCAGGCAAGGTCCTCATGGGCTCGATAGCTGGTGTGGATTCGGGTCTCAGCCGAAGTGATGACGGTGTCCAAACGAGCCTGGTCATAACTAGCCCGGCTCAGATCCATGGAGGCGTATAACCAGCCGCTGAAGGCCCAGCCCACCAGGAGAACGCCGGCGGGCAGGGTCAGGTTACCGATCGCCCGGAATGCGCCCACCGCCATCCCGGTGAAGGAGACGGCAACCACGAACAGAGCCAGGTTCTGCAGATTCTCGCGGAGGGTTCCGCCGGCGAAGGCGCCGATTCCAGTGCGGGTGGCGCAGACCGCGGCGAGACAAATGAGGAATGCCGCAAATCGCGCCGCCGCCGGTCCCAGCCAGGCCGCGGCGATCAAGATGAGCAGAAACACCGAGAACAAGAGATAGCGCGTGTCGGGGCGGAAGAAGACCAGATAACACGCCATCGAAACGCCGGTCAGGCAGAGGAAGCACTGCACCGCAAGCCAGGCGTTCCATTTCGCCCTGCCGCTTGTCCATGAGCGCGCGAGCGCCAACAGCGGGGGCGTCGTGATGAACACACTCAGGGCGTCAGCGATCCACCAACGCTTGCAGGCGGCGGCCCACTGAGAAGCCGCGATGCCACCCCCCGCGGCCAGGCAGGACGCGCCCACCACGGCGCCCACCGCGGTGGCGATCAGGCCTGCCAAAGCAATCCCGGCGATATCCTCGAAGGGGCCCAGCAGTTTCTTCTTGTCCGAGAGCCGGCAGACCAGAGCCGCTCCCAACAGAGTCCGGATCAGACCCGCCAGGGCCACACCGCAAGAGGCCTCCCAGGGCACCTGTCTCCAGAGCGAATTGACGAAATAGGACGCCAGCAGGACGGGCCAATATCGCGGGCCGAAGACCAGAACGATCACCAGGTCCACTCCCAATCCGGGAAATGCGGGCAGGGCTTGCGGGCCTCTGACAAGCACCAGATTGCCCACGGGCACGAGTCCAAGGTGAAGCAGCGCAATGAATACGGCGACAACGAAATACGGGGCTTTACGAAGAGGAGACGCCGCGAAGGGATCGTTGTTGTGCCAGTTCTGCCACAACCGGATCCAGGCTGAATAGACGGATGACATCAACTGCTTCTTTGAGGACGTCGATCTCAAGGTGGTGCGGGCTCCAACTCCGGGAACCGAGCGAGACTTCGAGATCAAAGCAAAGCACAACCGGCCGACTCCATCGTCCTCCCGGCTCGCACGGTACGGCAATACTTCCATTGGTTAGCAGCCTCCCCAAGGCCCAATCCAGCGACTTACGGATGGCAATTCGCCCGGCCTTTTCCTACCCCCCGTTGTATAATCGCCGGAGACTGCGTGACTCGATGGAGCTGTCCGGAAAACAGGGAATTCTCACCATAGCGGCCGCCGCGGCTCTCTTGTCGATCGGCCCGGCGCCTCTTTCGGGGCAGTGGCTGCATTACCCCACCGCCCGGGTTCCCAAAACGGCCGGCGGCCAGCCGAATCTCGAAGCGCCGGGCCCGCGCGCCGTGGACGGCCATCCCGATCTTTCGGGCCTCTGGCGCGCGGAGAAAAACCGTCCGTGCCCACCCGAAGGCTGCGTCGATATGGAGATCGGCCAGGAGTTCCTCGACTTCGGCTGGAGTTTGCCGGGCGGCCTACCCTTTCAGCCCTGGGCCGCGGC
This sequence comes from Terriglobia bacterium, assembly GCA_020073145.1. GTDB lineage: Bacteria > Acidobacteriota > Terriglobia > Bryobacterales > Bryobacteraceae > PSRJ01. The sequence goes on from JAIQFS010000032.1 coordinate 11,350, forward strand.
GCTGCGCAAGGCGCGCATGGCGGACAACGGCAAGGACGATCAGACCACGCACTGCCTGCCGCAGGGCGTGCCGCGGCTGCACGCCAGCCCCTTCTTGCGGAAGTACGTCCAGACGCCGGGGCTGCTCGCCATCCTCAACGAGCTGAGCACCCAATACCGGCAGATCTTCACCGACGGCCGGCCGATGCCGGTCGATCCGCAACCCGCCTGGACCGGCTACTCGATCGGCCACTGGGAGGGCGATACCCTGGTGGTGCACACCGCCGGGCTACGCGATGGCCAGTGGCTCGATCGCGACGGCAGCCCCATCACCGACGCCGCCAAAGTCACGGAGCGATTTCACCGCCTCAACTACGGAAGAATGGATATCGAAGTCACGGTGGACGATTCCAAGGCGTACACCCGGCCGTGGACGGTCACGCTCCACCAGTTCATCGTCCTCAATACGGATTTTGTGGAAGACAACTGTCTCGAAAATGAAAAAGACTTTTCGCACTTAATCGGAAAATAGAAGCTGGGAGGTGAGCGTGCCGAGAAAACGTCGGATTGGACAGGCCGGAGCCGCTTGGGCGATTGTGGTCTACATGGCCGCGCCGCTCGGGGCGCAGTGGCTGAAGATTCCGTCGCCGGGAATCCCCCGCACGGCCGATGGCAAACCCAATCTCACCGCGCCCGCGCCCCGCGGTCAGGACGGCAAGCCGGATCTGTCGGGCATCTGGCAGCAGCCCAACGGCGTGAAGTACACCGTAAATCTGGCTGCCGACCTGAAGCCCGGCGACGTCCCCATGCAGCCTTGGGCCGCCGAAGTCTACAAACACCGCCAGGACACTCTCAGCAAGGAAGACCCGGTGGGAACCTGTCACTTGCCCGGCGTGCCGCAAATGAACGCCGTCCCCTATCCTTATAAGATCCTGCAGTACCGTGGCGAGATTACAATTCTGTACGAAGCCTTCGCCACCTTCCGCCAGATCTTTACCGACGGCCGCGCTCTGCCCGACGATCCCAACCCCACATGGATGGGCTACTCGGTTGGCAAGTGGGACGGCGACACCCTCGTCGTGCAGAGCGCCGGTTTCAACGACCAGACGTGGCTCGACACCGGCGGCCATCCCCACACCGAGGCCTTGCGCGTCACCGAGCGTTTCCACCGCCGCGACTTCGGCCACATCGATCTGAAGACCACCATCGACGACCCCAAGGCCTACACGCGCCCGTGGACGGTGACCTACGAACTCCGCCTGATGCCCGACACCGAACTGCTGGAATACCTCTGCACCGAGAATAACCGCGACACGCAACACTTGGTAGGAAAGTGAAGAGGCCGGGAGGCGCAGGAGCGAGAGGCCAACACGTAGTGGAGGTTTGAGGATCTGTGGCAATCCCAAAAGGGATATCAGCCACGCGTCAAACTTCCGGTCGGCGTCGCGCTGCCGCCTCCCGAATATCTAGTGTACCGCCGTGTCAATGCCCGAGGGTTGTTTCGCCGGCCCGATTCCTACTCCGCCGAAAACGCCAGCAGCACGTTGCCGGTATTGTTGCCGCTGACCGCGTAGCCCGATCCAACGAACAGCATCCCGCCCGCCACGGTGGGTCCGATCGAGCTGATGGCGCCGCCATGGGCCGTAATCTTGTTGACGGTCTCGTATGAGTGCGCGGTGTCATATTCCCAGATGATCTTACCGTCCGCGGTGGACAGTGCGTGCAACTTGCCGTCCGATCCGCCCACGAAGGCCACGCCCGGCATGGCCGACGTCGCGGCCGAATTGTTGACGCGCGTGCCGGCCGGCGCCAGCGGGGTGTACCACAGCCTCTCTCCCGTGGCTAACTGCACCGCCACCATGCCGCCGCGAGTCAGACCATAATAGAGCGCCCTCTCATCCGCGGCGCCGCCCCACACGATGCCCCCGAGCCGCGCGAAAAACGCATTCGGCCCGGTCGCGTTCGGATCCACCGGAGCCACGTTGGTCTTCCACACCACCGCGCCTTTTTGATCGGGATCGAGCGCGATGATGTTGCCGTCCTTCGTCGCCGCCACCAGCACGGTCTTCCCGTTGGACAAATTCCGCAAAATCGGCGAATTGCCGATGTCCAGATCGGGGCCGTTCTGCGAAGGACAGTTGTCGGTCTTCGACGCGCCGTTGCACCCGCCCAGAAACGCGTCGCCAGCCTGCGCCTGATAGACCCAGAGCACGTTTCCGGTGTCGAGATCCACCGCCATCACCGCGTCGGTGGTGGGCGCGGCCGGCTCGGTTTCGGCATCGCCGGTTCCGAAGTACACCGCGTGCCGCTTCACATCCACGGTGGGCGAGTTCCAGACGCTGCCCCCCGCCGGAGCGTACAACTGCACGCCTTTGGAATTCTTTCTCGTGGGCTTCGGCTCGTCCATCACGTACCGCTTCCAGATTGACTTGCCGGTGCTGGCATCAAGCGCCACCACGCTGCCGCGCGAGGTGCAGCAGGGGTAGTCGAGCGTCGCCGCCGTGAATTCCTCCGACGAAGAGACCGGCACGAACAGGCGCCCGTCATAGTACGTCGGCGCGGCCGTGATGCGCGCCACGAAGTGCGTGTCTACTTTCGTGTTCCAGAGTTCATGGCCGGTCTGCGCGTCCAGGCCGTAGACGTTGGCGTGGGCGTCGCCGAAGAACACGCCGTACTTGGTGGTTCCCTGCCCTTTCACCGCGCCCACGCTGAGGGCGTTCCGCACCGCGCCCTTGGTTTGATACGACCAGTACACGCAGCCGGTCTTGGCATCCAGCGAATAGATGTAGCCGATGTCGGTGCCCACGAACACGCGCCCCGCCACCACCGAGGGCTGGCCGAACGCCGACAGCCCATTGGGATAGCCGAAGGCCCATTTCAGCTTGAGCTGCGGCACTTGCGCCGGAGTCAGGCCGGCAGCCTTGGCGGATTGAAAGCGCGTGTTGGTGACATCCACGCCCCAGCCATTCCACGCCGGTCCCGCGTTCGGACTAGCCAGCGGCGGATTGCTCGCGCACCGATTCGGCATGTCCTTGGCGTCACCTTGCGCCAGGCTGCCCAGCGGACGGCCGCTCATAAAGGTCGCGGTCATCCGCCTCTGATCTTCCGTCAACTGGTCGCCCTGGCCCTTCATCACACCCGTCGTGAGCGCCTCATAGATCTTCTCCGGCGACATTTCGCGGATCGCCGCCGGCGACGGCGCCCGCTCCACGGCGGGATTGCCGTGACATCCCATGCAGCGTTGCTGGAACACCGCGAAGCCCGACTCGGTTCCGGCGGACCCCTGCGGCGCCCGCCGCGGCGGCGCTTGCCCACGCGCCGCGCTCGCCAATCCGAACAAGCCGAAGAGTCCGGCCGTCATCCACACCGCCACCTGTAAATGCCTGTTCATAGGAGTTCCTTGTGTCGCCCTAGCATATCGAGCCGCGACGGCGCTTCGCAAGAGTCGGACGGAGTTCCACGGGCCTATGCCTCCGGCCGGTGCACCGTGCGAAGCGCGGCGCGCGCCAGAAATGGTGACGAGGCCCGTCCGCCAGCCTTATTCGTACCGCAGCGCTTCCACCGGGTCGAGTTTCGCTGCTTTGACCGCGGGCCAGACGCCGAAGAACACGCCTACCGCCACCGAGACGCCAAAACCTGTAGCCACAGCCCAGGCCGGCACCACCGACGGCAGCGACGGCGCCAGCGCGCCGATCAGCAGGGTGAGCAGCACCGAGATCACAATGCCCAGCACGCCTCCCGCTCCAGTCAGGGTCACGGCCTCGATCAGGAACTGGCCGATGATGTCGCGGCGGCGGGCGCCAATTGCCTTACGTACGCCGATCTCTTTGGTGCGTTCGGTCACGCTCACCAGCATGATATTCATGACCCCAATGCCGCCCACCAGCAGGCCGAGGCCGGACATGGCGATGGCCACCAGGCCAACCACACCTGTGATGCTGTCGATCTGCTGGATGATCTGGTCCGGAGTCTGAATGGTGAAATCGTCGTCATCGCCGGAGGGCACGCGGCGGATGCGCCGCATGGCCGCTTCGACTTCATCGTACGCGTCCTGGCGTTCGCCGGTGCGCGACTTCGCCGTGATGAAATAGTCGTCGAGCTGCGGATAGCGGAGTTGAGCCGTGCGCAGCGGCATGTTGATGGCCGAGTCCTGATTGTTCTGGCCGAAGAAGCCGCCTTTGGCTTTTTCGTAGATGCCGATCACCTGGTATTCGGCGCCATCCATCATCAGCGCCTTGCCGACGCCGTGGCCATCGGGAAAAAGCGCTTCGGCCAGGTCGTGCCCGATCACCACCACATGCGCGGCCCGGTGATCCTCCTCCGCGGTGAAGAAACGCCCCTCGTGCAGATCCCGCGGCGAAAGGTCCAGAGAGTTGGGCGACAGGCCGCTGATGGCCACGTTGTCGGATTCGTAGCCGGGAACGCGCGCGGTGATGGGATTGCCGTCCACCACCGGCGGAATGTAGAGCGAAAGGGCGACGTCCTCCACCGAAGTGCAAGAGCGCCGGATGAAATCGGCATATTCGGGGTGGATGGGCTTGCGCTTGCGTTCCTTGGGCAGCACGCCTCCGGTTCCCGGCCCGCCCGAGAAGCGGGACACGAACACGTTATCGGGGCCCAGTTCCTGGAAGAAGACCACAATCCCCTGTCGCAAACCGGTGAGCAGCGAAGCCACCGTAACGACCGTGGTGATGCCGATCACGATCCCCAGGATGGTGAGCAACGAACGGAAGCGATGCGTCCACACCTGGCGCAGGGCCAGACCCATGTTCTCGGTGGGATTGATGTTCATGTCTTAGTCCGCCCGCAAGGCTACCACCGGGTCGAGCTTCGACGCGCGCGCCGCCGGATACCACCCGGACGTGATGCCCACGACGCTCGAAACGCCAATGGACAGCACCACGTAGCCGAGCGAAATGTGCAGCGGCAGGCTGATGAGCCGCCCGATGACCAGAGTCAGGGCCCCGCCCAGGCCCACGCCCAGCGAGCCTCCCGCTACCGCCAGAGTGACCGCCTCAATCAGAATCTGCAGCAGGATATCCTCACGCCGCGCGCCTAGCGACTTCCGCAGCCCGATCTCGGACGTGCGCTCGGTCACGCTCACCAGCATGATGTTCATGATCACGATCCCACCCACCACCAGCGAAATGCAGGTGATCGGAACCACCACCGCCGCCACCATGCCGAGAACCTGATCGATGAAACCGCGGATGGCGTCCGGAGTCAGAGTGTCGAACTGGTCGGTGTCGCCGGGGCGGGTGTGGAAGCGGGTGCGAAACGCCACGCGCGTTTCATCCAGCGCCTGGTTCATCGTCAGGCCGCTGCCCGGCCGCGGCCGCGCGAAAACCTGGAAACCCAGCCCCGGACCGTAGAGCCGGTCAAACGCGCCGCTGGGGATATAGAGCATCTTGTCCTGATCGTTGCCAAAGGCCGAACCCAGCTTGTCCAGCACACCGACCACCGTGAAATCGATGCCTTCAATCCGGATGGTCTGGCCCAGCGGCATCGAACCGGGTGCAAACAACTGGTCGCGGACGGTCTGCCCGATCACCGCCACCGGCAGACGCGCGCGCTCTTCCTGGTCGGTGAAAAAGCGGCCGTCGGAAACGGCCACGTCGCGGATCACCGCCAGGTCCGCCGAAACCCCGGTGATGTTGGTGTTCTCGCAGATCTGGTCCTCGCGCTTCACATCTGAGGTGTGATTGCGGTAGGGGCTGTACAAAACGTCATCGCCGGCAATCGACTTGACGAACCGCAAGTCGTCGGACTGGATGGGCTTGTTGTGCTTGAGCCGGTCGAAGTACTCGCGGCGGCTCAGGCCGGCGCCGGCCACCCGCGCCACGATAAAGGACTCCGCGCCGAAGGCCTTGGACGTGCTCTGATCGGCATAGACCCCCACCCCATCGATTGCCGCGCCCACCAAAATGACGCTCGCCACACCGATGATGATCCCCAGTAACGTCAAGAAACTGCGTAATTTATGGGCGCGGAGAGAGTCTAACGCCAAGCCTAGTGCATTTTGGAATTGCTGCCGCGAACGAACCGCGTCGGAGCCGGAGGAAGCCATCTGTTTTCAGGATACCGTAAGATGAAGATTCGCCTTTGCGATGCCTATTCTTCGCCTTGCTTATACGACGCAGTTCCTGCTGGCTTTGTTAGCAGTTTTTGTTCTTTGGGGCGACGTGGGCGGCCAAAGCCACCTGGACTTGATGCCCTGGTACCTGAAACTGGGGCTCGGAGGCGGCGCCTCCCTGGCCGTGGTGAAGGCGACGGGCGCCGCGGTTTCCCACGAGCGGGCCTGGAACGGGGCGACGCTGCGCTGGGCGGGGATCCTGCTGGCTTTGCTGATGGGTTGCGGTCTGGCCAGCTACTATTACCACGTCTACGGTGAGCAGGACGATGGCGACGACGAGACCCAGACCTCCAGCCTCGTGGGGCGGCCCGGCCTTACAGGTCGGCCAGATTACAGAGTGCGTGACGGCTCGACCGCTCCGCACCGACTTCGATAACCACGATGCGGTCGCCGGGAGCGAGAAACCGCCGCAGAATCTCCTTCAACTCCGCCGCCGAATGGGTGCTCCGCAGAGCCCACTGGCGGGCTAGAACCTGCCGGGCTTCGAATGTCCTCAGCCGGGTGTGAAACGAGGCGTAATCTCCCCCGTCCAGCAAGTCGCAGGAAACCAGGTAGAGCTTTAACGACACGGCTCCAGAATAGCGAACAAAAGGCGAATAAAACAAGCCGTGGTACGCTCGTGGTGGCTGCGCAAGCCGTAACGCCGTGACCCACTCCTCCATCCGCCTGCTGCTTCTGGCCTTGCTGATCGCGATGAACGGGTTCTTTGCGGCTGCGGAAGTCTCGCTGATTTCCGTGCGCCACTCGCGGCTCCGCGAGATGGCGAAAGATGGCAGGGCGGGCGCGCAGGCCGCCCTCAACCTGCTCTCGAATCCCGGCCGGCTGCTTTCGGTCACGCAGGTGGGGGTCACGCTCGCCAGTCTGGGCTTGGGCTGGGCGGGCGAAGATACCCTATACCAAGCCTTGAGTGCCTTACTCGGGCCTTTCGCCGCCACGCTGAACAGCAGCTTCCTGCATGAGGTCAGCCTGGTGCTGGCATTCATGGCCATCAGTTATTTTCACGTGGTCCTCGGAGAAGTGGTGCCGAAGAATCTGGCCATTGCAAAAGCGGACCGGTTGGCGGCGCTGGTGGCGCCGGCGCTGCTCGTCTTCTATCGCGTCACCATGCCGTTCGTAGTGGCCATCGAGCGCTCCGCCAACGCCCTCACGCGTGCGCTCCAGCTTCGGGGGGGGCCACACGGGGGCGGTCATTCAGCCGAGGAGTTGAAGCTGATCGTCAGTTCCAGCCGCGGTCTCGGCGTTCTTCCCGAGGCCGAGGAAGACATGATTCATCGCGTGCTCGATCTGAGCGAAATCTCGGCGCGCGAAGTCATGGTGCCACGCAACGACATGGTCTCCATCTCCGCCGCATCGAGTCTGGATGACGTGCTCCACACGATGATCGAGCGCCAGCACTCCCGCCTTCCGGTTTACGACGGCACTCCCGAAAAGATCGTGGGGATTCTGCACTACAAAGACCTGTTGCCGGTATGGGAAGAACGCCGCAGCGCGATTCGGACCGGCCGTCCCAGCCGAGCCTTTCGCGTGGCCCGGTTGATGCGCCGCCACCTGGTGGTGCCCGAGACTAAACCGCTCTCGCAGATGCTGGAGGAGTTTCGCCAGAGCCGCTTGCACATGGCCATGGTGGTCGACGAGTTCGGGACCATTGTGGGGATGCTCACGGTCAAGGACGTGCTGGAACAAGTGGTGGGCCGGATCGAAGGCGAGCACGAGGAGAAGACCGAACCCCGTCTACAGGAGACCGATGAAGTGGAACTGGACGGCGCCACGCGCATCCGCGACATGGAATCGGAATTCGGCATCGAGATCCCGGCCGACGCCGGCTTCGAAACCCTGGCCGGCTTCCTGTTGTACCGCCTGGGCGAGATCCCGCATGCCGGCGAGTCGGTGGAATACCAGGGCCGGCGGTACACCGTTCTCACCATGGATCGAAACCGCATTGCGAGGGTGCGAATCGAGAAACGTCCGGAGGCGTCGGAGGGCGCGTAGCGCATGCGGAGCCGAGCCGCGGCGTTACGCCATGTGGCGGTAGAGCAGGTTGCCAGCTGCGGTCAATAGGCTATCGGGCACGAGGGTGAAGGCCTGGCTGGCGAGGCGCATCGCCAGCCCCCCGGTGCCGCGTGGAAGCTCGCGCGCCGGGTCGCGAAGGTACACGACCGATTTCCGGGCAGCCCCCCAGTGATCCTTGAAGGCGATCAGTCCTGGATTGGCCCAGTCGGTACGGCCCATGTCGAACGCCGCCAGCCCCTCGCTCTTCGCCTCCTGGATGGCCCTCCACAGTAATAACTGCATGCTTCCGAGGCGGTGAAAACTCACATCCGAGAAGCCATACTTGTAGGTCATGGTGCTCTTATAGCGCAAGGTGAGGGTACCGGCCGCTGGACGGCCTTGGTACGATGCGAGTCGGATCTTCAGTCGATCGCCCATGCAGGCGATCAGATTCCGGAACCAGGCCAGCGGCTGGGGCGGCAGATGGTGCCTCCGACGCGTGAGAAGCGCCAATCGGTAGAACTTTTGCAGCAAGAGCTCCGATCGCCCCTCCTCGTACGTCAGACCTTCCCGCTCGGCCCGGGCGATTTTGCGGCGCACGTGGTTGGCGTGAAAACCGCGGAGGATCTCGTCGTGACTGGGACTCAGGTCCAGGCGGTGCAGGCAATATGCCGCCGCGACGGCCAAGCCAGCCGCTGCGGCGGGCTGGCCGGCGAGGCACCGGATTTCAACGTACTTCCCCCTCGTCCTATCCTGTTTCAGCTTGGCCAGAAATTCGACAAGCTCCTCCGCCCTGTCAACCAAAGGTGTGCAGTGATCCGAGAACGGCAGCGACACCACACGGCGGCCCGTCAGCCAGCTTTTCACGCGGCAGAATACCAAACCATTCACCAAGTCGCGATCGGGTCCCGTCGAAGTCAGCACCCCGCTGCGATACCCGTACGTCCGGCTCAAAGCCTCCAACCACTCCGGGCTGTGAAACACCGTGGCTTGGCTATGGCGTTCCAGAAACCGCGGCCAGCGGGAGTCTCGCAGTGGATCGATCTCGTACACACGTGTCCCATGTGTCAACGGACTCGCAGGAATCCCCACCGCCCTAGACATTCAGTTATTCGGAGTATAAGGAACGAATGGCCCGGCGCGGGTGAGGGAATTCCCCTGGCAGGATTGAGAATAAGTCTGGTAATACTCTCCGTACCTGCACTTTCGATTGGCCTCCAGTAGCCCATCGGTTTGTGCATGCCCGCTATTGGTCCTGATCCGATGTGTCGAAACGGCCGGGAAGACGCTGATATACTCAGCGATCATGCGGATCACCTGTAAACTGACCTCGAGGGTCGGCAGCCTTTGGTCTCTGGGGGGCTGATGGGTAGGAAAGCGTACTTCCCCATCGCGCTGTTGGCCTGCGTTTCGCTCCGCGCGCAAGAACCGGGGACCGATGCCCGGGCAGCGCAGTTGCGGGCTCTGCTTCGCGACACACCCCGCCTGGCTCTGAATGAGGTTCCGCTGGCGGCGCGGCTGCCGAACGCCGGGTCGCTCGGCACCGTGTCTTCGATCGCTGCCGACCGCTCCGGAACGGTCTACGTTCTGCAGCGCGGCGACAAGGCCGATCCCGTTATCGCCGTCAACACGGAAGGCCGCGTGTTGCGCTCCTGGGGCCAAGGAGTGTTCGCGGTCCCGCATAGTGTCCGCATCGATCCCGACGGGAACATCTGGACCGTGGACGCCGGAAGTTCCGTGCTGCTGAAGTTTACGCCCGAGGGCAAGAAGCTGCAGGAAATCGATGTCGGCGAGTTGGCTACCGGCAAAGACTGCCTCACACCGGTGCTGTGCGGCGCCACCGATATCGCCTTCGGACCGAATGGCCGGCTCTTTATCTCCGATGGCTATGGCAACGCGCGCATTCTGGAATACACCGCCGCCGGCAAGCGGGTGCGCGTCTGGGGCAGCAAAGGAACCGGTCCGGGGCAATTTCAAATTCCGCATGGAATCGCAACCGACGGAAAGGTGCTTTACGTGGCCGACCGGACCAATACCCGGGTGCAGCGCTTTGATCTGGACGGCCGCTACCTGGGAGAGTGGACGCACCTCGGGCGTCCGTTTGCGCTCAAGGTCAGCGGCGGGGCGCTCTGGGTCTCGACCATGACTCTCGAAGCCGGCGGCGCGAGACAACCCAACCGCGCTGCGCCGTGGCTGCTCCAGCTGGATCCTGCGACCGGAAAGGTCCTCGGCCAGGTGGAATCACCGGGGCCGCATGCGATCGACGTGAACGAAGCCGGCGAAGCCTTCGCCACCGGCTGCTGCGGCGGCAAGGATGCGATGGGCTTTTACTGGCTGCGCCGGACCCGCTGACCGCGCCGAAGCCGCGCCCGCAAGATACTTTCGTTCCGTGCGAGAATGGCCGACAAGGAGAAAAGCACCGTGCCTCAAATTCGCACTATTCATTTCTTCCTTCTGGCCCTTCTCTGTGTGCCACTGGCTTACGCCCAACGAGGGCCTGCCAACCCGCCGGCGGCGGCTCCGGCGAATGCGGAGAAGCCCATCCCGCCGGAGAAAAGCTCTGTCACGCCGCATGAGTTGTCCCTGGGCGGCGCAACCCTCCGCTATACGGCGACCGCGGGCAATCTCCTGATCGACGGAACCGACGAGCAGCCCAACGCCAGCGTCTTCTATGCGGCGTACACGCTCGACGGCGTGAGCGACCTCCGGACCCGGCCCGTGACCTTCCTTTACAACGGCGGTCCGGGCTCTGCCAGCATGTGGCTGCACATGGGCTCGGTCGGACCGGTGCGCGTGGTGACCTCGAGCCCCGAAGCCACCGGCTCGGGACCCTACCAGATTGTTCCGAACCAATACAGTCTGCTAGACAAGTCCGACCTGGTTTTCGTCGACGCGGTGGGAACCGGCTATTCACGGCCGGTGGGAAAAGGCGCGATCCATGATTTCGCCGGCACCGACCAGGACGTGCGCGCCTTCCAGAAATTCATCTATCGTTACGTGACCGTCAATCACCGATGGAATTCCCCCAAATTCCTCTTCGGCGAATCGTACGGCACCACGCGCTCAGCCGGGCTGGCGGATGCGCTCGAAAACAGTGGCATGTCGCTCAACGGCGTGATCCTGATGTCGTCGATCTTGAACTATTTCGTCAACGCTCCCGGTTCGGACGCCCAGTTCATCGGCAACGTACCATCCTACGCCGCCATCGCCTGGCACTACGAGAAGGTGTCGCACAAGGGCAAGGACCAGACAGCCTTCCTCAATGAAGTGCGGGCCTTCGCGCGTGGCCCCTATTCGGAAGCGCTGGCGCAAGGTCAGAATCTTCCGGCCGCGCAGGTGGACGCCATCGCCGCCAAGCTGGCGGGCTACACCGGTCTGAGCGTGCCATACGTCAAGGAAGCGAATCTGCGGATCAGCCCGGCGCGATTCCGCAAAGAACTGCTGCGCGACCAGCGCGCCATCCTGGGCCGCTACGATGCGCGCTTCGAAGGCACCGACGTGGACGCCGCCGGCGAAACTCCCGGCTACGATCCATCGGACACCGGCATCGAAGGCGCGTTTATCTCGGCCTTACATGACTACCTGGATCACGACCTGAAGTATTCCTCGGACGAGACCTATCTGCCCAGTGGCCCGGGCATCAACCAAAGTTGGGATCACGAACACCGCCTCGGATCCCCCGAGCCCGCCGCAAACCGGGGAGGCCAGTCGATGCGCGATGCGTATGTGGCCGGCGATCTGGCCGACGCCATGCGCAAGAATCCCCGGCTCCAGGTCTTCTCCGCGAACGGGCTGTTCGATCTGGCCACCCCGTTCTTCATCACTGAATACGACCTGGCGCACATCGGACTGGAACCGAAGTTGCGCGGCAACATCGAATTCGGATATTACCCCTCAGGACACATGATCTATCTCAACGTCGACGCGCTCAAGCAGTTTAAGAACGATATCGCCGCGTTCTATTCGCGCGCGGCGCCGGGCGGACAAAAGTAGGCGGGCGGATCCGAAGCCGGTGAGCACGGAGGAGAGAAATGACTCGGAAATCATTCTTAGGAGCGCTGGCGGTTCTCGGAGCGATCGCCCCCGCCTTCGCCCAAGTTCAGAACTTCAAGCCCGTCACCCAGCAGATGCTGGAGAATCCCAGCCCCGACGACTGGCTGATGTACAGCCGCACCTATGACGCGCAGCGCTACAGCCCGCTCAAGCAAATCAACAAGCAGAACGTCGGCCGTCTGCGCATGACGTGGACGCGCGGCCTCGGCGCCGGACAGACCGAAACCATCCCGCTGGTGCACGAGGGCGTCATGTACCTCATCGAACCGGGCGCGGTGGTGCAGGCGCTCGACAGCACCACCGGCGACCTGCTCTGGGAGTACAAGCGCAAAGTGGCCGCCAACGTGGCAGGGCAAGCGCGCCCCAAGAGCCTCGCCATCTTCCAGGACGTCGTCGTCTACACCGCTCCCGACGCCGTCGTCGGTCTCGACGCCCGCACGGGCGAGCAGCGCTGGGAGGCCAAGACCGACGGCCGCGGCAACACCTCGGGCGCGTTCATGGTGGAAGGCACGGCGATTTCCGGCGGCGCTTGCGGCGGCAAGCGCGAGAATTGCTTCATCGTTGCCAACGACGCACTCACCGGCAAAGAAGAGTGGCGTTTCTACACCACGCCCGCGCCCGGCGAGCCGGGCGATGAGTCCTGGCATGGCGCGCCGGTGGAGCGCCGCCTCGCTTCCACCTGGGGACTGCCCGGTTCCTACGATCCCGTCCGCAAGCTGTTGTACTGGGGCGTCTCCAATCCCATGCCCGATCAGCGCATGCAGCGCCACGGCACCGCGGACGGTACCGCCCGCACCGCGCCGGCCGATCTCTATAGCAACTCCACCATCGCGCTCAACCCCGCCACCGGCAAGCTCGCCTGGTATTATCAGCACCTGCCGGGCGACGATTGGGATTCCGATTTTACCCACGAGCGCACGCTCGTCCGCACGAAAGTGAGCCCCGATCCGAAATTCGTCAAGTGGATCAATCCCGATGTGCCGCGCGGCCAGGAGCGCGACATCGCGGTCAATATCGGCGAACCCGGCGGCATCTTCGCGCTCGACCGCGGCACCGGCCAGTTCCTCTGGGCCACGCCCTTCCCGTTCGATGTCCCGAACTTCGTGATCTCCGATATCGACGTCAAAACCGGCAAGACCACCATCAATTGGGATGTCGTGTTCAAGCAGCCCGGCGATCACCACGTGGTCTGTTTCTGGAACACGCGCAGCTACTGGCCCACCGCCTACAGCCCGGTGACGAACTCACTCTACACGTCGTACATCGACAACTGCCGCGACTTGACCATCGCCGGCCCGGCCGGCCGCGGCGGCTGGAGCGCGATTCCCCGCCCCGGCTCCGATCCCAACGCGCTCACCGGTCTCGCCAAAATCAACCTCAGCACCGGCGAGGTGATGCGCTTCGATATCGGCCGCGCGCCCGGCAACGGCGCCCTGCTCACCACCGCCGGCGACCTCCTCTTTCACGGCGACATGAGCCGCCGCTTCAAAGCTTTTGACGCGGCCACGGGAAAGCCGCTCTGGGAGACCATCCTGGGCGGCAACGTCTCAGTCAGCACCATCAGCTATGCGGCCAAAGGAAAACAGTACATTGCCGTGATGACCGGCGACAACCCGAAAGTGCCGGAGCTCTCGAAGGAAGCGCCGGAGCTGCGCACGCCCACCGGCGCAAATGCGATCTATGTTTTCTCGCTGCCGTAGCATTCTGACCCTGGCAGTCGCGACAACGCTTGCAGCCGCGGTCCCGGATTCTCAGGTTTGCTTGAGTGCCGCTAAGGCGCGCTTGGGACCAAGAGCAGTCGTGGTTACATGCGGCCAGTTAGGCAATCCCGCGGCTACCGAACTGCTGGCAGCCGTGAAACCGAGCCGTGCGACCGCGACTGGTTACTGCGTGCCCGTTTCGCAGTTTGTCGTTCTCCGCGCTGAGAATTCCGGTTGGACCGCAGTTCTCGAACGTGGGAGAGAAATCCGGAATTCAGAAGGCTACATTGCTCTCGATTACATCGACGATATAGCCGATTTCGCGGGATACTGCCTGGAGATCTTGAAGACGCGATCGGACGGGAAACCCACGTTCACTATTGTGTTGAGCTACTTCAATGACCGAGGAGACATTGAAGGGTCTCAAACTGAAATCAGTTGGGATGGCAATGTGCGTCGATACCGAGAGTTTGACGCGGAGGGCTTCCGACCGGAAATCAAGAATCCGCCACACATCCAGGCGAAGAAGCGTGCCAAGTAGAGGCTGCCTGTCGAGGACTGAAGAGGCCTGTATCCTATGTTATCTCGCTGCCGTAGCATCCTGTCTCTAGCCGTGCTCGCCGTGCCGCTCGCGGCGCAGCCCGCCGGCGATTGGCCTACGTACAACCGCGATCTCGCGTCCACCCGTTTTTCGCCGCTGGCGCAGATCACGCCGGCCAACGTCGCCAGGCTGGCGCAGGCGTGGTCGTACCGGCTTCGGCCGGACGCCGACAGTCCGCCCGCCGCGGCTGTGAACCAGATCACGCGGATTGTGCTCGATGGCGTGCGGGTTCTGCCGGCCGGCAATCGCGTGGTGGCTCTCGAGGCCGATAGCGGTAAGGAAGTCTGGCGCTACGACTTGAAGACGGGTGTCGCGTCGTCTCGCGGCGTGGCCTACTGGCCGGGCGACCGCAACAACCCCGCCCGCATCCTCTTTACTACCGGCCACAAGATGGTGGCGCTCAACGCGCGCACCGGCAAGCTCGACCCCGGCTTCGGAACCGAAGGCGAAATGACCATGGACGTGCCGTTCGCCGGCGTCCCGGCCGTCTACAAGGACGTGATCGTGGTCGGGATGAACGTGTTTGGCCCGGGCGAGCCGAATCCGCATCCGCAGGATGAAGTCCCCGGCGGCCTGCCCGGCGATTCGCGCGCCTATGACGCACGCACCGGCAAAAAGATCTGGGATTTTCACGCCGTGCCGCATCCCGGCGAGACCGGCCACGAACAATGGGATGGCGACAGTTGGAAGCGCGCCGGCAACAATATGTGGTCGTACTCCACCACGGTGGACGAGCAGCGCGGCATCGTCTATCTGCCCATGGGCGGCCCGGCCGCCAACTATTACGGTGGCGACCGCAAGGGCAACAACCTGTTCGCCAATTCCGTGGTTGCTGTCGACGCCGCCACCGGCAAGTTGAAATGGTATTTCCAGACCGTCCATCACGAGCTGTGGGATTACGACCTGCCGCCCGACCCGGTGCTGCTCGACATTGTCAAAGACGGCAAAAAGATTCCGGCGCTGGCGCAGACCGGCAAATCTGGGTACATGTTCATTCTCGATCGCGTCACCGGGAAGCCGGTGTTCGGTGTGGAAGAGCGGCCGGTGCCGCAAGGCAATGTGCCCGGCGAGTGGTATTCGCCCACGCAGCCGTTTCCGCTGAAGCCGCCGCCACTGGCGCGGGTGAGCATCAGCAAGGCGGATATCGTGACCGCCGACGACACCACCGCCGATCACGCCAAGGCCTGCCAGGAGCTCTGGGTGAAGAACGGGTTTGAGGATTCCGGTCCGTTCACCCCGTGGACCTATCAGGGCGAAGGCACGCCGGCGCACGTCACCATCAGTTTCCCCGGGCCGACCGGCGGCACCAACTGGGGCGGAGCGGCAGCCGATACGAAGCTCGGCTACGTGTTCGTGAATTCGCAGGACGCCCCCGGCACCGGGTGGATGCGCAAGAACCCGAAGTATCCGCAGCCCGGCGAGTTGCCGTACGACAAGGCGCCCGGCTTCTTCAGCTTCAGCGCTCCGGCCAAAGACGCGAACGGCAACATGATCGGCAATCTGCCGTGCTTCAAACCGCCATGGGAGCGGCTGTTCGCGGTGAACGCGAACACGGGCGAGATCGCGTGGCAAGTACCGCTGGGCGTCACCGAAGGCCTCCCGCCGGGCAAACAAAATACGGGCCGCTCCGGCGCCTTCGCCGGCCCCATCGCCACCGCAGGAGGGCTGGTCTTCATCGGCGCGACCAACGACAACCGCTTCCGGGCCTTCGATTCGAAAACCGGCAAGGAGTTGTGGGCCGCGAAACTCGACTACACCGCCACGGCGGTTCCCATCACCTACCGCGGCAAGAACGGCAAACAGTACGTGGCCGTCGTCGCTGCCGGCGGCGGACGCGGCAACGGGCAGGCAGTGGTCGTGTTCGCGCTGCCGTAACTCTCGTCCCGCGGAAGGCCTCCGTTGTGCTACCTTTGTCGCGATGAAGGTGGCATTTATTCGGTGGAAGGACGCCGTCACGGAAGAAGCCTCGGGCGCTGCTCCTCACCCTACGCAGGCGAAACTCGTGGAGCTTCAGGAAATCGGATTTCTTCTGGATGAGAACGAAGAGGCCGTGGTAATCGGCATGGAGCTCAACGACGACACCGAAGTGGCCCCAGGCCGTTGGCGTCTCCACATCCCGCGCGTGAGCATTCAGGAAATGCGCGTGGTCGAGATGGAAAAGGCCTTCCCCAAACGCCGCCGGAAGACCAAGTAACGCTTCTCAGATTCCCACCGCTTTCATATGCGCTTCCGGATAGCGCGTTCCGGCCGTGATTCCGCGCGGCGCCAAGCGATCGAGACGCTGCAAATCGGCGGCCGTGAGCGCCACCTCCAGCGCGCCCAGATTCTGGTCGAGATAGGCGCGTCTTTTGGTGCCCGGAATCGGCGCCAGGTCTTCGCCCTGCGCCAGCACCCACGCCAGCGCCAGCTGCGCCGGAGTGCAGCCCTTCTCTTTCGCGATCTTCTCGATGCCCTCGACCAGACGCAGATTCTTCTGGAAATTCTCGTCCTGAAACCGTGGGTTGAACCGCCGGAAATCCTTGTCCCCGAGATCGGCGGGCTTTTGAAAGCGTCCCGTCAAAAAGCCCCGGCCGAGCGGGCTATACGGCACAAAACCGATGCCGAGTTCGCGGCAGGTAGCGAGAATGCCGTCTTCTGGATCGCGCGTCCACAACGAATACTCCGTCTGCAGAGCCGCGATGGGATGCGTGGTGTGGGCGCGGCGAATCGTCTGTTCCCCCGCCTCCGAGAGCCCCAGATACCGAACCTTGCCCTGTTCGATGAGCCGCGCCATGGCGCCCACGGTTTCTTCGATCGGCACTTTGGGGTCTACCCGGT
The DNA here is from genome assembly GCA_020073145.1 of Terriglobia bacterium. GTDB lineage: Bacteria > Acidobacteriota > Terriglobia > Bryobacterales > Bryobacteraceae > PSRJ01. The sequence continues at coordinate 28,622 of JAIQFS010000032.1, forward strand.
GTTGGTAGTACAAGTCGATCGTCGAAATCCGCAGCCGCCGCAGACTAGCCTCGCACGCCTGCTGCACGTATTCCGGCCGGCCGTTCACGCCCTGAAAGGACCCATCGCTGCCGCGCACGTTGCCAAACTTGGTGGCCAGGATCACCTCATGCCGGCGGGAGGCCATGGCGCGGCCCACCAACTCCTCATTGCGGCCTACCCCGTACATATCCGCCGTGTCCAGGAAGGTGACGCCGCGGTCGAGGGCGTGATGAATGGTCCCGATCGATTCGGCGTCATCGGTCTCGCCATAGAACTCCGACATCCCCATGCAGCCGAGTCCTAATCCGGATACGACCAGCGAACTCTTTCCCAGCCGGCGATAGTGCATTGTCTGATCCTCTCTCAGCAGTGTCCTAAACTTTGCCGGAGCCAACTTCGCGCCGGCGCAGGCCGGAAGGCATCCGCCACCGTTGCGGCCACGATCTCAGTTCAGATGCGCGGCTAAGACGCGGGCCTCGGGGTCGGCCTGTTTTTCAGGCAACCCAATCACCCCAGCGATCCAGGTGTCCTTGGGGAACACAAAGATGGGGCGGCCGGCGTCGGTTCCGAAATAACCGCCGAAACTGGGAATCAGATGCGCGCCCTTGAGATCCCCTTCCAGATGGGCCAGCGCGATGGCCGCGTCGGTGGCGGTCGGAAACTGCGCCACGAACAGATCGTATTCCGCTCCGCCCTTCTTGAAATGCGCCATCGTGCCGCCGGGCAGGAAGACCTTGTCCAGCAGGTGGTTCTCCACCACCCTGGTCTCCACCTGGCCGTCCAACGGAAAGCGGCGCGTTTCATCGCGGGGCTTGATCGGTTCGACGTTCTTGGTCTCCGGGGCGGCCGGCTTGGGCTCCGATCCGCACGACGCCAATAGCAGCGCCGCGGCGCACAGCGGCAGAACCCGACTCATGCCCCAACCCCGGCGCCGGTAGCCAGCGCACTCCGCAGCGCCGCCGCTGCATCGGCCATTGCTTCCCGCCCCGAATCGATCACCGCGCCCATCTGGAAGAAGACGTGGATGGCGCCGGCATAGCGCTTCATCTGAACCGGTACGCCCGCTTCCTGCAAGCGGCGCGCATACGCCTCGCCCTGATCGCGCAGCGGATCGCACTCAGCCGTGATCACGAACGCCGGCGGCAAACCAGCCAGGCTCTTCGCGTTGATCGGCGAGGCGTACGGCTGACGGGCTTGCTCGGGCGACAGCGTGTAATGCTCCCAGAAGTAGCGCATCACCGCGCGCGACAGCAGGTTGCCCTCGTTTTCCTCGACCGACGGCCGATTGTCTTCGGAATCGACCACCGGGTACACCAGCAGTTGAAACGCCAGCGACGGCCCGCCCTTGTCACGCGCCATCAGGCAGGCGACGGCGGCCAGGTTGCCTCCGGCGCTATCGCCACCCACGGCGATGCGGCTGCCATCGGCATCGAACTCGTCCGCGTGCGCCGCCACGTACGCCGCCACGGCGTAGGCGTCCTCGGCCGCGGCTGGGAATTTGTGCTCCGGGGCCAGCCGGTACTCCACATTCACCACGATGCAGCCCACGGCGTTCGCCAACGCGCGGCAGACGCGGTCCACGGTATCGATATTGCCGAAGACCCAGCCGCCGCCATGGAAGTAGACGAACACCGGCAGCTTCTTGCCGGCCGCGGACCAGTAGACGCGAATCGGAATAGGCTCGGCCGGCCCGGGGATGGTCCGGTTCTGCACGCGCGCCACCGGCTGCTCCGGCCCGGCCAACTCGGCCATGGCCGCCGCGTTCTGCGCCCGGCTGGCTCGGATCTCGGCGGGGCTCGATTCTTCCATGGGCTTGCCGCCTTGCGCCGCCAACGCGTCTAGAATGGCCTTCGATTGTGGATGGAGAGGCATGCAGCCATCATAGTACCGATCACCGGTAGATCGCGATCAGGCGCTGCCGGTCAGCCTCCGACATGCCGGCGTGTTTCGCAATGTCGGCGCGCTTGGACAGTTGCCGCCGGTAGCGCCCGAAATATTCGGGAATGTCGCCGCCGTACGAAAAGCTGTACATGATGTCGGCAAACGCGGCGGTGTGCTGCAAGCCCAGGGCATGTCCCGTCTCGTGCAGACAGGTGAGGTAGACGATGGCGTCGCGCAAAAGGGCGTCATCGCGGGCGCCGGTTTCCGGCAGCACATAGACCTCCGCGCCGCGCACTCCGTCGACCTGGATGGGCCGCGCCTCGCCGTATAGCCCCTCGTTGCCATTGGCCCAATACACGCGGATGTGTGCTTTCTTTTCGTCGTCCACCTTTTGCAGTGTCAACTCGCCGGCGGACGCGGCCTGCCAGGCTTCGAGCGCCCACTCCGCCAGTTGCGGATCGCCGCTGTGGCATCCGCTCTCCGGATGCACGCACGGCTGCACCCAGTAACGCAGGGAGGCCGCCTGAACCGCGCCACACAGCAGCAGACAGGCGATCAGCCTCATTCGAACCTCTTCCGGAATTCGTCGAATTCCCGGCGCAAATCGGCCAAGCCTTGTTCGAGCGCAGCCAGGCGATCGGGCGCCACAGGCCCGCGCGCGGCCGCGGCCGGTGCCGCCGCTTCCTCCACCCCATCGACATCTCCCGACAGCAGATGCGCGTGGCGCGGCTCGCGCGAGCCCGCCTGCCGCGGCAGTTGCTTGACCATGCCCTGCTCCGCCAGATGGTGCAGCGTGCTCTCGATGCTTTCCAGGTCGTCGAAGGCGTAGAGGCGCTCGGTGCGCCCGCGCAGTTCGCCCGCGGTCTGCGGACCGCGCAGCATCAACACGCACAGCAGAGCCGCCTCGCGCCGTCCCAGGTTCAGCGATTCGGTGAACCGCTGCCCGTGCTTGGGCACGCGGCTGTCGCCGCCGGTGATGCGCACCGCGAGGCCTTTGGCGCGCAGCCCTTCAAGCGCGCGCTCCACCGTGTCCTCATCGTAAGACACTACCGGTTCCCGGTTGGATTTCTGGTTGCACGCGTTCACCAGCGCGTTCAGCGAGAGCGGGTAGTATTCGGGGGTAGTGACTTCTTTTTCCATCAGCGCCCCCAGCACCCGTGTCTCGGAGGCGTCCAGAATCCATTCCATCCTCCCAGTGTACGTTCCCGGGTGAGGCGACGCCTCCAACGGGCCCACTGGCGCGCACAGGTCGGTCATGATCTTGTCCTAAGGAACGCCCGCTATGGGACACTGACAGGGAAGCCCGAAATGGAGAATTCCGACCCTCGCGCGGCGTTCCGCTATTCCAGTTTTCGTTACTATCTCGGCTTCCGCGTGCTGTCGGTGCTCTCTTCGGAGATGCTGGCGGTGGCCGTCGCCTGGCAGGTCTATGAACTGACGAAGCAGCCGCTCGACCTCGGACTGGTCGGCCTGGCCCAGTTTCTTCCGGCGTTCCTGCTGTTTCCCGTCGCCGGGCACGCTGCCGACCGCGTCTCCCGCCGCAGCATCCTGCTGGCGTGCATGGGCGCCTATGGAGTGGCTTCGCTGCTGCTGCTCCTCTTCGCCGTCCGCGGCATTACCCAGGTCTATCCGATATATCTGGTGCTGGTGCTGAACGGGGCGGCCCGCGCCTTCAGCCACCCCGCCTCGGCTGCGCTGCTGCCAGCCTTGGTGCCGGAAGAACACTTTCCTAATTCGGTGGCCTGGAGTTCCTCCACATTTCGCACCGCCACCATCCTGGGCCCGGTCGTGGGCGGCCTGCTCTACGGATTCACCAACAGCCCGGTCTGGGTTTACGCGTTCTCGGCGGTGGCCTATCTCGCCTCCCTGTTCCTGATTGGGGGAATTCGTGTGAAGGCGGTGTCGCGCCCGCGCACCGCCGGCGCCGCCACCATGGCCATGGAAGGGTTCCGGTATCTGTGGACCAACCGGCTCATTCTCGGCGCGATCTCGCTGGACTTGTTCGCCGTGCTGCTGGGTGGGGCCACGGCGCTGCTGCCGGTCTACGCCAGTGACATTCTGAAGGTGGGGGCCACCGGCTTGGGAATCCTGCGCAGCGCGCCCGGTGTGGGCGCCGTCCTGACAGCCGTCGCCATGGCGCATCGCCCCTTGGGCCGCCGCGAGGGCGAAATCATGCTCTGGTGCGTGTTTGGTTTCGGAGTATTTACGGTGGTGTTCGGACTCTCCCACAATATGGCGGTATCGCTGGTGGCGCTGGCGCTGACCGGCGCTACCGACATGGTCAGCGTGGTGGTGCGCTCCACGATGGTGCAACTGGGCACGCCGGATCATATGCGTGGCCGAGTGAGCGCGGTGAATACGGTGTTTATCGGGGCGTCCAACGAGATGGGACAGTTCGAATCGGGGATCACGGCGCAGTGGTTCGGAACCGTGCCCGCCGTAATCCTGGGTGGCCTGGGCACCATCGTGGTCGTAGCCGCGTGGGCCAGACTGTTCCCCGAACTACGGCGGGCCAAAGAACCGGCGGCCGTCACTCGCTAGCCGCTGCAAGGACGGCCGGTGCAGCCGTTTCCGCGAAAGCTGCCTCCTTCCCGTTGGCGTCTTTGGGCAGCAGCAGGTAGCCGGCAACCGCGCCCTTGCTCACGTTGGTGATCACCAACTCGCGCTTCTGTCCGTCCGGATAGCCGTAGAACACCACCGGCTGCTGCGCGGCCTGATCGTGCAGCCAGATGGTCCGGCGGTCCGGCAGCACCCACATCCAGCCGCTCACCCGCCGGAACGAAACGTCGGTGCCCGAGATCTCGAGCGAAATTCCCGGCGCGAGTTCCTCGCTCTTCCCTTTGCCGACTTCGAAGTCAACCCGGCGCACCGCCAGTTTGTCGTTGATGGTGTCGACGTCGCGCCGGTCGCGGTCTTCGGTGGCCTGCAGGCTTGCCAACTTCTGCTCCGCCGATGCCCCGTTTTCCGCGATCTGCTGGCGCACTTCGTTCAGCGCCGCTGCTTGTTGGGCCGCCTCCTGCCGGGTCCGCGCCAGGTCTTCCTGCAGTTGCGCGATCTGCGTCTGATCGGCGTCGCGCGACAGCTCCAGGCGCGCAAGCTTGGCGCTAGCTTCCTGGGTATCCGTCTGCTCCTGCTTTTGCGCGCGATCGAATAGTTCTTCCGCGGATCGATTGGCCTGCTTGCGGGCGGTCTCGATACGTGAGCGCATCTCGCGGCGGAACGCGGCAATCTGGTCCCGCAATTGATCCTGGTTATTCGACCATTCGGTCAGCTTCGACTTCTGCTGATCCAGGCGGCCGCCGAGCGCGTCCACGGACTTGTGGACGCTCTCCCACTGCGCCCGGGACGGGTCGTGATCTTTCAGTTTGGGATAGGCGAACCATAGGGAGCCTGCGATGCCGAATACCACCAGGCCGCAGACCACGCCGAGCAATCCGGGACGCCGTGGTGAATTCATACCGAACGGGGATTCGTGTTGGGAAGGTTGGTCGAACATGGGGTGAATGCCTCCGCTCAGGGAATGGCAATCCGCCTGCCGAGCTGTAATCGCGCTGCGATATTCTTGCGTAAGTGGTCTGGTCTTCTACCATCGGCGGGCCGGGAACGGGCTGTGCGAACATCCGAAACACCGTGGCAGAATGCCCACGCAGGCGTGTTTCCGCGGGCGAATGGACACGACCGGCGCCGCCGAAGGCAGACTGAAATCGCTACCCGGTTGTCGGCTCGTCTGATTTCAGACCCGCCGGCCCCGGACAGGGGCTTCGCACACCCGTCACTGGCGCGCGGGTTCGTCCACCTTCAACGAAGCCAGAGAACCGCTCATGCGCATTTCCTTGATGCCGTTGGTCAGCAGGATGAGCAGGCGGCCGTCCTCCTGTGTGGCGCCGCGGCCGATGTAAGTTTCGTCTTCGGTGCGCAGGCTCAGGTCAGTCAAGCGCAGCCGCGGAGCGGCCTGGGCCCAGACCAGCGAGTAGCTGCCGGCCGCCGTGCGCCGCGATCCGAGCGCGCCGAAATCCAGGCCGACTCCGCTGAAGATGCCTTCGGACTTCAAATTCGCCAGCAGATCCTCTCCGGTTCCGGAGGTTTCGAGCGTTCCCTGGGCATCGAGTTTGCCGGACTGCCAGCTCAATCCGCTCAACCGGCCGGTTAATTGGTACGCCGGCCGCGAGCCGCGCAGGTTCACCGCCAGCGCGCCGTTGAGGGTGGCGCGCGCCAGCTTGGCTTGGATCGACTGCAGATCCACCCGGGCCGCATCCCAAACCAGGCGGGCGCGCACGTTCTGCAAATGCGCGTCGGCCAGTTGCAGGTCGTCGATCTGGACGGAGCCCTCGAGATTGATCTGTCGCAACCAGTCCGGCAGCGCGGTCCGGCCGAGAGCGCGAGCCAACAGGCTGGTGTTGCGACGCAGCACCGGCATCAGCTCCGCTTCCAGGTCGGCGGCATTGAACTGGACGGCGCGGACCCGCAGGCGGTGCGGCCGGGCGGTGCCCGGTTCGTACCGGTATTCGCCGCTGAAGGCCAGCTTGCCAGCCTGCGCGTGCAGCTGATCCACCACCACGCGGGCGCCGTCGATGCGCACATGCGCGTCGCCGATCTCCAGCGGATCCGTGAGACCGGCAACGGCGATGCGAGCGTCCGAAATCTCCAGCGCGCCGCTCCAACCCGCGGTTTGCGGCTCGTGATGATAGTGCAGCAGTCCGGTCCACTCGCCGTCGCTGACTTGTTCGAGCCAGGGCACGGCCGCCAGCGCGACTTGCGCCCGCAGCGACTTCACCTTCATGCCATCGGTGGAAATCGCCAGGTCGAGCGTGTTCGCGTCCATGGCGTAATCCACTTCGACTCGGGCTTCATCCTGGTCGGCGGTGTGCACCACCGTGGGCGAGAGCCGGATGTGCCCATGGTCCACCATCACGTAAGCCTGGTCAAAGCGTACCGGCGGAGATTCCGGGATGGTCACAGCGGCGTCGTGCAGCGCCAGGCGCCCCTGAAAACTGCCCTGCCCCGAGTAGCCGATCGCGCCGTCGATGGTGCCGGTCAATTGCAGATTGGGCGGCAACTGCGCTCCCATGTGGCGGGCCAGTTCGAGAATCGGTGCGGTGGGAAAGCGATTCCATTCCATCGCCACCGCCCAGCGCGGCTGGCCGAGATAATCACTGGCGCGGAAATGCAAAGTCGCCGGCACCCCCGAGGATGTGGACTGCAACTCCAGTTGCTGAGCCGGAAGGTTCAACCTTCCGCGAATGTCGAGCGGCCATCCGTCGCCCTTGGGCGGGAGCAGATCCCAGCGGTGCACGTCTTCGATACTGAGCCGGCCCAGGATGCCGATGCCGTCGATCGGGCCGGCCAGGTGCATCCGCGAAGAGACTATCCCATGAACGCCGCCGGCTTGACCGCGCACCAGGGCGGTGAGCTCATCGAGTCGCGCGCGATCCAGTTGCAGATCCAAATCCACGCGCTCCGGCGCCACGTACCACTTTCCGGCCAGAGTGAAGGCTCCGAGGCCCGTGGCCGGCCGGTCGGTGCGCGCCGCCTGCGCTTCGCAAGAGACTCGCCAGCCTCCGCTCAGCGAGGTGGGCGGGCCGATATCCAGGTCCGTGTTCATCAGGTAGAACACGGATTTGGTGTCGCCGAAGCGGAAATTGATGCGGCCGTTGCGCACATGGATGGCCGGCACCGCGCTCATCACCGAGCGGTTGACCAGAGCGGCGAAATTCCAGCGGCCGGGTTCGGACGCAGTGCCGGTCTTGGCCAGGTTGATGACCGGCGAAGCTCCCACGGAGTCTTCCCCGAGCCGGATGGAGGACACTACCAACCGGCCGCCCAGCAGCGACCACAGCGACGGGACAATCTCCATGCGCGGCACATACGCGATGGGCTCGATGCCGATCGATGGGTCCTCGTGGATGACCACGCTGTCAATCGAGAAGCCGGGGCCGTGGAAGACGCTGAACCGGACCTTCCCAATGTCCACGCGGCGGCCGAGCGACCGCTCGAGCGACGCTTGCAGACGCTTGCCGTACTGGTCGGCCGCCAAATAAGGCGCAGCCAATCCGGTGATTAGCACCAGGCCCACCGCCACACCGGCGAGTTTGAGAATGAGGCCCCAACGGATCTTCATACCGCGGCTCCCGTGAGCTTGCGGTACGCTTCGGGGTCGTCGATATCGGCGACAATGCCGGGGTCTTCCAGGTCCAGGAACTCCGTCTCGGCGGCGTGCCTCCGTACCACCTGGTTGGCAGCGCCGCCGTCGGGGATGGCGAGGAACTCAGGGATCAGGACCCGCGAAAACCAGACGGGGTGGCCGCGTTCCGCGCCATACCGCGGCACGCGGAGCAGGAGGGCGCCCTTTGGGGCCGGCGCCGACAGGATGGCTTCGAGGGTGGCCGGTAAAACAGCGGGGTGATCCACCAGCGTGAAGAGCACGCCCTCGGCGTCCTCCGGGACGGCCCGCAACCCGCACTGCAGAGACGTGGTCATGCCGCGCCCATAGTCCGGGTTCACCACGAAGGTGGCCGGCCGGACCGCGCGCGCGCGAATCTGTTCCGCCCCGGCGCCCAGCACCACAATCACCGGCTTGCAGCGCGCCGCGAACAGCCCAGTCAGAGTATCAAGGAACGTTTCTTGACGATACGGCAACAGAGCTTTCGGAAACCCCATCCGGCGTGACTCGCCGGCGGCCAGAATCAACCCGGCGACGCTCACTTCGCCAGAATGGCCCGCAGCGATTCGTCGGCGAACACCGACAGCGACAGCGAGCGCCAGTTGGATGCGGCGTTGCGGCGGACCGCGATCATCTCCGCGGCCACCGAGATGGCAATCTCTTCCGGCGAGATCGCGCCGATGTCCAGACCCATGGGAGCGTGGATGCGTTCGAACGCCGAGCGCGGAACGCCTTCTTTTTCCAGTTCGCGGATGACGTTGATGACCTTCCGCTTGCTGCCGATCATGGAGATATACCGGGCCGAGGTGGACAAGGCCAGCTTGAGCACCCGCATGTCGTCGCGGTGGCCGCGCGTCACGATGATCACGTAGCTGGTTTCGTTGATCGGCAGCGTGGGGAAGACATCTTCGTACTCGGCGGCATGGATATCGACGGCTTCCGGAAACCGCTCGCGGTTGGCAAAGCTCTCGCGGTTATCCACCACCACGGTGCCGAAGCCGGCCAGGGTGGCGACCTTCGACAGGCTCTTCGAGATGTGCCCGGCGCCGAAAATGAAGGCGCGCGGCAGCGGCAGCACGGGCTCGACGAACACGTCGAGCTGGCCGCCGCAAATCAGGCCGTTGTCGTAGGCGGCGTCCTGCCCCAGGTTGAAGGTGAGATGCTTCGGCCTTTCCGTTTCAATCACTTCGCGGGCAGCGGTCCAGACTTCCGCCTCCACGCAGCCGCCGCCGATGGTGCCGATCATGGACCCATCTTCGCGCACCAGGATTTTGGCGCTCTCGTAACTGGGAATCGAGCCGCGTACCTCGACGATCGTGGCGATGGCACACTTTTGCCCCAGATTGCGCAGACGCACCAATTCCTCGTAAACGTCCATCCGAAGCGATTATAGCGTGACACAGGGGGCTTAGCGGACGAGCCGCCTTCCGCCCGGCTTCCGAATCCGCTGCAATCGGTGTGCCGCCGGCCCGGAGCGCCCTAGCCCCGCTGGAACCGTAAGTCCCCAGTCACCCCTTCAATAGACGCTTGGGCACTTTGTTGCGCCACGCGGTTCGCAAGGCTCCTTCCAGAATGTCGGCTGTCACCGCTGTCAAGCGCACACGCGTCGAGCCCTTGCGGCCCCAGCCGCCCGGCACCGGCGAAAAGATTTCAGGCGCATCTTCGACCATGCCGGCCTGCTGCTCCGGGGTGAGGAGCAGCACGCCGTAGCCTTCCTTCACCAAGCCCAGCGTGGCGAAGATTTTCCCGCCCACGCGGAAATCGGCGTTACCGAAATGCGCGCCTTCCACGGCCTCGGGCAGGCTCAACGCAATACGGCGAAACTGGGCGGCGGTCATGCGGGCTACTTGCCCACCATGTGGATCACGTCGCGGTTGTTCTCAGGGCAGATGAATTCGTAAATCTCTTCGGAGGGGGCGAGATCGGAGACGCGCTTCTCGGTGTACGGCTCGGCGAGGATGCCCGGATCTTCCACGGTCACGTCGGTTTCGAGATGCCCGAAGTCGGGACGGCGATAGCGTTCCGTGATGTGCAACTTGGCCGAATGGGGATGGCCGGCCTGGTCGAGCCAGACCCGCTCATCGAAACCGATCCGATCCACCACCAAAGTATCGCCCTCCCAGTGGCCGACGTTGTGGCCGTACCAGGCCGGGTTGGGATCTTTGGGCTGGCTGCGGCCGTCAAGATAGATCTGGTGGAAGCCGGGGCTGTCATCGTCGGAGATCTCGATCAGATAGGCTTTGGATTGCACGAACTCATAAACCGGGCCGATGCGCGTGGCGGCCGACGGCAGGCAGCGGGCTTGCGGGGTGTCTTTGCGGAGGTTCTCAGTGCGCTCTTTGGCGATCTGTTCGGCTTGCGGAAGGAAATGCGGGTGGCCGGGATCGACGGTTCGAGGTGTCCACCAAACGCCCGACAGGTCGGGCTTGCCCTCGGCGGTGCGGGGCGTGGGACCGTCGGGCGGGGCGTGGCGCTTGGCATCCGCCGCGGCGGAGACGCGGTCCTCGCCCAAAGTGTTCAATTGCGTGTTGTATTCCAGCCGGATATTGAGCGGCAGGGTTTGGCCCGCCGTGACGGCCACGTTCTTCCGCGAGTAAGGATTCAGACCGGCGACCGAGACGGTCAAATCATAGGTGCCCGGCGGCACATTGGCCAGCGTGTAGTTGCCTTTCGCGAGGCTGATGGTCGTGAAGGAATGGCCGGTTGCCGTGTTCTTGAGCTGGACCGAGGCTCCCGAAACCATCGCACCTTCCGGGTCGCTGACGGTTCCGGCGATGAGGCCACTGTTGCTTTGGGCAAAAGCAGCCCCGGTAAGAACGAGAAAAAAGAAAGGAATTGCCGATTTGCGCATGGTTCTCTCCGAAGAGTCCGTCCCGGGGGGCTGGATGGGGCCAGTATAGCGAACCCGCCAAGACTGGCGCATCCCGAGTCGGGATGGGCAGCATTTCCCGGCCCGGGCAGGCGAATCGACTGCCCCACGGGCGGCCCACCGTGGTATTTGTGGAGGACGAGGAGCCTATCACCTATGAAGCTGATTTCCCTGACGGTTCTGGCCGCCGCGATGGCGTGCGCCCAGGGGTTGCCCACGCAGAAGATGCTAACCCTCGATGTGGCCCAAACCATCGCCCAGGAAGCCATGGCGAAGTGCCGCGCCGATGGATACAAGGTCACGGTGACGGTGGTGGACAGCGCGAACATCTTGAAGGCGTTTCTGCGCGATGACGGCGCGTCGATGGCGACCGTCGAAGTGGGGCGCATGAAGGCCAACAGCGTGATGGCATTCGGCCGGCCCTCGGGGCCGCCGGCCAATTTATCTCCCGGGCAGCCCGCTCCGCCGCCGGTGCTACCGGGCACCATCAACGCCATGGGCGGGGTGCCGATCAAAGCCGGCGACCAGCTCATCGGAGCCGATTCGGTGAGTGGAGCGCCCGGCGGCGACAAGGACGCTGCTTGCGCCAACTCGGCGTTGGCCAAGGTGGCGGATAAGTTGAAGTAAGCGTTCACCCTCTGCCGCCTAAGTCCACGCTACTAACTGAGGTTAAGTTGCTTCCGGCCTGCCGATAAGGAACCATAGGAAGAGGCCAATCTATGGGTTTGCGCAGCTTTCTCGAACAGCAGTTCATTGACGTCATTCAATGGACCGAATCGGACACGGGGGTGCTGGCGTATCGCTACCCCATGGCCAACATGGAGATCCAGAACGGGGCGCAGCTGACCGTGCGCGAATCCCAAATGGCGGCCTTCGTGAACGAAGGACGGATCGCCGATGTCTTCAGCCCCGGTCTCTTCACCCTCAATACGCGCACCCTGCCGCTCTTGACTGACCTCAAGAACTGGACCAAGGAATTCAAGTCGCCGTTCAAGAGCGACGTCTTTTTCTTTTCCACCCGCTTGCAGATCGATCAGAAGTGGGGCACCGCCACGCCCATCACCATTCGCGAGAAGGAATTCGGCGCCGTGCGGGTGCGCGCTTACGGCATTTACTCGTACCGGGTGGCCGATCCGCGCGCGTTCTTGACCAATGTCAGCGCCACGCAGGAACTCTACCGCGTCGAAGATGTAGAAGGGCAACTGCGCAACACCATCGTGGCCAAAATGACTGAGGTACTGGCGCCGATCGATGTGCCCTTCCTCGATATGGCCGCCAACCAGGGCGAGTTGGCGCGCAAAGTCGCCGATCAGCTGAAGCCGGCGTTCGCGGCGCTGGGCCTGGGCCTCGATGCATTTGTCATCCAGAATCTGTCGCTGCCCGACGAGTTGCAGAAGGTGCTGGACCAGCGCATCGGCATGAACATGGTGGGCGATATGGCCCGCTATACGCAGTATGAGGCGGCGCAAGCGCTGCCGCTGGCCGCGGCCAACAAGGGCGGAGGCGCGGCCGGCGCAGGCGTCGGATTGGGCGCAGGGATCGCCATGGGCCAGACCCTCCTGAATTCCATGAAAACCACCACCTCCGGGGCCACGGCGCCCTCGGCTGAGACGAAATTCTGCATGGAGTGCGGCAAGCCCATCCCGCGGCCGGCCAAGTTCTGTCCCGACTGCGGAAAGCCGCAGCAATAGGACGGCCGCATGAACTGCCCCAATTGCGGCGCGCCGTTACATCTCACGGCCGACCAGGAGTCCTTTCCCTGCGAGTATTGCCGCAGCGTCTACGTTCCCGAGGAGAACGAAGACGGGGTGCGCGTGCTCGAAGACAGGTCGCCCCTGCCCTGTCCGGTCTGCGCAGTGCCGCTGGTGAAGGCGGCGGTCGCCGATCAGGAGGTCTTGTACTGCAAGCAGTGCCGCGGACTCCTGGTCTCTATGCACATCTTCCCCGGTCTTCTCGACGAGTTGCGCGCCCGCCGGGACGGCCATGCTCGTGTGCAGACTCCCCTCGACCGCAAGGCCTTCGACCGCCACCTGGATTGCCCGCAATGCCACCAGGGCATGGACACCCATCCGTACGATGGCCCTGGAAACGTGGTCATCGACAGCTGCTCGCGCTGCGATTGGAACTGGCTGGATTCCGGCGAGATGTCCCGCATCGTCCGCGCCCCCGACCACCACTACGCCCAAGAAGACACCTACGGGCGATAGGGCCAGGCCAGCGGTGTCACCTTCACTCGGATTCCGATATAATCGAACGAATGGATGCGCCGAAGCTGTTGCCGGACATCGATTCCTCCGCGCTGAACCTGGGCGACTGGGCCTTTCGCCTGGGCGTGGCAGCCGTATTCGTCATGTTCGGCCTCGACAAATTCCCGTCTGATCCCCACTCGGAATGGGTCCGCATCTTTCGCCAGATCGGCCTCGGCGATTGGTTCCGCTATTTCACCGGCGTGGTGGAAGTTGCAGGCGGCCTGCTCGTCCTGGTTCCGCGAACGGCGCTGGCGGGCATGATCGTCCTGGCGGTGACCATGGCCGGCGCAGTGCTCGCTCACGTGTTTCGGCTGCACGACGGGGCCTACGCCTTGTTGCCCGGAGCGATCGCCTTGCTTCTGGCGATGACTGCCCACAACCGCTGGTCCCGGTGATTGACTTGCAGGCCCCGGCCGCGATGGAACCCGTTTTGTCAGGACGCCGATTCGCGCCGTGCGGCGGGATGCTGTCTCTTCGTCACTTCCACTACCCCCCGGTCCCCGTCCACCTTCACCCAATCCCCGGTCTCGATCACGGTGAGCGGATCCTGGTCCAGGTCCGTCACCGCCGGGGCGCGGGTCACCACGGCCCCCAGCGCAATCTTCGTGTTGATGATATTGAAGACCATGGCTTTGGGCGCGGAGTTCGTCAGCCGCGTCATGTGAAATGCATTGGACCAACCGGACGATCCTTTGGCCCCGGGGAACACCAGCACCTTATCCTTGAAACTCACACCGCGCAGTTCGTGATGCGTCTCAATGACAGTGCCGGTCATGGGATCGATTCCGCCCCAGCCGGAGATGGTTTCGCGCGTGACCAGGGCTTCGCCTTCGGCGCACCCGCCCACCACTTTGCGACCGCGCAGCACGATCGTCTCCGCGGTCATTTCAGTTCCCCGTTCCACCGGCCGGTCAGCGCCGCCTGGATGCAGTCCTCGGTAGTGCCGAACCAGGCCTCGACGTTCGCCATGGCCGGCAGGTAGTGCGTCTGCTTCGCGGAATCGAGCGCCACCACCTTGGTCCCCTTAGGCACGGCCCGGCTGATGGCCGAGCAGGTATCGGTCATCACCAGGCCGCCGGCATCCTGAATCGCTTTGGTATAGCCATTCCGGTCGGCCATGCCCTTGACGCTGCGCGACGTAAAGATCCACAGGTGGCAGCCGCTCCGGATCTTCTTGCCTGCAAGCAGGCGCGCCGCTTCCGCCATCTGTTCGATGGAATAGTGGGGGCATCCCAGCATCACGTAGTCGACGTTGGGATCGCGGCCCACGGAATTGAGGCGGTCGTAGATGGCGCGCCGCTCCGCCGGACCGTAGGGAATCGTCGCCGCAGGCCGGCTCGGCCCCATCGCCATCTCGAGCGTAGCCGCCTCGGGCGTCACGCCGACGATGTGATACATCTCCACGCCCCCCGAAGAAGCTGCGGCCGCGCCGAAGTGTTTATGCCGGATCAGATTCGACTGGCTGAGCGCCCCCGTGATCACAGGGATGTTTTCTTCGACGGCGTACCCGATGAAATAACCGAGCATGCCCCAATCCAGGACGCTCTCGACCGGCACATGCACTTCGATGCGGTGCGTGCCGCGGCGGGACTCATCGCGGTGGAAGCCCCAATCGGGAATCTTGCCGGTGAGCGTGGCGGCGCTGGTGGATTCGCGGCCTTCGGTGTTGGTGCGCGCGCCGATCACGGAGTTGCAGAACACCACCGCCGACGATTCCATCCAGGCGCAGTGTTCGCCCTTCGCCGGCACGTTGCCGGCAAGATAAGGAGTGCAGGTCTTCAAAATTTGAATGCCGCGAGCGGCCACCTGCGCTTCGTCTTCCTGGAAGTGCTGATGCGCTTCTTCGCTCATCCCCAGTTCGGCCCAATTCTCCGGGTCCATTCCGCCCTGCAGATGGCAGCAGTAGGTGTTGGCCTTGGGGACGGACATGATCTGGTCCGCGTCCAGATCATACAGCGAATAAATCGCCTCATAGCCTCCGTTGCCGGCGTGCTGCTCGTAATACTTCTTCAGAAAGAGCGTGGACGACCCAGGCACACCCGCCACATTATTGGTATCGACGAACCGCTCCGCCCCCAGCGCCTCGCCGTAGCGGACCAGCAGTTCCATGGCCTTTTGAACGGCTTGCCCGCCTTTGCCATCCAGCATGGCTCTCTCGTCATCGGTCAGCCGCATTGCTACCATTGTGCCCCAGCGAGGCGCGCAACGTCCGTGGCTCGGGTCATCGCATTCCGTGGCCTGCAGATTCGGGGTTGATCCGTCAGTCCTCGATGTTGGCTCGAATCCGCCGGCGGAGCGCCGCGGGGTCGATCTGATGCACGCTTCCGGTCCCCGCCAAGTCGAGGGCGTGCGCAGCCGCCGCGCCCATGGCGATGCACGGGCCCATCACGCGTACGCTCGAAAGCGCCGTCGCGTCGCCGTCGATGCAGCGCCCCGCCGCCACCAGGTTGTCCGCGCCGGGCGGCGTCAGACTGCCAAATGGAACGTAGTGAACGTGGTCTTCGGCGAACGGCTCCCACACATACCCCTCCGCGTGGTGATGCTGTTCCAGCGGCCAGGCCGTGCGCGCGATGGCGTCTGCAAACTTCACCCCCTGCCGGACTTCCTCGACCGTCAGGTGGTGGCTGCCCACGATCCAGCGAGTCTGGCGAATGCCCGGCAGGCCGTAGGCCCGTACGCTCGCTGCGCCGAACGCTTCCGGGAATTCGGATCTCAGAAACACCATCGTGCGGTCGGCCTGCTCTTTGCCCTCGATCCCCTTCTGGGAGGCGCCGAAGGGGTCGAGCGGGTTCTCCACGTGGGTCATGTTGACGATGGCGGTGTGCCCGCCCGGCAGGCTCATCGCAAACCCGTCGCGCCGGGTCATGCCGTAATGTTCGCCCCGGTCCCGGATGCGCGCCGAGATCTCCTCCCGGGTGGGCCGATGCGCGTCGTCGAAATTCTCGATCACCATCATCTGCGAGCCATAGATGACTCCTTCGGCCGGCTCGCGGCAGTCCAGGCCGGCTTGCCACACCAGGGCCGCATCTCCGGTCGCGTCGACAAAGCCGGCCGCCCGCACCACCACGTCGCCGTAACGCGTGGCCAACTCCAGTGCAGCCACACGCCGCCTTTCCAGATGAACGTGGCGCAGGATGGCTCCCACCAGCGGCGTGATCTTGAGCTCCAGGATCTTGCGCTCCACCCACCGCCCCAGGGCCACCTCGTTGTAGAAGGCGTTTGGAGAAACCCCGCCCATGCGCACTTCGAGATCGCCGGTGGAGCCGAGATCGCGCAAAAGGTCGTCGGCGATTCCGTGCGTGAGCTGCTTTCCGTTCGGCCCGTTGCCGAACAGGCCGACAATCATGCCGATGATCGAGTGGACCGCCTGGCCGCCGAGCGCTGGCAAACCGTCGATTAAGATAACGTTCCGGCCCAACCGCGCTCCCTCGATGGCGGCCGAAACCCCGGAAATGCCGGCGCCCACCACACACAAATCGGCTCGATGCTCCCGGAGAGCCGGGGCGTCGCGGCGCCGGACAACGCGGGTTTCGGGACGGAAGGCCTGGTTCTGCATCGCGATGGAGCCGATTAGTCCTTGATTATCCGTCAAGCCTTGCACGCCCGGCGAGCGACTACCCGCTCCGAGCCCCTTCGCCTGCCTCCCCAGAGTGCTCCGTCATCACAGAACTCGGGAAAAAGTACCGCACGCTCCGCCCGGTTTCGTACTGAGTTGCCTACTGGCGAGGTTCCGTGCGGCGGTTTGCCCGAGAAAGTCCCAGGTACCGTCCCAAGCATCTGTTTCCAGGACACTTATCTGAAGGACGGGGCGCCAGCAGGAATTCTCTGAACCGTACCCAACTTGTTGATCTATTGAGAAACTGGCATGCTTCACACAGGAGTCCAGCACGAACCGCTGGAGGGGTCCGCGGGGGACCTTCGTCCAGCCTTCAGACCGGCAGCCGGAGCATATAATGTCGTCCCGATCGCTCATCTTCGATTCGTCGTCGACCGTGGTGGCCGCCCCAGACCAGGTTTCCTGTGACATTGGAAGCCAGATGGCCATTCTCCACTTGAAGAGCGGCATCTATTACGGGCTGGATGCGGTAGGAACGCGGGTCTGGGAACTGGTGCAAGAGCCCCGCCGGCTGGGCGACATCGAACACGTGCTGCTCTCCGAGTATGAAGTAGAACGGGGGCGCCTGGCCGTCGAACTCCGCGACCTGTGTCAGACGCTGGCGAAAGCGGGGCTGATTGAGATCAGCGATGCAACGCGTGGGTAAATTTCTGGCTCTCCATCCAGCGGACCGGCGCCTGCTGGCGAATGCCGCTCTGGCGGTCTCCGCGGCCCGGATTCGTCTGGCCGTGATGCCGTTCCGGGCCGGCAAAGGATACTCCTGCTCGCGCCACAGAAGCTCCACGCTGACATCTTCGCCCGATCGCATTGCCTGGGCCGTCAACGTCGTGAGCCGCTATCTGGGAAACGTGACCTGCTTGGCGCGCGCGCTGGCCGCGCACGGTATGCTGGCCCGCCGGGGCTATTCCTCATGCGTCAGTATCGGCGTGGCCTCGAACCAGGAAGGCGGCCGGGAACTCGGTTTGATCGCTCATGCATGGCTTGAATTCGGAGGGCGCATTTTGCTGGGTGGCCCGGATATTACGGGCTATACCCTCCTGCTGAAGTGGGGCAACTAGTGCGAAAGACTGAATCACGGCCGTTCGCGGCCGCGGAGGTTTTGAGATGACAAACAACGATGACAATCGCGTGGCGCCAGCGGACCAGTCCGCGCCGCCCGCCCCCAAAAAGTCCTATCAGACGCCGGAAGTCGCGGTGCATGGACGGGTAGACGAAATCACTCAGATGCTGTTAGCCATCACCCACCACTAAGCGGGTAACGCCATGCTGCCGGGTGAATTCGAACTCTACGGCCAGCGGTTTCGATGGATGGAGCCGGACGCCGCGGGAACACCGCTGGAGGACAACTCCGTCGCGTTGACCCGCATCCGCCAGCCGATTCCCTCAGACGCCGTCGAGTGGTTGAGCCGCGGCGATGAAAGGATCCCCGGCTTCGGCAAGTTCGGCGATTGCTCGGTCTACCGTTTCGAAGGCGTGGCCGATTTTCTGTTTCCCGGCGACGGCCGATTCCTCAAGATGTTTCTCCATCCCGAAGCCGACCATGCGGCCCTGGAGTTCGCGCTGGAGCGCGGGGTCCTGCCTCGCATTCTGCACCTCCGCGGCACCACCTGCCTGCACGCCAGCGCGGTTGCCGTCGATGGCGGCGTGATCGCCTTTTGTGGCCACAGCGGCGCCGGCAAGTCCACCCTGGCGGCGGCCTTGGTGTCTCGCGGATTCCCCTTGGTTTCCGATGACGTGCTGCCTCTGCGCGTGAGCCCGCGCGGCGATGAGGTGTGGGCCGGTCCGGGTTTGCCGGAGCTTCGGATCCATCCCGCCATGGCCAACCTGCTCGGCGTGGCCGCCCAGGTGGCCCCTCCGCTCCACGGACAGACCAAAGTGCGCTGGCAGCCCCGTCGCGCTCCATCCTCCCCCCTTCCCTTGCGTGCCATCTACCTGCTCGACGCGGGTTTGCGAGAACAGTCCTCCGCGCCCGCCTCCTTGTGGCCGCTGCCTCGTCACGCGGCCTTGATGGACCTCATCTCTCATTCCTTTTGGGTGCACCCCCGCGAGACCACGGCCCTCGGCAAGGACATGCTCTGCCTGGGCGGATTGCTACGCTCCGTGGAAGTTTCCCGTTTGGCTTTCGAATTGACGGAAGGCGGCTTTACGGCCGTAGAAACGCTGATCGCGTCGACGGTCAGGGCGGTCACCCAGTGACCCGCGAAGGAACCGTCACGCGCGATACCGACCTACTCTTGCTCTGCGCTCACGGCAGGCCCGACTCCGCCGCCATTCGCAAACGGGTCCAGAAGGGAATCGACTGGTCTCGGTTTCTCTCTCTTGCGGAAACTCATCACCTGAGTTCGTTGTGCTACCGGCGCCTGGAAGACGCCTGCCCCGATCTGATTCCGCCAGACACCCTGCATGCTCTGCGCGAAAAGTTCCGGCGCAACGTGGCGCGCAACTTGTTCTTCGCTGGCGAACTCCACCGCATTCTGGCGCACCTGGACTCGGCCGGCGTGACCGCCCTGGCTTTTAAGGGTCCCGTGCTGGCCTGGTGGCTGTATGACCACCCCGGCGTCCGCGAGTACGCGGACCTGGATCTGCTCGTGGACCAGCGCGATCTGAACCGCGCAATTGACGTGTTCGGCTCACTGGGCTTTTCCACGCATGCCGGAATGAACGATCAGGTCCTTCCCTCAACCCACGAGATCTCCTTATATCGAACTTCGCCGCCGGCCGTGGTGGACCTCCACTGGGATCTCGCGCCTCCGGAAATGGGGCTGCTGCTCGACGCCCGGAACATGCTGCCCAGTGCGACCACGGTGCTCGTTGCCGGCCGGCCCACCCGTACCTTCGGCGCCGTCGACCAACTTCTATACTGCGCTTTCCATGGCGGCAAACACGGATGGAGGAACCTGGCGTGGCTCGCCGATCTATCCGCGCTCATGGAAACGCGCCAGCCGGATTGGCCGCGGGTGCTGGCGGAGGCTCGCCGCAAACATCTGTCGCGGGCCCTGTTCGCCGGACTCCGTCTGGCTCACGACCTGCTAGGCACTCCCGTTCCCGCCGACATTCAGAGACTTCTGGACCGCGACCACGCTTCCGCCGCGATCGCCAAAAGGGCCCGTCTTCTCCTGTTGAACGGACCTGCCGCCCGATCGCTCTTTCCATCCGCACTCGGGAACCAGTTGAGCGTGACCGAGGGCGGCTTCCGAAAGATTCAATACCTCTGGCGCAAAGTCACCGAACCCACTACCGAGGACTGGAACCTGGCGCGCGGCACCCGGCCGTTCCGCCTGGCGCGGAAGTACGCTCGTCGTCTCGCCGCCGCGTGGTCATCCGTGTAAGCTGTCCCTCCTTCCGCCGCACATCGGAGCAGAATCAACCCCACTGGTCTCGGTGATGCGCCCGAAGAGTGATCGGCTGCACTCTTGCTTTGATGCCCCGAAGGAATCCCGCCTTGCTGCCCGGCGTGGCCTGCCACATCAGGCATCGTGGCGTCGACACGGTACCGGGAGTGCGGGCGAACCCATCGAAGCCCGACCGCCCTTCGTTCGGGGGCAAATAGGAGTAAACTTGACGGCATTATGTCTGCGCGCCGTCGCGGGATCACGCCGACTTTGGTGTTGAGCTTGTTGGCTGGGTTGCCGGCGGCAGGGCCAGGCCAGACACCCGCGCCTGCCCCGACAGCGCCTGCGACATCCTCGCCATCTCCCGCGGTGCCCGCTACGGCCACCAATGCTCCCGAGATGACGACTCACGATGCGCCCGCCACCTTCACCGCGCGGGTCAACCTGGTCATGGTGCCGGTGGTCGTGCGCGATGCCTCGGGACGCGCCATCGGCACGCTCCACCAGGAAGATTTCCAGTTGTTCGATAAAGGGAAGCCGCAGGTTATTCTGAAGTTCTCCCTGGAGAAGCCGGGCACTCCGAACATCACTGCGGAACCGGCGATCGACGAGGCCGGCGGGACACCGAAGGCCGGGCCGGCGGCGCCGCCGATTCCCGAGCGCTTCGTGGCCTATCTGTTCGACGACATTCACTTGAGCGTCAGCGACCTGCTGCAGTCGCGCGTGGCGGCGGAGAAGCATCTGGCGGAGATCGAACCGGCCACGCGCGCCGCCATCTTCACCACGTCCGGCCGTACCACGCTCGATTTCACCGATGACCGCGCCCAACTCCGGGAGACCCTGCGGCACATTCAGCCGTGGACCAGCGCGGCGCTCACCTCCACCGACTGCCCGCAGGTCACCTATTACCAGGCAAATCTCATCCTGAACATGAACGACGACCAGGCCCTGAACACCGCCGTGAACGAGGCAATGGCTTGTATCCCGCCTCAACAGGACCAAAATGCCGCTCGCGCCATGGCCCAGGCGATGGCGCAGGCCGCTGCCCGCAACGCGCTGAACGTGGGCGACCAGGAGACCCACGTCGCCATGACGGTGTTGCAGGACGCCGTGCGCCGCATTACCGCCGCGACCGGAAGCCGCAGCTTGATCCTGGTTTCGCCCGGCTTCTTTCTGACCTTCGATCACCGCGAGGAAGAGACCGAGATCATGGACCGGGCCATCCGCGGCAACGTGATCATCAGCGCGCTGAACGCCCGCGGCGTGTTCAACCCCGGCCTCGAAGTCGATGCCAGCCAGAGTGAGCACGTTCCTGCCGCTGTGCTCAGCGCCAAATCGCAATATCAGACTGCCAGCGCCCTGGCGGACGAGGATATTCTGGCTGAACTGGCCTCCGCCACCGGCGGCACGTTCGTTCACAATACCAACGATCTCGTCGGGGGCCTCAAACAGGTAGCCGCGCAGCCGGAGTTCATCTATGTATTGGGATTCTCACCGCAGAACCTGAAGTTCGACGGCCGATATCATACCTTGAAGGTCTCGGTGAAGGTCCCCCGCGGATTGGGCCTGCAGGCGCGGCGCGGCTATTATGCGCCCAAACATGACGTCGATCCGGAGCAGGAAGCCAAAGAGGAGATCCGGGAGGCCATGTTCTCGCGCGATGAGATGCGCGACCTGCCGGCGGATTTGAATATGCAGTTCTTCAAGTCCAGCGACTACAACGCGCGGCTCTCCGTGGTGGCCCGGGTGGACGTCCGGCATCTCCACTTTCGGAAGGCCGAGGACCGGAACGTGGACAATCTGACGATCACCTCGGGCGTCTTCGACCGGAATGGAAACTTCCTCCACGGGACTCAAAAAGTGCTGGAGATGCGGTTGCGCGACCAGACCCTGGCCGGGCTGCCGGAGTCGGGTATCAGCGTACGGACCACCTTCGATCTGGCGCCCGGCGCCTACATGGTGAGGCTGGTGGTCCGGGACTCGGAAGGACAGGTAATGGCGGCACGGAACGGAACCGTGCGAATTCCATGAGAGAGGTACGATTGTGACTCGCACTCGCCTAATCGGAATGACAGCAACTCTGTGGCTGGCCAGCGGTTTGGTTCAGGCCCAGGAATCCAAGACGCCCGTCCCCCAATCCGGGCTGGTCATCCAGACCGAGACTACTCAGGTGCTGGTCGATACGGTGGTGACGGACAAGAAGGGGAACTACATCCGCGACTTGACGCAAAAGGACTTCAAGGTCTGGGAAGACAAGAAAGAGCAGACCATCACGAGCTTCTCGTTCGAGGAGACGTCCTCACCGAATGACAAGCACTATCTGGTGCTTTTCTTTGACAACTCCACCTTGGAGCCGGCCAATCAGACTCGCGCCCGGGAGGCGGCGGCGCAGTTCATCGACGCCAACGCCGCGCCGAATCACCAGATGGCAGTGGTCAATTTTGGCGGCGCGCTGCAGATTGCCCAGAACTTTACCGAGGATGCCGACCGGCTGAAGAAAGCCGCCGGCGGCGTGAAGTTCTCCTCGCTGACGCCCAACCCCGCCACCGGCACGGGTGCGCAGGCGCAACTGGCGAAGAGCGCCGCCAATTTCGCGGCGCGTGATATGATCCTGGCGTTGCGCAGCCTGGTTAAGGGCCTGGCATCAGTCTCCGGCCGCAAGACCCTGGTGTTGTTCTCGGAGGGCTTCCCGCTCAAGGAAGACCAGATCCCGGAAGTGACCGCGACCCTGGACGCCTGCAACCGGGCAAACGTCGCCATCTATCCGATCGACATCCGCGGGATTGCCGCTGACGGGCCACCGCTGCTTCCCGGGAGGGCGGGCCTGCCTGAGGCCCAGCCGTCGCGCGGGGGCCTCCGCGCACTCCTGCAGAAGGCGGCGGCGTTACCCGGATTAGGCCTGTCCGGACTCGGCGAGCCGGTTTCCACGGCGTTCTTCCAACGCGGCGGCGCGGCGCCTGGTGGCGGCGGAGCACCCGGCGGCGGCGGAGCACCCGGCGGCGGCGGAGCACCCGGCGGCGGCGGAGCGCGCGGCGGCGGAGCGCCCGGTGGCGCGCCGGGAGGCGCACCCGGCGGAGCCCCGGGAGGGCGAGGTGGCGCCCCGGCCCCCGGCGGAACTCCGAATCCTGGCGCTCCGGGTCAGGGCAACCCGACGGGGTATCCGGGAGGGCGCGGCACACCCGGACAGCAGGAGCCCCCCTTCGGCCAACCCCCCTTCGGCCAAGGACCCTTCGACTCAACTCGCGGCGGCATTATTCCGCAACCGCCGGAAGGCACCTATACCAATCAGCAGATCCTGTATATGCTGGCCGACGGCACGGGAGGCTTCCTCATTCACGACACCAATGACCTGCTGGCCGGCCTCCAGAAAATCGGCAAAGAGCAGGACCAGTATTACATTCTGGCATACACGCCCCCGCCCTCCGAAGAAGGAACCTGCCATGTTTTGAAGGTCAAGGTGGATCGCGGCGGGACCAAGATTCGCTCCCGCAGCGGATACTGCAAGGCCAGGTCGCACGACCTGCTGAAGGGCAGCCCGGTCGAGCAGACGCTGGAGAGCCGGGTTGCCGCTCCGGGCCCGGGCACGATTCCCGCCACCATGCAACTGCCCTTCTTTTACACCTCACCCAATGTGGCGCGCGTCAATGTGGCAGTCGACGCCGAAACCGACAAAGTCGAGTTCAAGAAGGAAAAGGGTAAGATGCACGCCGCCATCAACGTCCTCGGCGTCGCTTACAACCCGGAAGGCGGGGTTGTGGCGCGCTTCAGCGACACCGTGAACCTCGACCTGGCGGACAAGAAAGAAGTCGAGGCCTTCAAACAGACCCCGTTCCATTACGAGAATCAGTTCGAGATCGGCGCCGGCCGCTACAACCTGAAACTGGCTTTCAGCACGGGCGGCAACAACTTCGGAAAGCTCGAGCAGCCGCTGGTGGTGGATCCGTACGATCCGGCCGAGTTCGCCCTCAGCGGGCTGGCGTTGAGCCATGCGGCCCGGCCGGCATCCGCCGGGGCACTGGATCTGAGTGCCGTTCTGGATGACCGGACCCCGTTGCTGGCTTCCGGCATCCAGGTGATCCCGTCGGGATCGAACCTGCTCCGAAAGGCCGGCGTCGCGATCTTTTACTTCGAGATCTACGAGCCGCTTCTGGTTACGCCGGATCCGCAGAAGGCGACTATGGTGGCGATCGAGATGAAGGTCTTCGACCGCAAGACTGGAGAACAGAAAGAAGATACGGGGGTCATGCGGCTGGAGCTTCCTGCGGCCACCGGCAACCCAGTGATTCCAGTGGGAGAAAAGGTGCCTGTGGCCAAGCTCAATCCGGGCTCATACCGGCTGGAACTTACCGCCGCCGACACTGCCGGAAAACAAGTGAAGCGGACCACCGACTTCGAATTGGAATAGGGCGCGGCCCTGTCGAGGGATTCGGATCGGCAGCCGGCGGTGGCGCGCAGCATCAGAAAGACAACGTCCGAGGTGTTTTTTTCTGTTCTCGGCTAGGGCGTTCCCGGATGTCTACCGATAAGGTATGGGTAGGCCATGCGGTCTCTTGCGCCCGTTCTGACGGTTTGTGTTCTGGCCGGTGGCGCGCCTTCGCCAGGCCAAGAACATGTGCTCCACCACGTGACGGAGATTCTCGCTCTGGCACGAGAAGAGGCCGCTCGGGCCGTGCCGTGCGACATCACGGCCACGGTCACACTATACAACCCCGCTCTGTACCAGTTCTTCATTCAGGAAGGCGATTTTGGCGCATACGTGGTGGTTCTTCCCTCAAGCCCCTGGAAGCTCAGAGCCGGCGATCTGGTGCGCATAGGAGGCCATTCCCAGCCGGGCGGCTACGCTCCGGTGATCAAGCCGGACCGGATCGAGCGGCTCCGTTTTGCCGGGCTTCCAGTCCCCGCACGGCCGCAGCCCTGGTCAGCGGTCCACAATACGGACCAGTTCGATAACCGGTTCGCCGAAGTTGAGGGACGCGTGCTGAGCGTGACTCCGTTATATCTCGATGGCGGGGAGGCCGAGTTCGGCGCCCATCAACTCCAGCTCCAACACAATGGGGAGACTGTCGCGGCCATGCTGGATGTGCCGCGCGGTCACGATCTGAGCGGGCTGGTCCAGGCCGAAGTGGTGGTCCGTGGAGTGATTACTCCTTCCCGCATGCTGCACAAGCAGCGCCACGACTCCTGGCTGGTCATCGGTTCACTGGGCGACATCCGGGAAGTCCGCAGGCAGCCGCTCAACTGGGACGCGTGGCCCAAGATCTCTCTCACCAGACTGCTGCAGTACAGAGGATCGGGCGTACCCGAGAGCTACTTCAGAACCGAGGGCACGGTGACCTGGTTCGACGGCGTGAGCATAGTCACCATCGAGGACGGCTTCGGCACGATCACGGCCAGCCGGGCGTGGCCCCAGGGACTGCGGCAGGGGATTCGCTATGAGGTTCTGGGCCGGCTGGTCCGGGGAGATCGCGGCTATCTCCACATGGAAGAGGCTCAGTTCCGGGAACTGGGTCCTGGGAGTGTCACGCCGCCACGCGTCGCCCTTCCGCGCGAGATCGGCTTGGGGGAGTTTGAAGACGAACTGGTGACGTCCGCGGGCGTGATGGCCGAGATTGTGGACAATCATGCCACCTGCGTACTGCATTTGCAGGATGAGGAAATGGCGTGGGAGGCAGTCTTGCCACATGCCTTGGGCGCCTGCCCCACATGGATCGCACCGGACAGCCGCATCGCGGTCACGGGCAGGGTCCAGAACCGCTGGATGGAAGGCCGGAGATTTCCAGTTCAGACCACCATCCTGTTGCGCTCCCAGGCTGACGTTCGGGTCCTCTCACAAGCGAGCTGGTTGCGTCGTCTTCCTTTGGGCAAACTTCTGCTGGCGGCTGCGGTATTGGCTTTTCTCGCGCTAGCCTGGATCTGGCAACTCCGCCGCCGCGTTCAGGCGCAGACGTCCAAAATCGAAGAGCAGAAAGTCGAGTTGGGGAAGGAAAAAGAACGGGCGGAGGAAGCTTCCCGCCTGAAGAGCGAGTTCCTCGCCAACATGAGCCACGAGATCCGCACGCCCATGAACGGCGTCCTGGGGATGACCGAGATCCTTCTGGATTCCGATCTCAGCTCCGAACAGCGCAACGATCTGCTGACCGTCAGGTCCTCGGCGGAATCGCTGTTGACCGTTCTCAACGACATTCTGGACTTTTCGAAAATCGAAGCGGGAAAACTCGCGCTCAACCCGATCTCATTCGATCTGCGCGTCAGTATGGAGGAGACGATCAAGGCGGTCGCCCTCACCGCGCGCCAGAAAAACCTCGAGCTTCTCTGCGATGTCGCGCCCGATGTTCCGGAGTTTGTCGTGGGCGATCCGACCCGCCTGCGGCAGATCCTGATGAATCTTGCCGGCAACGCGGTGAAGTTTACGGATCGGGGCGAGGTTTGCCTGCACGTCGGCGTGGAATTCTGCGAAAAGACGTCTGCCACGCTGCACTTCGTCGTGCGTGACACCGGAATCGGGATTCCCGCCGAGAAGCAGGAGACCATCTTCGCGGCGTTCGCCCAGGCGGATGCTTCGACCACGAGGAAATACGGGGGTACCGGCCTGGGCCTCACGATTTCGTCTCGACTGGTACAAATGATGGGTGGGCGAATCTGGATTGAGAGCGAGCCTGGAAAGGGCAGCCGCTTCCACTTTACCGCTCAATTCGGCATCGCGTTGCCCGGCCCCGTCTCCCCTCTGCCTGCCGCTTCCCGCTTTCTGAGCGGGGTATCGGTGTTGATTGTCGACGATAATGCCACGAATCGGCGCGTGCTCGCCGATACGCTCACACGATGGGGTGTGAAAGCATCCCTGGCGGCCAGCGCACAGGATGCAATCCTGATGGTTCAATCCGCGGCCAGCGCCGGTTCACCCTTCACGCTCATGCTGTCCGATGTGCATATGCCGGACATGGACGGTTTTGCGCTTGCCGAGCGCGTCTTGCGCGATCCCCTTCTGTCCGTGGTGAAAATCGTCCTGCTCACGTCCGGCGGACAACGCGGGGACGGCGCGCGATGCCGGGAACTCGGCGTTGCCGCCTATTTGACGAAACCCGTCGGTCAGGCTGAATTGCGGGCCGTCATCACGGAAATCACGGGACACGGCGCGGTCGGTCAACCACAGCTTGAGCCCATCACGCGACATTCACTCCGTGAGCACAGAGAGGGACTGCGCATCCTGGTGGCCGAGGACAACACCGTAAATCAGCAGTTGGTGCGGCGGCTGCTGGAGAAGCAGGATCACACCGTAGTCATGGTCAACAACGGCCGGGAGGCGGTCCTGGCTACCGAACGCCAGACCTTCGATCTGGTGTTGATGGATGTGCAGATGCCCGAGATGGATGGCATGGAGGCCACTGCCACGATTCGCGCGACCGAAAGCGCAACAGGAAAGCACCAGCGAATCGTCGCCATGACCGCCCACGCGATGACCGGCGATCGCGAACGATGTCTTGCGGCCGGGATGGACGGTTACTTGTCGAAGCCGCTCCGTGCCCGAGAGCTAACCGAGATCATCTCTAACCTCCGCCTCGAACTCTGCTCATCGCCGGAACGACCCTGACCCGGGTTTCACAAGCCCTATGGCTGCCGTTTCGGCTCATACCGCAGCGCCACCGCCCCCGAGCCGAATTCCAGCCGGCTCACGAGCCTCAAGTCGACCGGCTTCGATAGCCCCGCGAACAACGTCGGCCCGTGGCCCGCTAGCCTGGGCTGCACCACGAACTCGTATTCATCGATCAATCCCAGTTCCGCCAACGCCAGCGGGAGCGTCATGCCTCCCACCAACAGCCCCTTTCCCGGTTCCCGCTTGAGCTGCTGAACGGCCTTCCCGAGATCCCCGCGCACGAGCTCCGCGTTCCAATCCACCCGATCCAGGGTGCTCGATACCACGTACTTCTTGGTCGCGTCGATCGTCCGGGCGAAGGGTTCCATCCAATCCGGCCTCGCTCCCGCCCGCGCCGGCGGCCGAAACGCTGCCTCCATCATTTCGTAAGTCACCCGGCCAAAGAGGAGGGCATCGGCCTGGTCGAGGTTCTCGATCGCGTGACGATGCAACTCTTCGTCCGCGGGGATCGCCCGATGATCGCAGCACCCGTCCAAGGTGACGTTGATGGAATACCGCAAGGGTCGCATGACGCAAGGATACCGCCGGGGAGTAGCAAAGCCGAGACAGCGTGCCCTGGTTTGTCCGTGCCCTGGTTTCTCAAAGGGCCTGGACTTTTCGCGTACCGCTTCGCTAACTATCGTCAGGTCGATTGGGTCGCCGAGGGAGTTCCTTTGCCGAGGCCTCGGCTCCAGGTGGTTCACGGAACGGTTCCACAGAAATGCGCTCGTAACACACTTCCAGGACGATCAAGGATTCTGTGCCCCCCGGCGCTTGGAGAGCGACACGGTCGCCCGCTGCCGACTTCATCAACGCCCGCCCCAGAGGCGACACCCAACTGATGTGGTTGCGTTGGAGATCGACCTCGTCGGCGCCCACGATGCTCACCACTCGCTCCGTTCCTGCGGCATTGGCATACCGCACGGTCGCTCCGAAGAATGCCCGCGTCGCCGCCTGCCCCGCTCTCGGCCTCTCCGGGTCCACCACTTCCGCGGCATCGATTCGCTTCGTGAGAAAGCGAATCCGCCCGTCGATCTGCCGCAGCCGCCGCTTGCTGTAAGTATAGTCGGCGTTTTCACTGCGATCGCCGTTGCTCGCTGCCCACGTCACTACTTTCGTCACGGCCGGACGTTCCCTGGTCAGCAGAAACCGGAGTTCCTCTTTGAGGCGCTGCAGGCCGCTCGGCGTGATGTAGTTCTTGACTCGAATCGCGGGCTCGTCTGCTTGCGGTTTTCTCGTGGACCCTTTTCGCATATCGCAGTTCTTAAGGCGCAAATCCAGTGGCTGCCACAAGCCTCTCACAAAAACGGAAGCGCGGCGGGGGAGAATGCGTCAGCCGAACTGCGTCTGCTCCGGCAGTTCGAGCTGGCGCTTCAGGCCGCAGCTGGCGATCCCAATCTCGCGATTCCCTACTGGGACTGGGAAGTCTCCGGAAATAATAGCCCGTTCACCGACTTTCTTGGCGGAGACGGGGATAACGCGCAAGGGCACCGTGTGGTAACGGGCCCTTTTGCCTATTCCACAAAGAAGTTTACGATCCGCGTCTGGGACGCGGCTTCTGGAAATGCCGGTCTGTTACGGGAATTCGGGACCGATCCGACCGCCTTTCTGCCTACCCCGACGCAAGTGGCCTCGGCGCTGACGAAGACGCCGTATTCACCAGGACCCAACAGGTGGGAAAAGACTGTTACCTCGATCGATTATGGGAAACCTAGCGCAAACAACATCCCACGAGCGACCCCTACCTGCCGGCCTCCGGCTCGCCAGGATACGACTTGGGCTCCACGCTGCTCTTCGCGAAGGCCGGGAAACCCGTGCCCTGGAAGGGTTCGTGGAAAGTCCAGGATACGCTCGACACCACCAGCCTTGGCTATACCTACGCGTAATGCGCCGGTGGCACAAGAAGGCGGGGGGTGTCGCTGAGCCGCACCCGGTTCGAACTCTTTTTGGTCCTCGGAGCCGCCTACGGCGCCGCATCACGAGCCACTCTGAGAGTTCTCCGCGTGTCCGATAGACGGGAGGTGGCTTGGAATAGAACCAGTCTTTTCAGCGGGTTGAAGTGCTCGTGCCCTGAGCCGTTGATTTACGACCGAGGAGGAGAATTCGCGAATTTGGGCCGATTAGACTCTTGAGCGGCACTCTGTCCCCTCATCGCGGAATCTGTCGCCGTGCCGGAGCCAAACCGCTCGGAGCGCTCGATGAAGAACTTCGATAAGGCCCTCTACGAAGGCACTCTTGTTGCCTTGGGCAAGATTCTCTCTAAATACAACGCATTCGCACAGGGATCGATCCTCAAAGACTCGGGCAGAGACCTGCTCACCTACCTCACACGCCACGGTTTCGAATTCGAAGAAACCGGCAGTATCTCCGATCTCGGGAAAGTGGTGGAACTGTTCCTGAAAAACGGATTTGCGCGGGAACTGGTGGTGACCCCTGCCGACAAAGGTGACAACTACATCTGGAGCGATCTATTTCTGCTCGATGCTTATAAGGAGCTTCAGGACTGTACCGATAATCCGTTCCTCTCGTGCCCTTTAAACCTGTGCCTGTACTACCTTGCTGACCGGCACAACAAGTTCATGAAGCTCCATGAGAAGACCTTCGATATGGAGAAGCGTCTGACGATCTCGAAGTGGGAGCTGATTGATAAGGAGCCGATAGCCGAATGCGGCTTCGACCCATTGGTGATCGAGAATGCGCGCCTGGTGGAACTGGCCGAAGAGCGCGCCAACCGGCTGGAAAAGGCACAGCGCGAACTGGAGCAGTACGCCGCCGACCTGGCGATGGCCAAAGAACGCGCCGAACGCCAAACGCGGCTCCTCGAAGAACAAGCCGTTCACCTGGTGGAAGCGCGTGAGTCGGCGCTTCAGGCGGCAAAGGCGAAGTCGGAGTTCCTAGCCAACATGAGTCATGAGATTCGGACGCCGATGAACGGTGTCACTGGTATGGCCGCCCTGCTCCTGAATACTCCGCTTTCCGAAGAGCAGCGCGATTACGTCGAAACGATCGTTACCAGTGGCGAGGCGTTGCTCGGGATTGTAAACGACGTGCTCGACCTCTCCAAGATCGAAGCGGGCAAGATGGGGTTGCAAGTCGTCGGTTTCGACCTCCAGGAAATCATGGAAGATACGATCGACGTGCTGGCCTCGGGGGCAAGCCAGAAGCGCGTGGAACTGGCGGCCGTCACAGATCCCGCATTGACGCGCCGGCTTATCGGCGACCCCGGGCGCGTCCGCCAGGTACTTCTGAATCTTGTGGGGAACGCGTTGAAGTTTACGAACGAAGGCGAAGTGCTCCTTCGGGCAAAGCTGGCGAGTGAGACCGCCGATGCCCAAGAGATTTGCTTCTCGGTCAGCGATACGGGGATCGGCATCTCGCGCGAAAACCTGAAAAGGCTGTTTCAGCCTTTTTCCCAACTCGAAGCCAAGCAGCAGACCGGCGGCACGGGACTCGGCCTGACCATCTCGAGACATTTGGTGAAGCTCATGGGCGGTGAGATTTCGGTGGAGAGCGAGGAAGGTGTCGGTAGCGTGTTTTCGTTTACGGCCAAGTTCGGAAAGGATACCGCGAAAACAGCGCGGGCGCGGCATACATTTCAGGGTCGAAGAGCTCTCGCCATCGCGGAGAACACGGCCATTCGGAATGTCATGAAGGAGCAGCTTGAGAACTGCGGCATGCGGGTAACGGCCGCCAGGGTTCCTGAGGCTTCTGGACTCATCCGCCTGGCGGCCGCGGCGGCCGAGCCGTTTTCGTTTATTGTTCTCGATCCGGAACGGGCAGCCGACACCGGCGCGGTTCGAGATGCGATCGTAAATTTGAAACAACCCGTGCCGACGCCTCTGGTCCTTGTGGCACCGCTCGGCCAGGAACGCCGTGCCGAGCTGGCCGGGACGCACCGAATCAAAAAGCCGATCCATGTATCCGATCTCGAACGCTTGCTCGTGAATCTTTCGGCCGAACAGGTTGGCCGATCCGCGGCTACCGAGCGAAGCTCCGAGTTGGTTCTTCCACGCCCGAGTCGCGGACTGAGCGAATACCCTTCCGATCCGCTCCGCATTCTCGTCGTCGAGGACAATCCCGTCAACCAGCGCGTCGCCCTGAAAATCCTAGAAATGCTCGGCTATCGGGCAGACCTCGCCGTCAACGGGCGCGAAGGCGTCAACGCTCATCTCAGCCAACCCTATGACATCATCTTCATGGACTGCCACATGCCCGAGATGGACGGCTTCGAGGCGTCGGCCGAGATCAGGCGCCATGAAACCAATAGCCGACACGCCATCATTATTGCGATGACGGCAAGCGCGCTCGAGGGCGACCGTGAGCGCTGCCTGGCCGCCGGGATGGATGATTACCTCAGCAAACCGGTGAAGCCGGCCACTGTTCTAGCCTGTCTTCGAGCGTGGCAAACCAGCCGCGAGCCGGTTCGCGCATGACCCGGTGCGGACGATTATCATGGGCCGCCCCGGCACAGATCGGTCCGTGCACGTCTAGCAGGCTGCTGAAAAGCGACCTCTCGTAAGTCAGTCGGCCGCTTTCTAGTGGTTCTATGTCCCGGCGCAAGTCGCGCCGCCAACGGCCGACGCGCGGTTCACTGGCAGCGAACGCGGCGGTGGGGGTTCGGGC
>JAIQFS010000033.1 GCA_020073145.1 Terriglobia bacterium
ACTCTCCGCCGAGAAACGCGTGCCTGGAATCGGCGGATGAATCGCGAACGCGTCAAAATCAATTGGGAGTTCGATCGCAAAGCGGCTCGCCGAAAGTTCGGGTACAAAAGGAAATCTTTCACACGGTCAAAGAACTAGGAGGGAGCCATGGCGGCCGAGAAATCCGATCTTCTGCAGGGCACGCTCGACATGTTGATTCTGAAAATCGTGGCGCTGGGGCCGGTTCACGGGTATGGCATCTCGCTGCGCATCCGCCAGATTTCGAAGGCGGTCCTGCAGGTGCAGCAAGGCTCGCTCTACCCCGCGCTCCACCGGCTGGAGAAGCGCGGCTGGCTCAAGGCGGAGTGGGGCGAATCGGATAACGGACGCGAGGCCAAGTTCTACAGCCTGTCCGCCAAAGGGCGCAAGCAACTGGCGGAAGAGGAATCCAACTGGCAGCGGCTTTCCGGGGCGGTTGCCGGGATCCTGCGTGCCACCCCCGAGGAGGTTCAGTCATGAGCTGGTGGCGTCAGCCGGACCTCGACCGGCGGTTGGAGGCGGAGCTTCGCTTTCACATCGAAGAACTGATGGATGAAAAGATCGCGGCGGGCATCGCCCCGGCCGAGGCACGCCGCCAGGCCGTCCTGGAGTTCGGCGGCCGCGAACAGGTCAAAGAGGAACTTCGGGATGTGTACCGGCTGCCGTTCGTCGAAAGCGCCGTGAGCAACCTGCGCTCGGCGGTCCGGTTCATCCGCAAGTCGCCCTCGTTCTCGTTCACCATCGTGCTGACGCTGGCGTTGGGCATCGGCGCCAACACCGCCGTGTTCTCCGCCATCGACGCCATTCTGCTGCGCCCCTTGCCGTTTCCCGACGGCGACCAGTTGATGCAATTGGCCCAGTACAATCCAAGGGCCAAAAGCTCGGAGCCGCACGTCGCTCCGGTGCGGCTGGAGGATTGGAATCGCATGAATTCCACGTTCCAGACCATGACCGGTTATTTCACGCAGGATGGCTCGGAAACTTCCGGCGCGCTGCCCGAGAAAGTCACCGAAGCATTCGCAGCGCCCCGCTTTTTTCAGGTGTGGGGCGTGTGGCCTTCGATCGGGCGCGGTTTCTCTCAAGACGAGGCCCATTACGGAGGCCCGCTAGCTGCCATCTTGAGCGATCGCTTCTGGCGCAGGCGCTTCGGCGCGGATCCGAACGCGATCGGGAAGCGGCTTCGACTCGGCACGCTCTCGTACTCGATCATCGGCGTCATGCCGCCTTCGTTTCGCTTTCCCGAGCGCGACGTGGATTTCTGGACTCCCGTCCCGACAGATGCCCCCATCACGCTCGGCGGCACGGCGATGCAGTTGGCGGATTTCCGGCAAGCGACCTGGTATACGGTCATCGGCCGCCTGAAGCCGGGCGTGACGGTGGGGCAAGCGCGCACCGACCTCGCGACGGTGCAGGCGCAGTTGGGGAAGGAGTTTCCCCAGACCGACGCCAACTTGGCCGTGCGGATCGAGCCACTCAAGCAAGTGACCGTCGGCGATTCGCGGCGCTCGCTGTGGATCCTGTTTGGCTCGGTCTCGGTCCTGCTGATGATCGCCTGCACCAACATCGCCGCCTTGCTGCTGGCGCGCACGGCGGAGCGGCAGCGCGAGATCTCGATCCGCTATGCGCTAGGCGCCACGCGCGCCTCTATCGTGATCCAGTTGCTGACCGAGGTCTTGGTGCTGGCGGTTGCCGGCTCGGCGGTGGCCCTGGCATTGGCCGGCGCGGCCTCGGAGGTGTTCCGGGTCTTGTCGAAGGATCTGCCCCGAGTGGAAGAAATCCGGCTCGATGGGCGGCTGGTGGTGTACACGCTGGCCTGCGCGCTGCTTACCAGCTTGCTGTGCGGGCTATTTCCCGCGCTCCGCGGCACGCGGCGCAGGCTGTCCGGGGCGCTGGCCGAAAGCAGCCGCACGCAGGTGTCAGGCCGTCATCCGCTGCAGTGGATCCTGGTGGGCGTGCAGGTGGCGCTGGCTGTGACTCTGCTGGTGGGCGCCGGCCTTCTGCTGCGCAGCTTTCAGGCGCTTGGCCGCGTATCTCCCGGTTTCGATCCCTCGCGCGTGCTCAGCCTTCGCATCAGCGCCACTTGGGCGGAGACCAGCGATCTGAAGGGGCTGCGCCAGCGTGTCGACCGCGACCTGGAAGCGTTGCGAAGCACGCCGGGCGTCGAAAATGCCGCGACCTCCGTGGCCTTGCCGGGCATCCCGTTTGGCAATCCGGTGGAATTTCGAGTCATCGAAGGGCAGCCCGATCCGAACCGGAGGATTACGGCCAGGGGCCGGGTGGTGTCCGCCGGCTACTTCGCAACCATGCATATTCCACTGCTGGCGGGCGAGCCGTGCCGCGAGACGCAGGTTGAGGCAGTCGTGGTCAACCGGAGCTTCGCCGATACGTATTTGACGGGCCGAACCGTGATCGGCAATCACCTCCAGGCCGTGCCGGCCAATCCCTACATGGGGCCTTCGGAAATTCGTGGCATCGTTGCGGACGTTCGTGAGGACGGTCTCCAGCACGAGCCGGCACCCACCGTATACTGGTGCAACAACGCGCCGGTTCCCAGCCCGGCCTTCCTCATTCGGACGCTCGCCGAGCCGATGGCCATGGCGGAGACGGTCCGCCGCACGATCCACCAGGTGGAGCCCGGGCGCTCGATGTATGAGGTGATGCCGCTGGAAGAGCATCTTCACGATGCCTTCGCGGAGAATCGCATGCGCACTACGCTGCTCAGCTTCTTCGCCTTAACCGCGGTATCACTGGCCTGTATCGGCCTGTACGGCACGCTCAGTTACGTCGTCAACGTGCGCCGGCGCGAGGTCGGACTGCGGCTCGCGGTCGGCGCGATGCGCGGCCAGATCGCGACTCAATTTCTGAAGGAAGGACTGCGGGCGTCGGCGCTGGGCTGCATCGCCGGCCTGGCGCTGGCGGCCGCTTTCTCGCGCGTGCTGGCCGGGATGCTCTATGGCATCGCGGCGTCAGATGCGGCCACCTTTACCGGCGTCGCGCTGCTGGTGCTGCTGACCAGCGCGTTGGCTTCCCTGCTGCCCGCCGCCCGCGCCGCGCGAGTCGAGCCCATGCAGGTGCTGCGCGAAGAGTAGCGGGTGGCGTAAGGCTCCAGGCCTCGCGCGGGGTGCAGATCACCCCGGTCTTCCGCGATCGACGCTACCTCGGAAATTCCCGCCGCACAAACTC
This sequence comes from Terriglobia bacterium, assembly GCA_020073145.1. Lineage (GTDB taxonomy): Bacteria > Acidobacteriota > Terriglobia > Bryobacterales > Bryobacteraceae > PSRJ01. Next base: position 3,202 of record JAIQFS010000033.1, read on the forward strand.
GATAGCTTCTTCGCGGCTGGCCAGCCGGCCTTCTAATTGCCCATCTTCCACCGCCCGAAGAATCTCGGAAAACCGCGGCCCTGGCGTGTAGCCTTCCGCAATCAGATCGGCGCCGGTGACCAGCGGCTCGGGTTTGAGTTGCTCGATGGGAAGCTCGGCCAGTTTGCGCCGCACGAGTTCATAGGTGTCGAGCTGCCCGTGGCTGGCCAGGCAGTCCAGGCGGTGCAGTTCCAGGTGTTCATCGAACTTCGGCAGCCGCAGGAAGCGCTTGAGAGTGCTCTCTTTCATGCGGGGAACGTCCTTAAACCGCATGTGGTGTTCCACCAGCGCTTCCACCTGTTCGGTGGCCTGGCGGGAACACCGGAGCCGGTCGAGAATGCCGTGCGCCAGGCGCACACCCTGTTCGACATGGCCGTCAAAGCGAATGCGGTCGGCGACGCGAAAGGTCGAGGGCTTGCCGACGTCGTGCAACAGAGCTCCCCACGCCAGCGTCGCGGACGCGCGGTCCAGCCTGTCGAGCAGCAGCAGCGTGTGCACCCAGACGTCGCCTTCGGGATGGAATTCAGGCGGCTGCGCCACGCCCTTCATGGCCGCCACCTCCGGCAGCAGGTCGTCCAGCATTCCGGTGGCGTCCAGGAGTTCGAAGCCGCGGCGCGCGCCGCCTTCGGTCAAAATCCGCGCCAACTCGTCGCGCACTCGCTCCGCCGACACCGTGCGGATCAGCGCATGCTGGCGGCGGATGGCGTCGAAAGTGGCCGGGTCGATCGCGAAGTTCAGACGCGCGGCGAAGCGGATGGCCCGCAGCAGCCGCAGATGGTCTTCACGAAAACGCGCTTCCGGATCGCCGATGGCGCGCACGAGGCGGCGTTCCAGGTCCGCCCGGCCGCCCACAAAATCCAGCACTTCGCCGGTTTCCGGATCCATCATGAGGCCGTTGATGGTGAAATCGCGGCGCAGCGCGTCTTCGCGCGGATCGGTCTCGAAATGAACGCTGGTGGGCCGCCGGCCGTCGGCATAGTCCCGGTCGCTGCGGAAGGTGGCCACCTCCACCTGATCGGAACCGTTGCGCACCAGAACTACGCCGAAGTGCGCGCCGACGCAGCCAGAGCCCGGGAAGAGCGCCAGAATCCGCTCCGGCGGGGCGTCTGTGGCAATATCGAAGTCCTTGGGCTGGCGGCTGAGTAGCACATCGCGCACACAGCCGCCCACCAGATATGCCTTGTGTCCCGAGTTTCGCAGAGCGGCGACGATCGAGCGGGCCAGCGTCTCCGATTCCATCACCCCTATGCTAATATGTTGGTGCCGAGCTCTACCCGGAGGCGGGGGACCCAGTCTTGGGGCGCAGTCCGAACAGGACGGAGTACTTTCAAGCTCTAGCCCGTCAGCTAACCTCGCAGGCGCATTTGAGAGTCACCGCGATGGTGATCGAGGAGAGGTTTCTGTGACATTAGAGCAACGGCCCGGCGCCGTCAAGGTGGTGGTGGCCACCACCGTGATGCTGTCGTTCATCTCCTTCTGGCGGGCGGCAGCCATTGTTCTCAGCGATCTGGCGTCCTCTGCGTACTACGTCGGGGGCATCGCCGAAACCGCCATCGGAAAAGCGGCGCCTTGGTTCATCCTGGCGATCATGCTGTTTTCCTACTCCGTGCGCGCCATTTACATCGAAAGCTGTTCGATGTTCGTGCGCGGCGGCGTGTATCGCGTGGTGCACGAGGCCATGGGCGGTACGCTGGCGAAATTCTCGGTTTCGGCCCTGATGTTCGATTACGTGCTCACCGGCCCCATCAGCGGCGTCAGCGCGGGCCTGTATCTGGGCGGCCTCATCAACGAGACGGGGGAAAAGCTGCACCTTTCGGGCGTGCACGTGAACGCACAGTACTTCGCGGCCCTATTCGCGGCCGTGGTGACGCTGTACTTCTGGCGGAAGAATATCATCGGGCTGCACGAATCGAGCGAGAAAGCCCTGCGCATCATGCAGATCACTACCGTGATGGTGGTGATTCTAATCGTCTGGTGTTTGGCCACGATCTTGAAGAACGGCTACAACCCGGTGCCGCTGCCGATCCCCGCCAACCTCCATTTCAGCGACGACGCGCTCGGCTGGCTGAAGGGCACCGTGGCCCCGTCGATTACGCTGATTGCGGTCATGATCGGCCTCGGCCATTCCCTCCTGGCGATGAGCGGATTCGAAACCATGGCCCAGGTGTACCGCGAGGTGGCGCATCCCAAGCTGAAGAACCTGGAACGCGCCGGCATGGTGATTTTCCTGTACAGCATGCTGTTCACCTCGCTGGTCTCGTTCTTCGCCGTGATGATCATCCCCGACTCCGCCCGCAAGAACGTCCTCGACAACCTCATCGGCGGAATCGCCATGTACCTGATCGGGCCGGACTCGCTGAAGCTGCTGTTCCACGGGTTCGTCGTCCTGGTAGGCACTCTGATCCTGGCGGGCGCAGTGAACACCGCCATCATCGGCTCCAACGGCGTGCTCAACCGTGTGGCCGAGGACGGTGTTCTGCCCGACTGGTTCCGACATCCACATCACAAATTCGGCACCTCGTCGCGACTCATCAACCTAGTGGTGCTGCTGCAGCTGATCACTATTGTCGTCAGCCGCGGCGATATCTACGTCCTGGGCGAGGCCTACGCCTTCGGTGTGGTGTGGAGCTTTTCCATGAAGGCGCTTTCGGTGTTGGTGCTGCGTTATAAACAACCGGAAAACCGCGAGTGGAAGGTGCCTCTGAATTTTCACATCCGCGGAGTCGAAATCCCGGTCGGCCTGGCGCTCATCACTCTGTCGTTGTTTTCCATGGCGATTGTGAACGTGCTCACCAAGAAGGTAGCCACGATCTCGGGGCTCACTTTCACGGTAGCGTTCTTCCTCGTGTTCGAGCTTTCCGAAATCTACAATCGCAAACAAAAGAAAGGTCACGGCCACGAACTGGAAAAATTCCGGGTGGATGCTCGCGCCGATCTCAGCGCCGATACCGTGCACGTGCGTCCGAGCAACGTTCTGGTAGCCGTGCGCAATCCCAACCGCCTGCAGCATCTGGACCGGATCCTTCGCAAGACCGATACCCGCAAACAGGATATCGTCGTGTTGTCGGTGCGCGGCGTAACCCAGGCTGGCTCCGGCGAGCACGCCCTAAGCACCGACCAGATTTTCGCGGCCGATGAAACGGCGGTCTTCACCAAAGTGGTGACGCTGGCGGAGAAAGCGGGCAAGCACGTGGAATTAATGGTGGTGCCGGGGACGGATCCCTACGAGGCGGTGGTCCAGACGGCGGCCCGGCTGCAGTCGGCGCGCATCGTCATGGGTTTATCGCCCAAGCTGACGCCGTCGGAGCAGGGCGCGCAGGTCGGTCACTATTGGGAGCAACTGCCCGAGCCGCGTCCGTCGCTCTCGCTGGAAATCGTCCTCGAAAACCAAAAGGACATCGTCTTCTTCAACCTGGGACCGCATCCGCCGCGCCTCTGGCCGGAGGACATCGACCTGGCGCACCGCCTATGGCTGGAGCTGAGCGCCATGGGGCCCGGCTCCAAGTTGCACCACCGCGACATCATCGGCGTGGCTCTGCGCCGCATGAGCGCGGAGCTGCATTCCGATCGCTCCCCCGAAGTGGTGGACGATGTGCTGAAGGAAGTGGCGACCGGCAACGGCCACGAAGAAGACGCCAAGCCGCAGGACCCTGTGACGCGCTGAGTTCAGTTCTTCCTGACGATCGCGCAGCCGAGGGTCTTCGTTCGCGGGCGCGCCACGGGTTTGCCGCTCAGCACCGCATCCAACGCTTCGCGCAAGTCCCGTTCGGTGGCCTGCGGGCGCTGCTTCCCGAAATCCTCCTGCCGGTTGTCGATTCGTCCCAGGTAGAGCAGTTCGCCGCGCGGCGAAAGCACCCCGACCTCGGGCACTGTCGTGGCGCCGGTATACGTGGCCAGCGACTCTTGGGGGTCGAATAGGTACGGGAACGTATACCCGAACTCCTTCGCATGCCGCACCACTTCGGCCGCCGCGACGGTCGCATCGCCCTGCACCGCATAGAACGCGACACCGCGCGCTCGATAGGCCTGCTGGATGCGATTCATCTCGGGAACGTAGCCGTTGGCGAGCGGGCAGTCGGTGGCGGCAAAGAATAGAACCACCGCACGCTGCGCGGCCCATTCCGAAGACGTGTGCGTGCGGCCTGCGGTATCCTTGAGCGAGAATTGCGGCAAGCCGCCCGCCCACGCCGCGAAAGCGACAGCCAGCCCAAGCAGTGCGGCGCCCGTCAGTCGCATGCTTCCATGATAACCGGCCTTGACGGTGTTTCCTCCGGACGCGGTTAGGCTTCGGCCACCACGGGATTCACCAGTTCGCCGATCTTGCCGATTCGGACCCGGCATTCGTCGCCCGGCCGCAGCCAGCGCGGCGGGCGACGCGCGAAGCCTACGCCGGCCGGCGTGCCCGTGGCGATGATATCCCCGGGCTCCAGAGTGAACACGCTCGACAGGTACGCGATCAGCTTCGGAACGCCGAAGATCAGGTTCCGCGTGTTGGAGCTCTGTAGGACTTCGCCGCTGAGGGTCAGCGAGATGTCCAGGCTGTGCGGGTCATCGATCTCGTCCGCGCTGACGACCGCCGGCCCGAGGGGCGCGAACGTGTCGAACGTTTTTCCCATCATCCACTGCGAGGTGGCGTTCTGGAAATCGCGCGCGCTGACATCGTTCATGATGGTGTAGCCGAAGACGTGCTCGCGCCAGCGGGCTTCGGGAATGTGGCGGCCGCCCCGGCCGATCACCACTGCGAATTCCGCCTCGTAATCGGGTTTGGTCGAGTTCTTGGGAAGCACGATCGGGTGCCCCGGGCCGGTCACGGCCGTGTGAAATTTCGCGAAGACCGTGGGCACTTCGGGAAGCTGCGCTTTGGCTTCGGCGGCATGGTCGCGGTAATTCAGCCCAATGCAGATCAGCTTGGGCGGGCGCGGGACCGGTGCGATGAGCTTAATCTTGGCCGGGTCGAACCGCTCGCTGTTCGGCGGATGGTAGATCCACCGCCGCACCCGATCCAGCGCGTCGGCCCCGCCGCCGATCACTTGCAGGATATCGGTGAAGCCCGCGCCGCGGATCCCGAGAATTTCGTCATTCCACCACACACCGGGCTCCGTGTAGCTGTCTCGCTGAAACGTTACGAATCGCACCGGCCGTCTCCTGTAAGCTAACCGTATTTTAACAGGGGCCTTTGCGGCGGATGCCCATTGTGCCGGCACCGGGTGTGCGGATCATGCCGCCCGCCTCACCCGGCAGTAGACTATAGACTGAGGTTATGCGCCGGCTCGCCTGGCTATTGTTTCTCGGAACCCTTCCGCTGGCCGCGGGTCCGGCTGCCGACCTGGCGCGTGCCATCCACGACAACCGCCTGGACCCCAACGAGTGTTACCGCGTCCGTGACCTCACCCTGACCCGGGAGGACGTCCGTATCTATCTCACGGACGGATACCTGATCTTTAGCCAACCCGTGGCCGGCCGCCCCATCGCCGCCGTCTTTACCACCGACGTTGAAAACGGGGACGGCGAGGTGCTCCTCCTCCCGCCCAGCCTCGCGGAACGCCGTTCCCTCGCCAGCTATGCCGGGGCGCCCAACCTTGAGGAGCATTTCCAAAACGCGGTCTTTTATTTCACCGGCGATGTGTACCAGGCGCTGCTGGCGCAAATACGAAACAACCCCGGCAATCGCAAAACGCCGGAGGTGGGCGCGTTGTTGGAAGGGCAGTGGACCTCGGTCTTGCGCAACATCGGCGCCGGATATCTCACCCGTCTGATCTTGGATCTGCTGAACGGCGGCGCGCACAAGCCCGACCTGCTGACCGCCGTTTTTCAGACGTCGCGGCTCGGCAACTTCGACATGGCTTACGATCCGGAAAACCCCGACCAGATCTCGGCCGGGCAGATGGCACAGCGAAACAACCGCACGGTCTTCGACATGTGGACCCACTTCCCCTCGCGATCGGCCCGGACCGGGGCCGCGCCCGAACGTTTGCATTGGGAGTTAAGCGACTATCGCATCGAAGCCACCGTGGAGCCCGACCTCAACCTGACTGCGGTCACCCGGGTGAAGGTCAAAACCTCGAGCGCTGGTGTAGGGGCCGTGCCCTTCGAAGTTGCCCGCGCCATGACGGTCAGTCAGGTCACTGTGGATGGAAGACCGGCGGAAGTGCTCCAAGGCGAAACGGAGGGGCTCGGCGACAGCCGCGGCGAGAACGCTCCCTTTCTGGTGGTGCCGCCCGAGCCCCTGCGCCCCGGCATCGACTATGACTTCGAATTCCATCACGCCGGCAAAATCATCGAGCAGACCGGAGACCGCGTCTTCTCGGTCACCGCTCGGGGGAACTGGTACCCCTCGCTCGGACTGGTGGCTACCACCTTCGACTTGACGTTTCGGTACCCGCACGACCTCGAACTGGTGACGCCCGGTGATGTCATCGAAGACCGCACGGTGGGAGAGTGGCGGATCACGCGGCGCCGTCCGGCGTCACCCATCAGCATGGCCGGATTCAATCTCGGCAACTATGCCCATGCCCGGGTCGAGCGCGGCGGATATGTGGTGGACGTCTGCGCCAATCGCGCCCTGGAACCCGCGCTGCAGCCCCGGAGGGAGTTTCCTCAGCTTCCCCTGACCCTGCCCGGCCGTCGCAACGCGCGAGCCACCCAACTGGAGCTTCCTCAGTCCGATCCATCGCCGGCTGACCCGTTGGCTCGCCTGCAGACCCTCGCCAACGACGTCGCTTCGGCGCTGGAGTTTATGGCCACCAGGTTCGGTCCGCCCACCCTGAGGCATCTCACGGTTTCTCCCATTCCTGGAACGTTCGGCCAGGGTTTTCCCGGCCTGATCTACCTTTCCACGCGTTCCTATGTCAATCCCGCGCAAGAGCGGCTGTCGCCGCCGGACGCGCTCTTTTTCGACGACCTCCTGCAAGCCCACGAGACCGCCCATCAATGGTGGGGAGGCCTCGTCTCCAGCGCGACCTATCGTGACGATTGGCTCATGGAGGCCCTCGCCAACTACTCCGCTCTGCTCTACCTGGAAAAGACGCGGGGGCCGCGTGAGTTGGAAGTGCTGATGGAGAACTACCGCGTAGCCTTATTGGCGAAGAGCGAAAACGGGAAACCCATCGACGCCGCCGGACCCATTGTGCTAGGCACCCGCCTGGAAAGTTCCGTGGACCCGCGAGCATGGCGCACCATTACCTACGGCAAAGGTTCCTGGATTCTGCAGATGCTTCGCCGCCGCATGGGGGATGACCGGTTCCTGGCCATGCTTACGGAAATCGTGAAACGTTTCGGGCGCCGCGAGATCAGTACCGAGGACTTTCGCCTCCTGGCCGCGGAGTTCCTTCCTCCCAAGTCCGATGACCCCCAACTCGAGGGATTCTTCGATCAGTGGGTCTATGGCACCGGGATTCCGACGCTCAAGCTAAGTTACACGCTCAAAGGGAAAGCCCCCGCGATGCGGCTCGTCGGCACTATAACGCAATCCGATGTCAGCGACGATTTCAACACTCTGACACCGGTAGAGATTCAAATGCCGCGCGGCCAGACCATCACCCGATGGGTGCGCTCCTCCAATGAGCCGGTAACCTTCACAGTTTCCCTGCGCCAGGCGCCTTTGAAGGTGGCGCTCGACCCGCACGATGCGGTGTTGCGGCGGTGAATCTTCTACTTCTCCCGGATCTCCGACACCCCGCCGTCCACTTCGTCGATCCGGATCGTGAACCGTTTCCGCTTTTCCAGCATGGATTCCGGGAATTCGAAGCGTGAGGCGATCATGCGGTCCTCCGAAGCGTGTGGCGCGATCTTGTCGAGCGCGATCAGGGTCTGGTTGTACTTCTGCCCCAACAGTGGGACGCCCTCAAACAGCCGGGCGGTATCGGTTTCGGAAACCGACGAGCCGTCGGCGCTCGCGTCCGAGGCATCCTCAAGCACCACCGTGACGCTGCGCACCACGAAGGCATAGTCGGACGGGTTGGTGAAGCGGAAGTCCACCACCGCCACCGAGCTGTGCTCATCGAGCGGTGCGAGGCGCACCTTCAGGAAGCGGCCGGTCAGCTCGACGTGTGCGCCGCGCTGCATGTAGTAAATGCCGGCCACGGCGATGGCGATCGCGGCCAGACCGATACCGAAGGCGAGACCGAACCGGTTCCTCATGGGTAGTCACCATCGATTGTAATAGATGGTATGGAATGGACGAGTGCGACAGGAAGAAAACTGACACTGCGGGAAGGGGACATCACGGGGGTTCCGGCCGACGCCATTGTCAATGCGGCCAACTCGGCGCTGGCGGGCGGCGGCGGTGTGGATGGGGCCATCCATCGATCCGGCGGCAGTGAGATCATGCGCGAACTGGACCAGATTCGCAGCCGCCAGGGCCACTGCCCCACCGGCAGTGCCGTGGTTACCGGGGCAGGGAAACTTCCGGCGAAGTTTGTCTTTCATGCCGTAGGCCCGGTTTACCGTGACGGCCGGCACGGTGAGCCGGAGTTGCTGGCGTCCTGCTACCGTAAGTGTCTCGATTTGGCTGAGGAGTACGGCGTCCGGACCATCACGTTCCCGGCCATCAGCACGGGCGTCTACGGCTATCCGGTCCAGGAGGCCGCCGAAATCGCCCTCCGGGAGGTGGCAGACCACCTGGGCAAGCCGGGGGGAACGGTCCGTGAAGCCGTATTCGTTCTGTTTGGACGCCCGGCCTATACTTCCTTCGCCAGCGTTCTGGCCCTTTGGAGCGAGCCGGCGTCCCCGTAGACTTCCACCGTCCGGTTTGCCCGGGCTCTATCGTGTGACAGGCTTAGGATGGAAGAGATGGCCTTCGATACCATCATCGCCGGTGCCGGCATCATCGGCAGTTCCATCGCGTGGCGGCTGGCTCAGCAGGGTCTGCGCGTGCTCTTGGTCGATGCCGGCCGCATGGGTGCCGAGGCTAGTTCGGCTGGCGCCGGAATGCTGGCCCCGGGCGGGGAGATCGACGAACGTTTGCCGTGGAACGACCTCGCCCTCGAGAGCCTGCACCTCTACCCCGCGTTCGTGGCCGAACTCGAAGAGGAGTCCGGCTGCCGGATCGATTTTCAGCGCCTCGGTGCCATCGAACTCGCCCTTTCCGGCACAGAGTGGACCGAGTTGGAAGCTCGCGGCCAGCGCCAGGCGGCCTTCGGCATTCCCTCCTGTCCTCTCACACGAAGTGAACTCCGTCAGCATGCTCCCCTGGCCCGCCAGGATGTCGCCGGCGCCCTCTTTTATCCCCAGGACGCGGTGGTCGATCCGCGCGACATGATGACCGCTCTGCGCGCCGCCTGTCTCGCTCACGGTGTGGAAATCCGCGAGGGTGTGCGCGTGACCGCCATCCGGCCTCACGCCGGCGCCGTTCGAATGGAGACCGCGGCGGCGGTTTTCGAAGCGCCGGCTGCCGTCATTGCCGCCGGCGCCTGGAGCAGTCAGATCGCGGTCGAGGGCCAAACCCTGCCTCGCGCGTTTCCGGTTCGCGGCCACCTGATCGGATACCCGCTCGCCCCCCATTCCCTCGGCCCGCTACTGCGCCGGGGGCACACGTATCTGCTGCAGCGGAATAGCGGATTCACCGTTGCCGGCACTTCTTCCGAACAGGTGGGCTTCGACCGGACTCTGGACCCCGCCATCCTTGCCGACATTCATGCCCGTGCTTCGGAGCTTTTGCCCGCGGTGACGGGCTTGCTGGCGTCACAGAGATGGGTGGGCTTTCGCCCGGCGGTCGATGGCCGACTGGCCCTTGGACGGGCGGCGAATACGGCCGTTTGGCTGGCCTACGGCCACTACCGCAACGGGATTCTGATGGCGCCCGGCACGGCTCAGCGCGTAGCCCAAGGGATCATCGCCAGTTCGGGAACGGGTTCGTCCGCGCTTCCCGGCAGGCCGTAATCAGCTCCGGAAGGCGCTGGCGGCGTTCCCATAGCTGTTCCAGCATCCGTTCCAACGCCGCGTCTTCTCCGTCGGTCCATTCCGCCGGAAGCCGCTTCCACGCCCGGTCGATGACTTCCTCCGGGAAATGGATCACCTGGTCCAGCCAAGGCTGAAAGTCATCGAGAGATCGGACGCTCTCGTAGACCTGGCGACGCGCGTACAGGCCTTGCAGCGGCGATTCCGGGAAGTCCCAATGCGGTCCGTTGAACGTATACCCGTGATCGATCATCCGGGCCACGAAGCCCGGACGCGGCCGGACGGCGCTGCTTCCAGCTGCCGCTTCCCGCACCAGAGCCCGATAGAACACACACTGGCGGCCGTCTGCGTTCGCGGCCCACTTGTCGAAGACTAGGATGGCCCGGAAGTCCTCTTGGTTTACCACTTGCGCAAGAAGCGTGTCCGGCAGGAAATCGTAGACCGCGAAACGGTCTGGGTCTCCTGGATACCGGGAGCCAAAATGCCAGCCGGGCTCGATTTCGATGCGCCGCGTCCCGATTTGCAGGTAAATCTCCGGATTGGCGCCCAGAAACGCCGGCGTCATCTGAATCAGCGCGGTCTCTGGGACGGCAATTTTCAAATATTCCAGGAAAGCAGCCGACAACACTTCGTTGACGAGCACACGGCGGTGCTGGGGGTTATTGCGAAATTTGACGACGTACCAATGGCCGTCGTCCGCCTCCAGCAAGTGTGCCTGGGCGCCCCCTCGCATCTTTCGCACATGCCGAACGGCATTGAGCGGCATCAGAGCAGCATCGAAGCCCGGCGATCAACCTTCTGGACCGGTCCCGGCCTCAGTTACACTAGAGTTTTAGCATACGGAGGAACCAGTTACCCATGGCGGAACCAGAACCACCCAATGTCAGCGTGCCTGAAACCGCGTCCGGCCCCGGCCGAAGCCCGGACGAAGTTGCTCTCGAACTCATGAAGTTTGTCGCCGTAACGACTGGCTACGGCCGGGCATCGCAATCTGCCGCGGGATTTTCCGGAAAACCGGTGGCGCGCTCAATCGAGGAACATACCGAAGCCCTGCTGGATCTCTTTGAGCGTTGCCGGCGCGTTGTGAAGAAAGAGGCGTAATCGAAGCAGGGGCGTCCACCGGTTCTCCCGGCGGCGCCCCTGTGAGATTGGATGCGCTGAACCTGCTTACTTCTTCTTCTTCGCGCCCTTCTTGCCCGCGCTGGCCTTTTTGGAGGCTTTCTTGGCCGGAGCCTTCTTCGCGGCCTTTTTCGCGGGAGCCCGCTTCGCCGCCTTTTTCGCGGGAGCCTTCTTGGCTGCCTTCTTTGAGGGAGCCCGCTTCGCCGCCTTCTTCGCAGGAGCCTTTTTGGCTGCTTTCTTAACGGCCTTCTTGACCGCAACCTTCTTGGCTTTGGGCGCCGAGGCCTTCTTGACGGGCTTTTTGAGAGGAGCGCTTGGTTGCGCCATCGGCTGAGGCTCGGAGGGCGCCATGGGCGGAGCCCCGAGTGGCGGCACTAAAATCGCTTCCTCCTCTTCATCGTCCTCTTCTTCCTCTTCGAATTCGTCGAGTTTCGAGTCCAGTTCCGAGTGTTCTTCGTCGTCGTAATCGTGGAAGTCTTCCATCTCGTCTTCGCTCGGCGGTGCGAGTGTCAGCCTATCAAACATTCAGTAAGCCTCCTGTAGTCAGGGCACAATCACCCATAGCATACTCCTTTTTGAGAGCCAGGCAATAGCGAAAAGACTGCGCTGGCAAAAATTCGTCGCCAGCTATCGCTGAGCGGTTCTGATGAGTGTGTCAGAGGCCGTGCGGACCGGTTTGGCGGGTGTTTTGGATTTCAAGGCGGTCTTCGCGGGAGCATGGCGCCGTGCGGTGTGCCGGCGCACGGCCGCCCCCTGTGTCGCGGCGTGGCGGACGGGTGTTTCGGATCGCAGGGCCGCCGGAATCATCAGCCAATCGCCTTCTTCCGCCTCCGCTTTGCGCAATCCGTTCGCCGACACGATGCTGCCGGAGGGGACCCCAAATCGTTTGCCGATGGAGGCCAGCGTTTCCCCGGTCACTACACGGTGAATCCGCCACGACGCGCGTCGATCGGCCGGAATCAGCTGGAGCGCAGCCGTCAATGGGCTCCCCTTGCCCTTGGGTACATGCAGAGCATACCCTTGCACCACCACGTTCCTCAGGATGGCAGGGTTCAACGCCAGCAGTTCCGGAGCCGGAGTATCGGTAAGGTCCGAAATCAGCGCCATGCTGGTCGTAGCGGTTATATCCACCGTGTCATATGCAAGAGGCGGATCCAACGGAATCCCATCCAGCCCATATTCCGCGCTGTTCTTTTCCATGATGGTCATCGCCAGGATGATGGGCACGTAATTGGTGGTCTCGGCAGGCAGCGCGCCGCTGTTCCGCAGTTCCCAAAAATCGGCGTAACCGGTCCGCTCGACCGCCTTCTCCACTGTCCCGGGGCCGCAGTTGTAAGCGGCGATGGCCAGGTACCAGTCGCCAAACTCGTTATACAGGTCGTGGAGGTGGTGAGCGGCAGCCCGTGTGGCCTTCTCAGGGTCCATCCGGTCATCGGTGTAACGCGTCTGCATCAAACCGTACTGCTGTCCCCGCCATTTTAGAAACTGCCACATCCCGCCAGCCGCTTTCCGCGACATGGCCCGGGGGATGAAACCGGACTCGGCTTGGGCTAGATGAATGAGTTCCTGCGGCACTCCCTCTTCGGCCAGCACCCGTTGAATCATGGGCCGATACCGCCCTGAGCGCTGGGTGGCGGCGACCAGCGTCTTATGGCCGCGGCCCGAGAAGTAGTGGATATATCCCAGCACGGGGTCCGTCACGGTCAAGGGCAGCTGCGATACCGTGGCCGCTACCTGCTCTCGGACCTTGTCCTTGAGCCGCGGATCGACGGGGAAGGTCATCTCCAGGATGTCCTCCAGAGGGGCCTTCTCAAACGGTACGTCCTCGATCGCGACCGAGGCGCCCATGCCGGCCAAGTCAAACCGATGTATGGAATCGACCATTTCCTCCAGCCGTCGCTCGTATTCCTGGTGATCGGACGGGATCTGTCCGGTAGCCTCAAACATCAAATCCACAGCGTTATCGAATTGCTGACGGGCGGTGGCGATGTCGTCTGCCTGATAGGCGGCCTTGCCGAGTTGAAACGCCTGCTCGGCGCGCTGTTGGAGAGCATCGGCGCGGGACGGCTTGGTTAGAAACGGGTTCGTGCTGAGAAACGGAACATCCTGCAGGTACGGATTGGTTTGAAGGATCGGCGGTTCGGCAATCTCGAGGGAGGCCAGTGCGGATGGTCGAGGCGCGGGAGGCAGGAAGGAAGTCTGAAACTTGGACTGCTGCGTATAGCCGCAGCCTGCCGCAGTCAGCGCGATGGCTAGCACCAGAACGGAGGAAAACCGCTTCGTTCGATCGTCCATAGGATACCGAACTACTGAAAACAGAGGCACTTCCAAGGGCGACTGCCCGTACGGACCTTTTACAGGCTACTACAGGCCTTGTAACCCGTGCAACAGTTCCTTTGGGGGATAACCCTGGGGTACCGGTCCACCACCCAGCACTACCACCCAGGTTTAGCCCCTTCCCTATTCCTCTTCTTCCTCCTCGCCGGTCTTCGCCGCGCGAGCCGCCGAAATGATCTTATCTGCTTGCAATTGCGGCACATAGTCGTAGTGGTCGAATTCCATGGTGAAGGAAGCCCGGCCTTGGGTCATGGCGGTCAAATCGTTCTGATAATTCAACATTTCGGCCATGGGCACTTGGGCTCGGATAAACTGTGTGTTTCCTTTGGTTTCCATGCCGGAAATACGTCCCCGGCGACCGTTCAGATCGCCCATCAGGTCCCCGGCGTACTCGACCGGAGCCTGGATTTCCACATTCATCACCGGCTCCAGCAGTGCCGGCTTGGCCTGCTGCATGGCGGCCTTAAAGGCCTTCCGGGCAGCCAGTTTGAAGGCGAGTTCGGAAGAATCCACATCGTGGTAGGATCCGTCATAAACCGTAACCTTGAAATCCACCATGGGGTAGCCAGCCAGGAAGCCGTTCTCGGCCGCTTCCACGATGCCCTTTTCCACAGCCGGAATGAAGTTCTTGGGAATCGCCCCGCCAAAAATCTCATTCGCGAACTGGAACTTCGCGCCTCGGGGGAGAGGCTCCATCTTGATCCAACAGTCTCCGAACTGACCGTGACCGCCCGTCTGCTTCTTGTGGCGGCCTTGAACGTCGGCCGTTCCCCGAATCGTCTCCCGGTACGGGATTTTCGGGGCCTTGAGGGTCACATCGACCCCATAGCGCTTCTTAAGCCGGCTGACCACGATTTCCACATGCTGCTGACCAGAACCGGCTAAGAGAAACTCCCGGGTCTGGGGATCCCGGTAGAATCGGAGCGACTGGTCTTCCTCCAGGATCCGGTGGACGGCGTTGCCCATCCGGTCCTCATCGTTGCGGGATTTGGCTTCGATCGCGAAGGCGATCGACGGCTCGGGAAGCTTCACTTGCTGATAAGCGATGTTCAGCCCCTTGTCGGCCTGCGTGTCACCGGTCAACGTATCTCTCAACTTGGCCACGGCGCCCAGGTCTCCTGCATGCAATTCGGTCACCGGCTGCAGAGTCTTGCCCTGCGGGCTGCTCAGATGCGCCAGTCGCTCGGTGGTACTCCGTGTCACGTTCTGCAGGTTGGCGTCGTTTTTCACAATTCCAGTGATCACCTTAAAGAAGGTGATCCTTCCGGCAAATGGATCGGCAGTTGTCTTAAAGACATATAGGGAAGCTTGACCTTTTTCCTCAATTTTTCGCAACACTTCCTTCCCATCCAGTGTAGCGGCCACACCTTCCCGTTCAGACGGCGCCGGCAGGTCTTCCGCGATGAAATTGAGGATCAGGTCGGTCCCGATATTGTGCAGTCCGGAGGCGCACAGTACCGGGAAAATCCGCATCTCCCGGACCGCCTGTTTCACTCCGTCAACAATATGTTCCACAGGCAGAGTGCCTTTATCAAAAAACTCTTCCATGAGGGCGTCGTTGCCCTCCGCCACCATCTCCACCAACGCCTCGTGGGCCTTCTGCGCCGCGTCGGCCAAGTTTCCCGGGATGTCCCCTTCCTTCCCCTTACCGTCTCCGTCCGCGGCGTAAGTATAAGCTTTCATGCGGATTAAATCGACCACACCTTTGAAGTCGCGCTCCGAACCGATGGGAATCTGGATGGGCACTGCCGTCCGTCCAAAGGTCTCCTGCACGCTCTCGAGGGCGCGCTGGAAGTCGGCGCGCTCGCGGTCTAGTTTGTTAATGATGACGGCGCGCGGAAGCTTGTCTTCGTCGGCGAATCCCCAGACCTTCTCCGTCTGCACTTCAACTCCCGCCACTCCATCCACCACCACCAGCGCGGAGTCGGCGGCCGCCAGGGCCGCGTGCGTATCGTTGATGAATATGTTGTAACCCGGAGTGTCCAGGATGTTGACCTTGGCCCGTTTCCATTCGGCGGTGGCGATAGCCGTCGAGATCGTGATCTTGCGCTGGATCTCCTCCTCGTCAAAATCCGTGATGGTGTTGCCTTCGTCCACGCGAAGCAACCGATTGGTGGCTCCGGCGGCGAACAGCAGCCCGGCGGTGAGCGAGGTCTTACCGGAATCGCCGTGGCCCACCACACCGACGTTCCGAATGTCCTTGCTTTCGTAGATCTTCACGGCAACGCTCCGTTAATTAATTAAGGTCCCTTAATTAAAACGGAATGGTAACACAGCAGGATGCCGGTGGCGACGCCTTGACACGCCGCCGAGTACCGCCGAGTACCGGGAGGCTCCTGAGGGCATCAATCGCCGCGCAGTGCCACTTGCGGCTGGATGCGCGCGGCGCGGTAGGCCGGAATCGAGCACGCAATGAACGCCGCGGCCAGCAGCAGGATCGAGATCAGCGCATAGGTCAGGACGTCGGTGGGCGGCACTTCGAAGAGAAGTTTCTTGAGGGCTCCGGTCAATTCGAAGGCTCCGGCAAGCCCCACCGCCAAACCGACGGCCACCAGCGCCATTCCATGGCGAATGACCGAGCCGAGGATGTCACGCGGAGTGGCTCCCAGAGCGACGCGGATCCCGATCTCACGGGTCCGTTGCCGCACCCAGAGCGCCAGCATGGACACGATCCCGGCCACGGCGATGAGAAACGCCAGCACGGCGAACAGACTGAACATGCGGGTAATGGCGCGCGGCGAGGCGATGGTATCGGCGCGGGTCTGTTCGAGGGTTTCGAAATGGTAGATGGCATTGGTGGGGTCGGACTCATGCACGACATGGCGGAGCAGTCCGGCCAGGCTGGCGGGATCTCCGGCGGCGCGCACCAGCAAGGCCCCGGCGCCCGGATTCTGGTCCATGACGCCGTAGGCCTGGAACGGCGCGTCCCGATCAGGACCGAATTCCCGCGTGTCGCCGACGATGCCGACGATCTGCAGCCAGTGAGCGCCGGTATCGAAGGAGATGCGCTTGCCGAGGGGGTCTTCGCGGCCCCAGCGGCGGGATGCGAGCGTGCGGCTGAGGATGACGACGCCAGGGCTGGTTTCCCGGTCGGAATCGAGAAACAGACGGCCGGCGACGAGCGGGATGCCCAGGGTCTTGAAATATCCGGGAGTGACGATGCGAATGGAGTGTACGGCGATGGTGTCGCTTTCGGCGCGCGGGTCGCCTTCCACTTGGAAGCGTTGCGGGCGCCCGCCAAAGGCGCGGAGGTCGGGGTCCATCGGAAAACTGGAGGCCACGGCGGCGGCCATCACGCCGGGCGTATTCTGGACGCCGTCCAGGAGCCGGCGGGAGAGGGCTCGAGTCTTGCCGGGGTCATGGCCATACGCGGTCCAATTGGCATCGAACCCAACCGCGAAGACATGCTGCGGAACGAAACCGGGAGTAATCTGGCTCAGACGGACGAAGCTGCGGACCATCAGGCCGGCCCCAATCAGGAGCACAAACGAAAAGGCCACCTGGGCGGCGATCAAAGCGCTACGCAGCAGATGACGGCCGCGCTCCCCGCTGGTGCGGCTGCCTTCTTTAAGGCCGGACGCCACGTCGCCGCCCGAATACAGAACGGCGACTGAACCGAACACCACGGTGGTGGCGGTGGCGCAGAGGATGGCGAAACCCAGGACCCATCCATCGATCGCGACTTCTCTCGCCCGTGGCGTGAGCTGGCCGGCGACGGTGGCCAGCGGATGAACGCAGGCGAAGGCAAACAGGATCCCGACACCGGCGGCGAAAAGCGCCAAGATGAAGCTCTCGGTGAGCAACTGCCGAAGCAGCCGGCCGCTGCCCGCACCGACGGCGGTGCGAATGACCAGTTCCTGTTCGCGGCGCGACATGCGGGCCAGAATCAGGTTGGCCACATTGGCGCAGCCAATCAAGAGGACGAACGCCGCAGCGCCGAGCAGCACCAGCAGCAGGGGCCGGGCGCCGCGCGTCAGATCGTCGCTCAGCAGGGAGGCGTTGGCGGTATAGCCCAGGCGGTCGGGATAGAACTTCGGATATTCCTCTTTCAATCGTCGCGCGATCAGCGCGACATCCTGATTGGAGCGGTAGAGCGTGACGCCGGATCTCAGCCGTCCAAACACGCTCAGCATGTGGGCGTTGCGGTTGGCGATCGTTTGCGGGTTTGCCCGAAAGGGACACGCGGAAGACGGCATGTAGACGTCGTTCTCGTTGGGGTACTGCGGAATCGGCGGCAGCACGCCGATCACGATGTGGGGCTTGTCGTTCATCTGGTAGGTCTTGCCGAGAATGCGCGGATCGCCTCCCTCGGTCTTCTTCCAGAACTCGTAGCTGAGAATGAGGACGGGCTGTGCGCCGAGGCGGTCGTCGTCCGCCCGGAAGGTTCGGCCGAGCAAAGGTTGCACGCCCAGGAAATCGAAGAAGTTGGCTGAGACCACGCCGGTCTGCACGCGATGGGGTTCGTTCCCGCCGAACAGCGTGAAGTTCATGGTGTGATACTCCACCAGGTCGGCCAGGCTGCGGCTCTGCTGCCGGTAGTCGGCCAGTTCGAGGGGTGAGAAGCCGATGTTGGGAGATCCCAACTTGACGGCCGGTTGCCGCACGACCACCAGGCGGTCACCCTGCAAGTACGGCAATGGTTTGAGCAGCACCGAGCGGACCACGCTGAAGATGGCGGTGTTGGCGCCAATCCCCAGGCCGAGGATCGAGATCGCCGACAGAGTGAACCCGAGGTTGCGGCTCATCATGCGCAGCGCGTAGCGCGAGTCTTGCGCCAGGACGCTGAGATGCTCCCGCGGCGCCATGCGAAAGATGTCGGCGATGGTGATCCACCACATGCGGAATAAGCCGATCCGGCCGCCCCCGTGGGCGGCGGCATCGTGCTGTTGGCGAAACGTCTCTTCCATCTCGCCGCCGAAATCGCGGCGAAAGTCGAACGGAAGCAGGCGCAGCAAGGCGCAATAGAAACGCTCCGGAAAAGATGGCTTCGGCGTGCCCATGGTTTCCTCCTAGGCGGACCGGAAGGAGCGAATGAGACGCTTGCCGCGGGCGCGCGCCAACACCTTGGCCATGCGCTCGGCCTCCGCCACCGCCATGCGGCGGCCGTCTTCGGTGAGGCGGTAATAGCGGCGGCGCTGGTCGTCCATTTCGACGGCAGGGCGGGAGCGGAGCTCCGCGATGAGGCCGTCGGCGAGCAGTCGCTTGATGATGCCGTAGAGCGTGCCGGTGCTGAGCTGGACCTCACCGCGAGTATGCTCTTCCACCTCTTTGAGGATGGCGTAGCCGTGTTTCTCGCCGTCGGACAGAGCCAACAGGACGTTGAACAAGGCCGGCGTCAACGGCGTCTGGACGTTGGACATGCATCTCTCCTCAATCCGGGCGGCGTCAGCGTTCTACGCAGCCGGCAGCTACATTGTGCCCAACTATAGCGTGAGGCGACGTAATTGTCAATCGGCTTTAGCGGGAGCCGGATCGAGCACGCCCGCCGGAGCACGGCCCCGCGCCAGCCACAGGATGGCGTAGCCGGTGGCGGAGAACGCAGCCATCGGCAGCGTCATGGGCAGCGGCGAGCGCAGGTGCAGCGAGCTGACCATGGCGCCGCCCGCGCTGCCGATGCCGAACTGCGCCAGGCCGAACAAGCCGGATGCGCTTCCGGCCGCGGTTCCGAGGTGGGACAGGCTGAGCGCTGCGCCATTGGGATAAATGAATCCGAGGAGCGCAATGCAGCAGAACAAGGTCACCGCGAAAAGCCAGAGCCCTCCGATGGGGCTGTTGCCGAGGGCCGCCAGCAGGCCGCTCAGCAGGACCAGCAGGGTGTAGGCGGCGGTGAGAATCCGGCGCGGTGTGTGGCGGCGCAAGACGATGCGATTGAGCTGGGACGAACCGATCAAACCGAACGCATTGATTCCGAAGAAGAGGCCGAAGCGTTGGGGCGAGATGCCGTAGCCTTCGATGAAGACGGCCGAGGCGCCGGTGATGTAGCAGAACATGGCCCCATAGGCGAATCCCAAGGCCACCACCCGCGGCAGGAAGCGGGTGTCGGCGAGCAAGCGTCCGTACAGGCGCAGGGCTTCGGCCAGCCCCGTCTGGCTGCGGCGCTCGCGCGGATGCGACTCGGGCAGAATCCAAGTCGTGGCCCCGAGGCATGCGGCGCCGAAGGCGGCCAGGAGGGCGAAGATGGTTCTCCAGCCGGCGTACTCCAAGATCTGGCCGCCGATCAGCGGCGCCAGGATCGGCGCGACTCCGGTGATTCCAAGCAGCAGCGAAAAGTACCGCGCGGCATCGCGCTCCTGGAACCAGTCCCGAACAATCGCCCGCGACACCGCCTGTCCGGCCGAGCCGCCCAAAGCCATCAACAGCCGCCACGCCATCAGGGCGTAGATTGATCCGGCCGCGGCGCAGCCCACGGCCGAAGCCACGAATACCATGGTGCCGGCCTGCAACAGAACCCGGCGTCCGTAGCGGTCGGACAGCGGGCCGTGCAACAACTGTCCCAACGCCATGCCGGCCAGAAACACGGACAGCGTCAATTCGACCGAACCGATGGGCACGCCGAAGTCCCTCCCGATTTGCGGGAAGGCCGGCAGATACATATCGATGGAAAGAGACGCGAAGGCCGCGAGCGAACCCAGCAGCACGGCATAGCGGAAACGATGCGGCTGGCTGGCAGGTGGCGTGGAGACAGGCGCGGTCACACGGGCTATCTTACACCGCGTGGGAATCGTGCGACCCGCGCTCGCGGCACACGGCGGAGCCTTATGCCTCCGAAAGGCGCACGAGCGCTTCGGCCAGAACGAGGGCGCCCTGGGCGATAGCCTCGGGGGAGGCGTATTCGTCGGGGCGATGGCTGATGCCGGCCCGGCAGGGGATGAACAGCATGGCCGTGGGCGCGATGCGGGCGAGAAACAGCGAGTCGTGGTAGGCCCGGCTGATCATGAGGTCGAATCGCAAGCCGTGCGCATCGCAAGATTGGGCCAGCGCCGCCACCACGGCTGGCGCGCACTGCGCGGGCGGATCAGCGTTGACCGTTTCGCACCGCACCGTGACGCCGCGGCGGGCCGCCACCTCGGCGCTCGCTTCGGCGATCGTTTCGAGGACGGAGTCGCGGCGGGCTTGGTCGATATCGCGCGCGTCGATTTCGATACGGACGCGGCTGGGAATGCTGTTGACTGCTCCGGGGAAGAGCTCGCAGACACCGACGGTGGCGACCGTGTCGATAGCGCCGGTGGCGCGCGCGCCGGCCTCCACGGCGAGCGCAATTTCCGCGGCGGCGAGAAAGGCATCATGACGGGCGGGCATCAGAACTCCGCCAGCGTGGCCGCCTTCCCCTTCGATCCAGACCCGCAGGCTGGCGGGCGCGGCAATGGCGGTCACCACGCCGAGCCCGATCTGGCGCTTTTCGAGCAGAGGACCTTGTTCGATGTGGAGCTCGACGAATGCGGAATAGTGACCGGCAGGCAAACGGACGCTGGAGAGCGGGCCCGTGAAGCCGGCGGCGGCCCGGGCCTCATCGAGTGTGACGCCGTCGCGATCTTTCAAGCGCGCGCCCGCGGACGCGTCCAGCAGACCGGCCAGCAGCCGGCTTCCCAGGCAGCCGATGCCGAAACGCGTTGGCTCTTCCGCGGTGAAGATGATCAGCTCGATGGAACGCCGCGGGCGGAAACCGGCGCGGGCCAGCGCGCGGATCGCTTCCAACCCACCCAGCACGCCAACGGTTCCGTCGAAACGTCCGGCATTGGGGATGGCGTCGATGTGCGAGCCGGTGGCGACTGCGGGTAAGTCCGGTTCCTGGCCGGGCCAGCGCGCGAAAGTGTTTCCAACGGCGTCTTCGTGCAGCGAAAGCCCGCCGTCGCGGCAGAGCTGTTTGACGAAGTCCCGGCCGCGCCGGTCGGCCTCGGTAAAGACCACACGCGTCACCACCGGCGCGGGCTCCGCGGAAATCGCGCCCAGCGCTTCGATCTCGCCCGACAGCCCGTCCTGATCGATTTCGAGGTTCATCGCGGATCCCCGAGCGGATGCCGGTTCCAATCCTTATAGATCAAGTATTTCGCCGCCGTCTTGCCCAGAGCGCCGAACCACTGCGGGCAGTAGGGGCCCATCCAGATGAAGTCGCCCGCGCTCACCGGATACCAGCAGTCGCCCAGCCGGTAAATGCCGCCGCCCTCCAACATCAACAGGCCGTGCTCCATAACGTGGATCTCGACCATGGGCAGGGTGGCGCCGGGCTGAAAGGTCATGGTGTTCACGGCGCAATCGAAGGCGGGGCTATCGGGCAGCAGGGTGCGGACGACGAGCGCTGGATCCCCGAGGAACGGCTTGGCCTCGGCCGCGCTCTCGCGGCCCGTCACGAATTCGGGCGCCGGCGCGCCCGCCAGCGCCTGGTACGGCTTTTCGATGACGGCTGCGCGCGCCCGTCCTCCCGCTCCGACGGAAGCGTCGTAACCGGCGGGAACGTACGCATAATGTCCCGGGCGAAGTATGCTGCCGCCCACTTCCAGTTCGCCTTCGAGCCCATAGACGAAACGCTGTCCGGCCGCAGGGCCCAGCATGCCGCCGGCTTCGAACTCGGCGGTGTACTGGGTGAATGCCGCGCCTCCGGCAGGCCCAATGTGAACGATGGCGGTGGCGTTGCGCATGCTGGGGAGCGGGGCACGCACGAACGTGTCGGGTGTGTGCAACAAGTGATCGCGCCGGTGAGCGCTGCGAGTGTTTCCCAGTTGGTTCATGATGTTCTCTCTGGCTGCGGGCGAACGAGCGTGCCTCCGCCGCGCGCCGCAATGGCTCCGTCTGCGAAGATCGTTTCGCCGCGGCGGATGGTGCGCCGCACGTAGCCCCGGAAACGGGAGCCGACGTACGGGCTGATGGCGTGGCGTTGGAAGAGATCCTCGCGCCACAGCGTGAATGGCGTCTGCGCGCCGACGAGCACCAGGTCGCCGGCAAACCCAGGCGCGATGCGGCCGCGGCCGGCAATCCGAAAGCGGCGCGCGGGCTCCGCCGCCAGCAAACCCGCAATCCGTTCCAGCGGCAGGCCGCGCTGGTGATGCCCCTGTTCGAGCAGCACGGCCAGCGTCGATTGCACGCCCGCGATACCACCCCACGCCCGCCAGAAATCGCCGGATTTCATTTCCGGCGGGGCGGGGGAGTGGTCGGAAGCGATCAGATCGACGGCGCCGCCGAGTACCTGCCCCCACAAGCTCGCCTGTTCAGCGCGGTCGCGCAAGGGCGGAGCGCACTTGGCGATTGCCCCCAGCCGCTCGACGTCTTCGCCGGTGAACGACAGGTAATGCGGACACGTCTCGATGGTGACGTCGACGCCGCGCGCCCGCGCCTCGGCAGCCATCGCGACGCCGCTCCCCGAGCTGACGTGGACGATGTGCAGCTTCGCGCCCGCCTCTTCTGCCAGCAGCGCAGCGAACTGAATGGCTTCGAGTTCGGCGGCCACCGGCCGCGATTCCAGAAAGTCACGAATGCTCTGGCGGCCTTGCCCTTTCATCCGTCGCGTCAGGTTCTCAGTCATCTCGTGGCTTTCGGCGTGAACCGCGACCGGCAGCCCGAGGCGCGCCGCTTCCCGCAGGCCATCGGCGAACGTGCGGTCATCCGCGCGTGGAAACTCCGGCAGGCCGGAATCGCACAGGAACGCTTTGAAGCCCACCACCCCGCGGTCTGCCAGTTCCGCCATCTCGCCTACGTTGCCCGGCACCAGCCCGCCCCACAAACCGAAATCGGCGATGGACGAGGTTTCCAGCGACGCGCGTTTGCGGTCGAACTCGCCCGCGTTCACGGTGCAGGGCGTGGAGTTGAGCGGCATGTCGAAAAACAAAGTGCCGCCGCCCGCCGCCAGCGCCCAACTGCCGGTAGCGGCGCCTTCCCACTCCATTCGGCCCGGCTCGTTGAAATGCAGATGCGCGTCGATCACGCCGGGGAAAACGTAAAGGCCGCGCGCGTCAATTGCCTGATCGGCGCCTGGAAGTTCCGGACCGACCGCGGTGATGCGGCCGTCTTCGATGGCGACGTCGGCCAGGCTCGCGCCTTCCGGCGTGACCACCGTTCCGCCGCGAACCACGATCTCAGGCACGGCGCGCCTCCAGTTCTTCCAGAAACCCTTCCCCCGCCTCCAGCGCAGCAGCGGCATCTTTGGCCGCCACGGTCTCGGCCGAATGATGGCTGATCCCGCCGGGGCTGCGCAGAAAGAGCATCGTGGCCGGCATCCGCCGGGCCACGATCATGGCGTCGTGACCGGCGCCGCTGGTCATGCGGTGTGCCGTATGACCGGAGCCCCTCACCGCGCGCTCCAGCATCCGCATCCAGGACGCATCCATCGGCACGGCGGCTTGGTCGAGTAACAGCCTCGAGGAAACGGCCAGCCCGCGCCGCCCGGCAATCTGCTCCGCGGACCCCAGCAGCCGCTCGACGACTCCTCTGCGGATCGAGTCTTCCCGGTGACGCACATCGAGCGTGGCCCGCGCGCTGCCCGCGATCACGTTGACCGCACCCGGCTCGGACTCCAGGCGTCCGACGGTGGCGACCAGGCCTTCGATGGCGCGTCCTTCGCGCTCCACCATTCCGATCCACTCGGCGGCCCCCGCCAGCGCGTCGCGGCGGGCGCGCATGGGTGTGGTTCCCGCGTGGTTGGCCTGGCCTTCGAAGTGAATCTCGAGCCGGCTCTGCCCCACGACCGCTTCTACCACGCCCAGCGATAGGCCCAAGCCCTCGAGCACGGGGCCCTGCTCGATGTGGAATTCCAGATAGCCGAGCGCATCGGCGCCGGCCTGCGCGTCCGCAACCGTCGAAGGATCGAGTCCGAACGCGCGGATGGCGTCGGCTACACGCGCGTCTTGCACGGGCTCGCCGATGAACGCCCGGCTTCCGATGAACGGAATGCCGAAGCGCACGCCTTCCTCCTCGGAGAAGCCGATGACTTCGATGTGAAACGGGAAGCGGCGTCCGCCGAGGCGCTCGACCAGCGCCACGCCCAATACGACGCCGAGGATCCCGTCAAACGCTCCGGCGCGCGGGACGGTATCGAGATGCGAGCCAATGAACAGCCGTGGCGCATCCGGCCGCAGAGCCGAGTAAAGGCCGCGCAGATTCCCCGCCGGATCGACCGACACGCTCATGCCGGCCGGTTCCATCCAGGAGCGCAGGCGCGCGTGGACCTGATGCATCGGCTCCGACAAAAACGTGCGTGTGGTGTAGCCCGGTTCCTCGGTGCACTCCGCCAGTGCCCGGCAGCGGGCGATGACTTCCCGCTCCATCAGGAACCCCGGTACGTGCTGTAGCTATAGGGCGCCAGCAGGAGGGGGACGTGGTAGCGGCCCGCGGGATCGGCAATCCCGAAGCGGATCACCACCTCGTCCAGGAAGGGAGGGTCCGGCAGTTTCACCCCCGCGGCCCGGAAGTAATCGCCGGCGTGAAACGTCAGCTCGTACGCGCCGGGTTCCAGTTGCTGGCCGCCGGCGCGGCCGTCTGCGCCAGTCGTGAGCGTCTGCAGGTGCTGCCGCCCGGCCTGGCGCAGCCGATGGATATCGACCACCACGCCGGAGGCCGGCTCACCGCGCACGGTGTCGAGCACATGAGTGGAGAAGTGCGCCATGTTATCTCTTCAGCCGCAGCCCCAGGCAGCCATAGGGCGGGCGCGCATCGGTAAAGACACCGAGCTCTTCGCCGCGTTCGGCTGCGGTATCGAAGGTGCGGTTGTTCGCTTCCAGATGCACTTCGGCGATCGACGGGATCTCGGCCAGCATTCTCGTGCCGATCCGATAAATCACCTGCTGAATGCTGCCCGATTCGAACGAACCGAAAATGTCGTGCACCAGACGCCAGACCGCCGCGGGAACCGCCCCGCCGCTGAATGCCGCCGCAGGCTCGGTGTACCGCCATTCCAGGTCCAGCCACATGTGCAGCGGGCGGTTGGCGATGTCGGGCAGGGTGGTGTACTGGTCGCGCACAAAACCGTGGAAAGCGCTGCCGCCCAGACGCAGCATCTTGAAGCCCTGGATGCCGGAGGCGATTTCCACGGTTCCGCTCCGGTTCAGTTCGATTCGCGCCGCCGCCCGCTCCGGTCCCGCCGGCGCAAACGCCTGCCCGCCCTCTACCGCTCCGTACGGAATTTCCACCGCCCGAACCTGCAGTCCCTCCACCTGCGGATACGTCTCCAGAAACTTCTCGCTCAGGAAGCGGCAGTAGTCTTCCAGGTCCGGGCCGGCGTAGTTCAACGTTTCGCGCTGGATGAAGTTCTTCATCGAATCGGTGGCAATCAGGCCGGTGTTGTCGCCCGTCGTGTAGGTGGGCCAGAAGGCCTCCCCATACGCCAGCATCTTCACGTTGGCCCCGAAAACCGGACTTTGGCCCGCCGGCGTTTTGCCGTCCCGATTCAGGCGGTAGACGATGACATCGCCCTTGCCGTAATAGTTCCGCTTCCAGCCGCTTGCAAATTGCTCCACGTAAAATCCTTATTGGACCGCGTCGCGTAACCGATATTCCGCGATTCGATAGACTTGCCGCAGCGCCTCCCGGAGTTCCTCTTCCGGCGAGGCCGCCAGCCGGCGTTCGAGCGCCTGCAAGATATCGTACTTCGTGCTGCCCTTGACTGCGTACAAAAAAGGAAAACCGAACTGATTGCGGTAAGCCGAATTTAGCCGGTGAAGACGCTCGAATTCTTCCGAGGTGAGCCGGTCCAGGCCCGCGCCGGCCTGCTCTCCCTTCGACGCCGGGCTGATGCTGGCCCGTGTCCCCAGATCGGGGTGTGCGCACAGCAGTGCGAGCTGCGCGACGGGGTGGGCGCGTTCCACTTCCACCACCATAGCCGCGTGCAGAGCCTTCCGGGACGGGAAGGGCTTGTGGGCCCAGGCGCGCTCCGCCACCCACGGCGAATGCTCGAACACCCAGCCGATGGCCTCTACAAAGCGGTCCCGATCCATCGAATTCAGCTCGGCGAGGGTCATGCGGCAGACCGGTAGACCACCGAACCCTCCACCCGCACTTCGGCCACGCTTTCTTGCCCGGCCAGCGTCAACAGCGCGGCCAGGGCTTGTTCCGGATCTTCCGCTTGCGCCATCACACCGGCGAGCGGACTGCCGGCGGGTGGCCGCAGGTAGACCAGATCGGCGGCTTTTCCGGGTTGGAAATCGCCCGTCTCCGCGTCCAGCCCCAGCGCCTCCGCCCCGGCGCGCGTCGCCAGATACAACAACTGGGCTGGATCGAGCGACAGCCCCTCGGGCACGGTCCGCTGGAAGAGGTAGGCGTGCAGCGCTTCTTTCAGGATTCCGAACCCGGTGCCGCCGCCCACGTCGGTACCCAGCGCGAACCGGACTCCCGCCTGCAGGTGGCGCCGCATCGGGAACAGGCCGCTGCCCAGCGCGGCGTTGCTGCACGGGCAATGCGCAATCGTGGCGCGGCTGGCGGCCAGCCGTTCAAGCTCCGCCTCACTCGGGTGGACGTTGTGCGCCATCACGGCGCGGGGCCCGATCAAGCCAAACCGCTCGTACACCGCCAGGTAGTCGGAGGCCCACGGAAACAGCCGGGCCACCTCGGCGATTTCGGCGGGATTTTCGTTCAGGTGGGTCTGTACCCGCAGGCCCGGATGTTCCCGCAGGAGGCTCTGGCAGACTTCGAGCATACCCTCGGACGTCGAAAGCGCGAAGCGCGGCGTCACCGCGTAGTGCAGCCGTCCGCGACCGTGGAACCGCCCAATCAATTCGGCGCTGGCGCGATGCGCCTGTTCCGGCGTCTGATGCAGTTCCGGGTGCAAGCCGCGGTCAGAGACGACCAGCCCGCTGATCACCCGCAGACCGGATGCCTGCGCCGCTTCGAATAGCGCAGCCGTGGCCGGCAGAAAGTGCGCGCCAAACGCCAGCGCGGTGGTGGTGCCGTGCGAGGCCAGCGCCCTCACGAATTCGCAGGCAATGCCGCGAGCGTACGATTCGTCCGCCATGCGGGCCTCTTCCGGCAGAGCGCACTGGTCCAGCCAGTCGAGCAATGAGCGCCCGAGGCAGCCGAGCACGCGCACTTGCGGAAAATGCACATGGGTATCGACCAGGCCCGGCAGCAAGAACCCGCCCCGCCAGTTGGTGGTGGCGGCCTCGGGATGCGCGGCGCGCACCGTCTGGTAGTCGCCGCAGGCGGCCACGCGTCCATCGCGGATGAGAAGGCCGCCATCCCAGTGGCACTCCAGCGCGCGTTGCTCGGCAAACGGATTGCGGGGCGTGTGAAACAGGGGCGCCCGCAGCAGCTCGCCCCGATCGGGAGCACTCACCGCCGCGCCGCTCCCCCCGCCGGACTCGCCAGCGCCTCGCGTTCCGCCACCGCGCGCCGCACCGCGAAAAACACGCGCTCGGGCGTAGCCGGGCTGGCGAACGTCACCACGCCGCCCGCTCCGAAGGCCGCTACCGCGTCGCGAAGGGCTTCGCGCACCGAAATCGCCAGCATGAGCGGCGGCTCGCCCACCGCCTTACTGCCGAATATGCCGCCGCGCTCCGTCGCCCCTTCGAGAAAACTCACCTGGAAAACGTCTGGCACTTCGGACCACGACGGCAGCTTATAAGTCGAGGCGCCTGAGGTCGCCAGCCGACCCTGCGCGTCCCAGACCAGCTCCTCCAGTGTCAGCCAGCCGACGCCTTGGATGAATCCTCCTTCGATCTGTCCGCGATCCACCACCGGCGAGACCGAATCGCCCGCGTCTTGCAGAATGTCGGTTCGCAGCAGCCGGTACCCGCCCGTGAAGCCGTCCACTTCCACTTCGGAGACCGCCGCGCCATAGGCGAAATAATAGAACGGCTGTCCGCGGCCCGTCTGCTGGTCGAAGTAGATTTCCGGCGTGCGGTAGTAGCCTTGCGCAAACAAAGCCACGCGCTGGCGATAGGCCGCCTCGCACACCTGCCGGAAAGGCACCGAACCGTGGTCGCAACAGACGAGCTCGCCGCCAAATCGGACTTCGTGCACGGCGCATTCCAGCAAGCTCGCGGCCACGGGAGCCAGTCGCTCCTTCAGTTGCGTGCACGCGTCCAGCACCGCAGCCCCATTCAAGTCCGCGCTAGCCGAGGCCGCGGTCGCCGAGGTGTTCGGCACTTTATCTGTTCGCGTGGGCATGATGCGCACGGCTTCCAGCGCAAGCCCCAGGCTCTCGGCCGCGATCTGCTGCATCTTCGTGTGCAGCCCCTGCCCCATCTCGGTGCCGCCGTGGCTGACCTGCACACTGCCGTCGCGATAGATCAGGACCAACGCTGCCCCCTGATTGAAGAAGGTGGCGGTGAACGAGATTCCGAACTTCACCGGGGTGATGGCGAGGCCGCGTTTGTGGTGCGCGTGACCGGTGTTGAACCGCTGAATCTCCGCGCGGCGCTGGTCGAAGCCGCTCGATTGCTTGAGCTGCTGCCAGATGGTTTCGATGCGGCCGGCGTCCTTGACGATCTGCCCGTAGTGCGTCGTGTCGCCGCCGCGGTAGAAGTTGCGCTCCCGCACTAGTTCCGGGGGCAGACCCAGCCGCCGCGCTGCTTGATCCAGAATTTCTTCGATGGTCAGCATGCCTTGCGGCCCGCCGAACCCACGAAATGCGGTCTGCGAGGTCTTGTGCGTGCGGCACACGTAGCCCGTCAACTCGGCCGCCGGCAGATAGTACGCGTTATCCGCGTGGAACAGCGCGCGCCACAGAACCGGTTCCGAAAGGTCCAGGTTCCAGCCGCCGTCGGAGTAGAGCGCGATCCGCACGCCCTCGATGCGCCCGTCCGCGGCGAAGCCCGCCGAGTACCGCGCCAGGAACGGGTGGCGCTTGCCCGTGAGCGCCATGTCGAGCGCCCGCGTCAGCCGCACGCGCACCGGCCGCCGTGTCTTCCACGCGCCCAGCGCGGCTACCGCCGCGTACGCGTTCGATTGCACTTCCTTGCCGCCGAACGCGCCGCCCATGCGCAGGCACTCCACCATCACCTGGTGCCGCGCCACTCCCAGCACTCGCGCCACGATTTCCTGCACCTCCGTGGGGTGCTGGGTGGACGATTCGATCGCCACGCCTCCGCTCTCGTCGAGCCAAGCGATGGACGCCATCGTCTCCAGATAGAAATGCTCCTGGCCGCCGATGGCCAGCTCGCCTTCGAATCGCAGCGCGCTCGACTCGATCGCCGAAGCATCGCCGCGCGCCAGATGCACCGGCCCCACGTGATAGCTCTCGGCCGCGATCGCCTCC
The DNA here is from genome assembly GCA_020073145.1 of Terriglobia bacterium. Taxonomy (GTDB): domain Bacteria; phylum Acidobacteriota; class Terriglobia; order Bryobacterales; family Bryobacteraceae; genus PSRJ01. The sequence goes on from JAIQFS010000033.1 coordinate 32,771, forward strand.
TCGATGGTCAGCAGGGCCGGCAGCGGCTCATAGTCCACGCGCACCCGCGCGGCCCCCAGACGCGCCGCTTCCAGAGTCTCGCCCAGAACCCACGCCACCGCCTGCTGGTGGAACATCACTTCCTTGGGAAACAGAGGCTCATCCCGCCGGTTCGGCCCGCAATCGCCTTCCCCGGGAACATCGGCGGCGGTGAGGACGGTGAAGACGCCCGGCTCCTCCAGCGCCGGCGCCGCATCCAGACGCGTCACCATGGCGTGCGTGTGCGGCGCCAGCACCGGCCAGGCGTGCAGGATTCCGGGGAACCGCGTGACCAGGTCATCGGTGTACAGCGCCTCGCCCGTGACGTGCCCGCGCGCGCTTTCGTGCGGAACCGATTTGCCCGCGACGTTCATGCCGCCGCCTCTTCCCGCCGCTCCCACCAGAATTTTTCAAGCAGGCTCTGGGCCACCGCCAGCCGGTATTCCGCCGAGCCGCGATGATCGCTGATGGGCTCGAGCGTTCGCGCGAGCGCGGCCTGCGCGCGGCGGACCGTGGATTCGTTCCAGCGCTCGCCCAGCACCGCTTCTTCCGCCGCCGTCGCGCGCAGCGGCACCGCCGCCACGCCGCCGAAGGCGAACCGCGCCCGCGCGATGCGCCCCGCCGAGTCCCAGTCCATCGCCATCCCGGCGGCCACCGTACTGATATCGTCCACGCGCCGCTTCGCGACCTTATAGAACCGCGAGAACGCCGGCCCCGGCCTGGGAATTTCGATGGCGGTGAACAACTCGCCGGCCTCCAGCGCTGTGCGCCGGTAGCCGGTGAAGAATTCAGCAAGGGGCGCCGTCCGCCGCCCGCGCGCGCCGGCCCAGTGCGCCACCGCATCGAGGGCCATTAGCAGCGGCGCGCCGTCGCCGATCGGCGAAGCCGTCATCAGGTTGCCGCCCAACGTCGCCCGGTTGCGCAGCGGTGGAGACGCGAACAGCGGCAGCCACTGGCGGAAGGATTCCGGCGGAGCGTTCCACCGAGCCGCAATCTCGTTCAGGGTTACGGCGGCCCCGATCCGCACGCTATCCTCGGTCTCCCGGAATTCACGCAGCTCCGCGATCGCCTCGAGGCTCACCAGGCGGCCCCACCGGCGGCCGTGCAAATTGGATTCCACCGCCAGGTCCGTCCCGCCCGCGATCAATCGGGCTTGGGGGTCCGCCGCCAGAATCCCAAGACACTCCGCTACCGTCGTGGGGCGCGTAAACCGCGCGCCCTCGCTCTCATATTCAACCGATTCGAGCGGCGGCGCCGGCTTCGCCAGGCGGTCGCGCCATGGCCCTTCCGGCGCAGCGCCGAGCGCCAGGGCCGCATCGCGGATGGGACGGTAGCCCGTGCAGCGGCAGAGATTGCCGCCCAACGCTTCCGGATCGCAGGGTCCCAAGCGGCCGGGCCGGTACTGCTCGGCAAAGAGGCTCATCACGAACCCCGGCGTGCAGTAGCCGCATTGCGATCCGCCCGCCGCCGCCATGGCTTGCTGGGCCTCGGTCAGCTTGCCCTGCGCGGCCAGCGATTCCACCGTATAGATCTCGTGACCGGCCGCCATGGGAAGAAACAGCAGGCAGCTATTCACCGCGCGATACGCGCTCCCGCTGCCGTCGCCAGCCACCAGCACCACGGTGCATGCGCCGCATTCGCCTTCAGCGCAGCCTTCTTTGGCGCCCGTGAGTCCGCGGTCACGCAGAAAATCCAGCAGAGTCGTTTGGATGGAAGAGCTTTCGATCGAGACCGGCCTGCCATTCAGCAGGAACCGCAGTGGCGTGCAAGCGGCGCTGGCATTCATTTTCCCACCTCGATCGGCGCATGCAAGAAAGCCGGGAGGCCGCCGACGGGGGGCCTTTTGGGGGCACATTTCCCCTCGAGAACCCGATACCCCGGAGTCTAGCACAGCCGGGCGCGGAGGGCCTGTGGAGCGCGATCATTTCGTAACCGGATCTCCGTCGATTCTGAAACTAGGGCGCCGGGAGCCGCTACACTGGTGAGTGGCCGCACGGAAACTCCGAGGCGGCTGCTTCAGACGGCTTGGCCCGGGTGGCGAAATCGGCAGACGCAAAGGACTTAAAATCCTTTTCACCGCAAGGTGAGTGCGGGTTCAATTCCCGCCCCGGGCACCATGGATAACCTTAGGCAACGGCCGGTCCGGCGGATACGTCCATGAGAGAGTAGGCCGGATCGCAGCACCTGTATATAATGAGACCTATGGTAGCCCGGGCCACGATGCTCGCCTCCGCGCTGTTGTTCGCCTTGGGCGCATTCGCTCAGTCCACGCTGCTCGATACCGGCTACCGGCAGATGTACAACCTGCAGTTCGCTCAGGCGCACAAGACCTTCGCCGAGTGGGAGCGCCTCCATCCCGACGATCCCATGGGGCCCGCCTCCGACGCTGCGGCCTACCTGTTCACGGAATTTGACCGCCTCCATATCCTGCAGTCCGAATTTTTCGTGCAGGAAGATCATTTCTACACCGACAAAAAACTCGCCCCCGATCCGGCGCTGAAACAGAAGTTTGAGGCCGAACTCAACAAGGCCACGGCTCTGACGGGCCTTCATCCAGACGATCCCAACGCGGCGTTCGCCTCCGTCATGTGCCACGGACTGCGCTCCGACTACCTCGCGCTGATCGAAAAACGCTACGTCCCGTCATTCAAGGAAATGAAGATCGCGCGCAGTGTCGCCGAGAAGTTGCTGGCGATGTACCCGGACTACTACGATGCGTGGATCGCGGTCGGTGTCGAGAATTACATGTTGAGCATCAAGCCCGCGCCGCTGCGCTGGCTGCTGCGTCTGGGCGGCGGGGAAACCGACAAGGGTCTGGGGATCGAAAAGCTCCGCCTCACCGCCCAGAAGGGCCGGTATCTGTTGCCCTTTGCCCGCCTGCTGCTGGCCGTGGCCGCGCTCCGCGATCGCGACAAGACGCGCGCCCGCGACTTGCTGGCCGATCTCGCGCACGAGTTTCCCAATAACCCCCTGTATACGCAGGAACTCGGCCGGCTCTGACGGAGGCCCCGCAATCCCCCGCATTTTCTTGAGACCCTCTCGCCCCGCGAGCGTCAACTGATCTATGGATTTGCTGGCACTCCGCCATGCCTTCCGCGCGTTGCGCCACAGGCCCGCCTTCGCTCTTGCCGCGATCCTCACCCTCGCCTTGGGGGTCGGCGCCAATATTGCGGTCTACCAGGTCGTCTACGGCGTGCTCATTCAGCCGCTGCCGTTTCGCGATCCCGCCCGCCTGGTCCAGCTCTGGGAGTCCACCCCGGCCCTTCCTCAGCTTCAGGTCACGGGCCCCGATTTCGACGATTGGCGCAACCGCGCGCATGCTTTCGAGCAGATGGCCGCCTACACCCTGGCTGCCTTGAATCAGGTCACCCTGCTCAGCCAGGGAGAGCCGGAGAAGATTCACGCCACCATGGCATCCTACAAATTGTCCTCCACCCTGGGAACCCGGCCGCTGCTCGGTCGTGCCTTTACAGCCGACGAAGAGCGCGCCAAGGCTCGCGTGGGGCTTCTGAGTGAGAGCCTCTGGCGTCGAAAGTTTGGCGGCGCCCCGGACATCATCGGCCGCCAGATCCGCCTGGAGACCGGCGCCTTCACGGTGATCGGAGTCGTCTCCACGCCGCAGGCCTTTCCCGCTTGGGCGGACTTTTGGATGCCGCTCTCTTTGATCGATCCGGGACTGGTGAGTGGGCGGAAGTTTCATACGCTGGAAGTGGTGGCCCGGCTGAGACCGGGAGTGCGAGCAAGCGAGGCGGCATCCGAGGTTCAAGCCGTCGCCCGAAGCCTGGGCCGCCAGCACCCGGCCACCAACGGGATCGTGGGCGCCTATCTGATCCCGTTGCAGCGCGAGGTCACCGACGAGGTTCGGCCTTCGATCCTGCTGGTCTGGGCCGCCGTCGGACTGGTGTTATTGATCGCCTGCGGAAACCTGGCGCATCTCGTTCTGGCGCGGATGGTGGAACGCCGCCGCGAAATCGAGATCCGGGCCGCGCTCGGTGCGGGCGCAGGTCACATCATCCGGCAGGTGCTGGCGGAGAGCCTCCTGCTTGCGGCAGCGGGCGGAGCGCTCGGCTTGGCCCTGGCCGCGGGCGCCACCGAAGCGCTCCGCAGAGTCGCCGGTGACCAGATACCGCGCCTCGATCAAGCTGGCCTTCACGCGCCGGTCTGGGGGTTCGCCATCGCCGTCTCCGTGATTGGCGCAGTCCTGGTTGCCATTCCCGCGTGCTGGCAGACTACCCGGCTGCACTTCGCGCGCGGCACGCCGGCCGGACGGTCCGTCACCCGCGTCCGTTCGCGGCTGAGTTCTCTCCTGATTGGCGCAGAGGTCGCGTTGGCCTTGGTGGTGGTGGCGGGTGCGGTGCTGCTGGGCCGCAGCTTCCACTCTTTGTTGAACGAAGATCCCGGCTTTGGTGCCGGGCGCGTGCTCACCGTCCAGGCCGCATGCCGGTGCCCGAATCCGTACCAGCCAGGCCCGTTCTTTGGCGCTCAGGTGCTGCCCGCACTCCGTGCGTTGCCCGGCGTGGATGCCGCCGCCACGGTGAACTCGGTGCCCATGAGTCTCGGTCCAACCGAACACAGCCGGTTCGCCACCCGGTACGGCGTCGACGGTAGGACCTTCCCCGCGGGCGACTTCCCCGTCGCTCAGTACCGCTGGGTGTCGCCGGACTACTTCCGCACGCTGGGAATTCCGCTGCACCGCGGCAGATGGCTTACCGAGGCCGACCGGCAGCAGCCCGTCTTGCTGATTAACGAAGCCCTGGCGCGGCGCTGGTTTCCGCGGCAGGACCCCACCGGCCAACGCCTCATCCTGGGCGTCGTCGATCCGCAGCAGACGCGGGTCCGGATCGCCGGCGTGGTCGGCGATGTCCGCGAACTGGGGCTGGATCAAGAGGCCCCGCCCATCATTTACGGGATTTCGACCCTTCCGGACATGACCGTCGTGGTGAAGACCAACCGCGACCCCGCCGAGTTGATGCCTGCCATCCGCGAAGCCCTTCAGCGCGCCGATCCGGGGATGGCGGTGAGCCCGGTGCGGCCGCTCGAGAGCTATGTCCGCGAGTCGCTGGCCCGCCGCCGTCTCGCCCTGGGCCTGCTGGCCGCATTTGGAGCGCTGGCGGCTATCCTCATCGCGGCAGGGATCTATAGTCTGCTGGCGTACGCAGTGAATGCACGGCTTCGCGAACTCGGAGTGCGCGCGGCCGTCGGCGCTACCCCAGCCATGCTGCTTCGCATGATTCTTCGCGAGGCTGCGTCAGTGGCCATGCCCGGATTGATCGCCGGATCGCTCGGGTTTCTTGTGGCGGCCCGCTGGATGAAGAGTCTGGTCTATCAGCTCTCCCCGGTCGATCCGATTTCCATCGTGACTGCGGCGGTGGCGCTTTTCGCGCTCACCCTGGTTTCGGCATGGCTGCCGGGAAGGCGCGCATCCAGAGCCGACGCTGCCACCGCCTTGCGCGCCGAGTAGGTCGGCGCCCCTTCAGGGTGGCCTCTACCGTTTTACCGGCTTGCCGTAGACTTCGATGAACGCGACATCGGACCAGCCGCCCGGTCCGTGGCCGCTCCCCGGCATCAGGTCGGTGAAGCCGACTTCATCCACTTTGCTCAGATCTGGCTTCGCCACGAAATTTCCCTTGGTGACCTGTTTGTCCACGTCGAGCTTGAGCCAGCGCACTTCCGAAATGGAAAACTCGCTCTCGTGCCAATCCACCGTCGAGCCGTCCGCGCGGTCGCCCACCAGCCAGGTTCCGTCGGCCAGTTTGATCATGGGGTGAACCTGGTGGAAGCCCGACACCTTGGTCAGCCAGCGGATTTTCGCCAGGCCGGTCAGGTCGACATAGTTGTCCTTGTCCCTCAATGCGGCCGCGCACGTGGAAGTGCACAGTCCGGTCCACACGTGCGTGGGATTGCTCTCATTGGTGTCGGTGCCGGTAGCCTGCATGTCCTTGCCGTCGCCGTAGAGCTTGAGTTCCAGATTGGCATTGGCTACGTTGCTCGGGGCGACTGCGTGCTCGCCGCCGTCCGGGGCTTGCTTCCACTGCTCGCGGAAGAACAGCGGAGGACGCGGCGGCCCCGCCGGCTCCCGCCGGACTTGGCCCTCGCGCGCCGGCTCCTGTGCGAATGCGCTTCCTGCCAGCCCCAGCGCCAGCAACCCCAGTCCCGCCGATACCGTCATGATGCGTCGTAGCATGCGATCCTCCAGATCCCCATTCGGGGCCATTATATCGAATGCTGCGCCGGCTCAAAGGCCAACAGCCCATCTTTGTCGCCCACATCCATCGCCACCGCCTTAAATGTCCGCAGGCCGGGGATGTACGGGTCGATCATCGCTCAGAGCGCATTGGCCGCCCAGCGGGCAACCGCGCCGATTTCCTGGAGATTCCACCTCCGTTCCACCGATTCTCCACCCTGCCGTTCCCTGGCTCGATTTCCTCCGGAACAAAAGAAGGAGCCGCGCGTATAAGATGCTTTAAGGAACCCCACTCGGAGTCTGTATGCACTTCTCTGGTGAATTGCGTTGTGCGGTCCGGACGCTGGCCAAATCGCCCGTCTTTGCTTCGGTCGCCGTGCTCTCTCTCTCGCTCGGCATCGGCGCCAACACCGCTGTCTTCAGCATGCTCGACCACGTCCTGCTGCAGCTGCTTCCGGTCCAGAGCCCGAAGCAGTTGGTCCAGCTCCGGGAGCTGGGCAGCCACTATGGCAGCAATACGGGGATGAACGCGTTGTCGTACCCCATCTACACCGACTTTCGTGACCAGAACCAGGTCTTCAGCGGCATGCTCTGCCGCTACCAGTTGCCGGTGAGCATGAGCGAAGCCGGGCGGAACGAACGTGCCATGGGAGAGTTGGTCTCTGGAACCTACTTCCCGGTTCTCGGCGTGCGGCCGGCGCTCGGCCGCCTGTTCGGGCCGGAAGACGACCGCACGCCCAGCGGAGCACCCTATGCCGTCCTGGGATATGACTACTGGCAGCGCCGGTACGCCGGCGATCCTTCCGTGGTGGGCAAGCAGATCCTGGTGAACAATCGCCAACTCACCGTCATCGGCGTCGTCCAGACCGGCTTTGAGGGGGTCGAGCGGCTTTTCTCCACCCAGATCTACATCCCCATGATGATGGCGCCGCAGATGATTGACAATCCGAAGCCACTCGAGGACCGCCGTCGCCGCTGGGTCCAAGTCTTTGGGCGGCTCAAGCCCGGCGTTCCGCTGAGCGCCGCCCAAGCTTCGCTGCAACCGATCTTTCACCATGTCCTGGAAATGGAGGTTCAGCAGAAGGAGTTCGCGCACGCCTCCGCCTACTCGCGCGAACAGTTCCTAAAAATGCGGATCGACGCCATGCCGGGCGGCACCGGGCAGAATGAGGCCAAGCAGTTCCTGGAAGCCCCGTTGTGGGTCCTCATGGGCATGGTCGGACTGGTTTTACTGATCGCCTGCGCCAACGTGGCCAACCTGATGATCGCGCGTTCCACTGCCCGCCAGAAGGAAATGGCGGTCCGCCTGGCGCTGGGCGCCGGCCGAGGCCGCCTGGTCCGCCAGCTTCTGGTAGAGAGTGCGCTGCTCTCGCTCATGGGCGGGCTGCTCGCCTTCCTGATGTTGCGGCCGACCATGCGCCTGTTACTCGGCATCTTTCCGCAGATGGATCCGCCCATCCGGATCGAGTCGGGCGCGGATCCGACTGTGCTGTTGTTCACCCTGGGAGTCTCGCTGCTGACCGCGCTGCTCTTCGGCCTGGCGCCGGCGTTGCAGGCCACCCGGACGTCGCTTGCCACCACCCTGAAGGACCAGGCGGGCGCCGTGGTGGGCGGCGGCGCAGGCTGGCGCAAGGTCCTGGTGTCGGCCCAGGTCAGCCTCTCCCTCCTGCTGCTGATCGGTGCCGGCCTGTTCGTCCGCAGTCTCCGGAACCTGAAAGATCTCAACCCTGGGTTCGAGGTCAGCAGCCTGTTGTCCTTTTCGGTTGACCCCACGTTGAGCGGCTACAAGCTCGATCGCGCGAAGCAGTTCTACAAGCAACTGACTCTCGAACTGGCCGCGCTTCCCGGCGTTCGCTCAGCCGCCATCTGCGTGGTTCCGCCGCTCACGTTTAACGAGTGGGACAGCACCGTCAGCGTGGCGGGCTACTCCGCCAAGCCTGGCGAAGACATGAATCCCTGGGTGAACCACGTGTCTCCCGGCTTTTTCGCGGCCCTGAAAATCCCGCTCTACGCCGGCCGCGATTTCACCGATCGCGACAGCACCGGTGCGCCCAAGGTGGCCATCGTCAACGAGAAATTCGCGCGCCACTACTTCGGCGACCAGTCCCCCGTCGGCCGGCACATCGGCCTGGGTGGCGATCCCGGAACCAAGACCGATATCGAAATCATCGGCGTCGTGCGGGATACCAAGTACATGACCATGCGCGCCGACATGCCCCGCCAGGTCTACTTCCCCTATCTGCAGAACGATTGGGTGAGCGGCATGACCGCTTACGTCCGCACCGGTCTGACGCCGGAGCAGATGTTCCCCGTGCTCCGTGGCGCCGTCCGGAAAATCGACTCGAACCTGCCCGTCTTCCTCATGAAGACCGAGGAACGCCAGCGCGACGATTCGCTTGCGGTCGAACGGCTGGCCGCCAGCCTGTCCACCGCCTTCGGCGTCCTAGCCACGGTGCTCGCCGCCGTTGGACTCTACGGCGTGATGGCATTCATCGTGGCCCGCCGCACGCGCGAAATCGGCATCCGCATGGCGCTGGGCGCCATGACCGGCAACGTCATCTGGCTGGTGATGGGCGAGGTTCTCGGGCTGGTGGGGATCGGAGTGCTGATCGGTCTTCCCGCGGCGTTGGGGCTGACGCGCCTGCTGGCCAGCCAGCTTTATGACGTCAAGCCCAACGACCCCGCCACTCTCGTTTGGGCCACCCTGGGAATCGCCGCGATCGCGGCCCTGTCCGGGTACCTGCCGGCGCGGCGGGCCACGCGCGTTGACCCGGTCCAGGCCATCCGTTGGGAATAGCGGCTGCGAGGGGAGTTGGGCTAAGCGGCGCCGTCGAGCACCTGGCGAATCCGGTTCTCGATCTCCGCTTCGGTTTCCTTGCCGGCGAATTTGATCTCGCGATAGAACCCCCGCGGCCCAATGATGCGCACCGCATAGCCTGGCGGCTTTCGCGCCGGGACCACCCAGGCCTCATGTTCTGCCGTCAGGCTCGAGCAGCCGGCAATCACGGCCTCTTCCACGCTCTTGCGCCGGTGCGAAGGGATTCCTTTGACATCCGAAACCGTCACGCCGGATGTCCCAGTTTCCAGTCCTGGGTAAAGCCCCAGTGCACCCTTCTCGACGTGGTCCCACGGTTCCATGCTCATAGGAGATCTATCGATATTGTGAGGCCGCCGGGCGTGTCATTCCTAGTCACAGAAGTACTGCAGGCCGTATCACCCCGCACCAACTAGTACAATTCCGCCAGTTTCGTAGTACGATTCCGGCCAAACCGGCGCCGCAGGTTGGGCGCCTCCTTACATTCTCAGCAGCAGTTTGCCGGTGGTCTTGCGGGCTTCCATGTCACGGTGGGATTGAGCCGTTTCCGCCAGCGGATATTCGCGATCGATGCGCAGTTGCACTTTGCCTTCGGCGATCCAGCGGAACAGGTCGCCGGAACGCCAGGCCAGCTCCTCTGGCTTGGCAATGTGGCTGGCCAGCGTGGGGCGGGCGAGAAACAGCGAGCCCTTGGCGGTCAGCGTGCGGGTGTCGAGCGGATCGACGGGGCCGCTGGCCACGCCGAAGTGAACCATCATCCCGCGGGCCTTCAGGCACTCGAAGCCCCTGAGGTACGTGGCCTGCCCCACCGAATCGTAGACGACATCCACGCCCGCGCCGCCGGTAAGCCGCTTCACTTCCGCTACCCAATCCTGCTGGTCGTAGAGGATGGCGTCGCTGGCGCCGGCCTGGCGCGCCAGGTCGGCTTTGGCTTGCGTGCCCACGGTGGCGATCGCGCGCGTGCCCAGCATCGTCGCCATCTGCACCAGCAGCCGGCCCGTGCCGCCGGCCGCGGCATGGACCAGCGCCGTGTGCCCTGGCTTCAAGGGAAACGTGGAGTGCGTCAGGTAGTGCGCTGTCATGCCCTGGAGCAGGGCGGCCGCCGCCGTGCGAAACTCCACGTTCGCGGGAAGCCGCACCAGCATTTTGGCCGGCACGGCCTGGGATTCGGCGTACGATCCGCGCGTCATGCACCACGCGACGCGATCGCCCGGCTGGAAGCCTGTCACGCCTTCGCCCGTGCGTTCCACCGTGCCCGCGCCTTCCGAGCCCAGCACGGCGGGCAGCGGGATTTTGTTGATGCCGCTGCGCGCATTCAGATCGGTAAAGTTGACGCCCGACAGGGCCACCTTCACCAGCACCTCGCCTTGGGCCGGCTCGGGCAGGGGACGGTCTCCGAAGCGCAACACTTCGGGTCCGCCGGTTTGTTCGATATAGATGGCTTTCATAAGAGGACTATTTCCCCAAGAAGGCGGGCTTCCGCTTTTCCAGGAACGCCTGGCGGCCCTCCCGGTAGTCGGCGCTTTCGAAGCACTGTTTCACCAGGCGGTCGCAAAGAGCCAGATCGCGCGCACCGGCATCGCGCAGCAGTTCGCGCACAATGCCCTTCACCGCCCGGATGGTCAGCGGGGCGTTTCCGGCGATGGTGTCCGCCATCCGGCGCACGGTGTCTTCGATTGCGCCGTCCGCCACCACGCGGTTGACCAGCCGCATGTGCAGCGCCTCGGCTGCGTCGAATTGCCGCGCCGTGAACAGCATCTCGTTGACGAACTGAGGCCCCACCAGGTTCATCAACCGCCGCAAGTTGTCGAAACCGTACCCCAACCCGAGTTTGGCGGCCGGGACCCCGAACCGCGACGCGTCGTTGCACACCCTCACATCGCAGCACACGGCAATCCCCACGCCGCCGCCGATGCAGTAGCCGCGGATCATGGCGATGGTCGGCTTCTCGTAGTCCAGCAGGATCTGCGAAAACCGCTCGACCGCCGCGTTGTACGTGGCCACGGCTTCCGCGGAGGCGCGCTCGCTTTCAAACTTCGTGATGTCGGCGCCGGACACGAACGCCTTTCCGCCGGCCCCGGTCAGAACCACCACCCGGACCGCCGGATCGCGCGCCAGGTCTTCCAGCACCGCGGCGGCTTGCTGCCACATGTCCAGCGAAACGGCGTTATGCCGCGCGGGGTTGTTGAAGGTCAGAGTGCCGACCGCGCCGTCTGTTGCTGCAAGAATTTGATTTTCCACGTGCGTTGAATTCCCGTCTGCGTGCTCCACCTGACTCGCTCTACACGACTCCCCGCCGCCGCAAATCCGCCACTTCCTCGGGACCATACCCGAAGGAACCTAGCACCTCATCGGTGTGCTCGCCGCACTCCGGCGGCCGCAGCCGCATCTCGCTCGGTGTTCGCGACAGGCGCATCGGCTGCGCCACCAGACGCAGCGGATCGTAATGCGGCGAGGCGACGCATTCCACCATGTGCAGATGCCGCACCTGCGGGTCCTCGAAAGCCTCGTCAATCGCGTAGATGCGCCCGCACGGCACGCCCGCCTGGTTGAATCGCTCAATCCACGCGGCGCTGTCCGCGCCCGCCAGCCGCCGCTCGATTTCCACCGTCAGGGCGTCGCGATTCTCCGACCGCGCCGCGCTCGTCGCGAAGGACGCGTGGTTCACCAGCTCTTCCGCCCCGATCGCTCCGCACAGCCGCTCCCACATGGTTTGTCCACTGGCCCCGATGTTGATGTGCCCATCGGCCGTTTTGAAAACACCCGTCGGAATATTAGTAGGGTGATTGTTCCCCGCTTGGCGCGGCACCTCGCCATCGTTCAGCCAGCGCGACGCCTGGAAATCCAGCATGAAGATCTGGGCCTGCAGCAGCGAAGTGGTCACCCACTGGCCGCGCCCCGATTTTTCGCGCTCCAACAGCGCCAGCAGAATGCCTTGTGCGCAGAGGATGCCCGCGCTGAGATCGGCGAGAGGGATCCCCACCCGCACCGGGCCCTGGCCCGGCAGCCCGGTGATCGACATCAAGCCGCCCATTCCCTGCGCGATTTGATCGAAGCCCGGGCGGTCGCGATAAGGCCCGTCCTCGCCAAACCCGGAAAGACTGGCGTACACGAGCCGCTCGTTGACGGCTTGCAAAGCGGGGTAGTCGATTCCCAGCCGGGCCTTGACCGCCGGCCGGAAGTTCTCCACCACGACGTCGGCGGCCTGGGCCATGCGTTTCAGAATCGCCACGCCTTCGGGATCCTTCAGATTGAGCGTCAGGCTGCGCTTGTTGCGGTGCAGGTTTTGAAAATCCGACCCGGAGCGTTTGCCGCCGAATGGGTCCTCGTCTCCCCCGGCAGAGGGCGACTCGATCTTGATCACGTCGGCCCCCCAATCCGCCAACTGCCGCACCGCCGTCGGGCCGGCGCGTACACGCGTCAGATCGAGAACGCGAACAGAGGATAAAGGGCCGGCCACGCTTCGCTCATTATAATGCGCCACGTCCCCCCTTCCCGAATATGAGAATATGGCCTCTATGGTCATCGATGTTCACGCGCATGTTTGCGCTCCCCCCGAGTTGTATCAGTGGAAATCCGTCCAGATCTCGGCCCGCGGCGCGCACGGCTATACTCCCAAACGATTTACCGACGACGTGATTCGCGATCATTCCGATACCAAACGCAATCTGCGCATCATGGACTCGGTCGGCACCGACATGCAGTTCCTGTCGCCGCGCCCGTTTCAATTGATGCACGCCGAAAAGCCGGTCAAGATGATGGAGGCTTGGGCCGTCGCCAATCACGACCTCATCGCCCAGCAGGTGAAGGCTTTCCCCAACCGCTTTCAGGGCGTGTGCGCCCCGCCGCAAGCTCCCGGCGAACCCGTCGGCATCGGTTTCGCCGAGCTGAATCGGTGTGTGAAAGAACTGGGCTTCGTCGGGCTTCTCATCGATACCGATCCTGGCGAAGGCGATAACAGCACCCCCACTCTCGCCGACGAATACTGGTATCCGCTCTGGGAAAAGATGGTCGAACTGGATGTCCCCGGCCTCATCCACTCCAGCGGCTGCAAGCACGGGCGCGAGAGTTACAGCCAGCATTTTATTACCGAAGAAAGCCTGGCGGTGCTCTCGCTGATCAATTCGCGCGTCTACGACGATTTTCCGAAATTGAAGATCATCGTCGCCCACGGCGGAGGCTCGGTTCCCTACCAGATCGGCCGCTGGCAGGCCGATTACGTCATGAAGCAGGGCGGCACGGTGGACGAATTCAACCGCCGTCTGAAGTTGCTCTATTACGACACCTGCCTGCATGCCCGGAAATCGCTCGAGCTGCTGATCGATCTCGTGGGCAGCCGGAACGTTCTCTTCGGTACTGAAAACCCGGGCTCCGGGTCTGCGGCCAATCCAGCCACCGGCAAGAGTTACGACGACATCAAGCCCCTCATCGATTCCATCGATTCTCTGTCGGAACAGGACCGGCGCCATATCTTCGAGGAGAACGCCCGGCGTCTCTTTACGCGCGCCCACATTCCCGCAGCGAAGGAAACGGTCCAGAGCACCGGGAGGTAGCGGCGTGGCGCGGATTACTTTCGGCCTGGGCACCTCGCACGGCCCGATGCTGTCGATCCCGGCGGAATACTGGGCCGACCGCGTCTCAGCCGACCGCGAGAACCCGCAGCATTTCTTCCAAGGCAAGACCTATAGTTTCGATCAGATGGTGGAGTTGCAGCGGGGCGCGGGACTTGCCGCGCAGATCACGCCCGAAGTTTGCCGGCAGCGGGACGCGCGCTGCCAGAAGGCCATCCGGGAACTCGGCGACTTCTTTGAAGAGCGCCGGCCCGACGTGGCCGTGGTGGTGGGCAATGACCAGATGGAGGTCTTCAACCGCGACCACGTGCCGGCCTTCGCGCTGTTCTGGGGCGACTATGTGGAAGGCCATCCGCGCACTCCGGAATTTCTCGCCAAGCTTAATCGCGGGGTGGCGCGCGCCGAGGCCGACCGCACGCCGCCAGTCTACACTCAGTACCCGTGCCTCCCCGATCTCGGCCGCCACATGATCGAGCGCGTGGTCGCCGATGGGTTCGACGTGGCCCAGCTCAAGCGCTTGAGCGTGGGCGAGATCGGCGTCAACTCGGCTCCGCATGCGTACGGCTTCGTGTACCGTCGCTTGATGCGCGACAAAGTGGTGCCGCACGTCCCGGTGTTCGTGAACACCTTCTACCCGCCCAACCAGCCGCCCGCTGGCCGCTGCTTCCAGTTCGGCCGTGCGCTGGCCCGCGCCGTTGCCTCGTGGCCCTCGGATTGGACCGTGGCCGTCATCGCCTCGGGCGGCCTCACCCATTTTGTCGTGGACGAATCCTTCGATGCCTGCGTGCTCGAGGCCTTGCAGAAGGGCGACGCGGCCAGGCTGGCGGCCTTGCCCGAGAATATGTTTCAGTCCGGCACTTCCGAAATCAAGAATTGGATTGTGGCGGCCGGTATGATGGCCGAGGCCGGCTTGTCCATGAAGCTGGTGGATTATGTGCCCTGCTACCGTTCCGAAGCCGGCACCGGCAGCGCCATGGGTTTCGCCAGGTGGGCATAAGGCTCCGCCGGGTGCCGGCGCGGAGCGCCGCGGGCTCGCGCCGCGGCAACAGGAGAGGGCGAATGCGTCGTATCGGTTTCTTGATGACCATGATGCTGGCCGTGCCGGGCGCATGGGCCCAGCAGGCTCCGCTGCAGAAGATCACCATCAACTACCCGACCCGCACCGGTCAGGTCTGGCCGCTGTACCTCGCCAAGGAAGGCGGCTACTACCGGAAGTATGGATTTGACGTAAACCTCGCCTTCGGCGTGCACCCTGCCGGCATCGCCATGGTCGTGAGCGGCGAAGCCGTCATGACCGCCTACACCCTGGAGCAGGCCATGATCGCGAGTTCCAAGGACGGGTCGCTGGTCGCCCTCGGCACCCCCTTCAAGAAAAGCCTGTTCGCTCTGATGGCCCAGAAGAACATCACAAGCATGCGGGAACTGAAGGGCAAGCGTGTGGGTGTGAGCCAGATCGGCGATGCGCCGTACAACTACACTAGCGGGCTGATCGAAAAGGCAGGACTGACTCCCAGGGACGTGGAGTGGGTTCCCATCGGCGGCGACGTCAGTGCGCGCGCCGCCGCTTTGGTGGGCGGCCGCGTGGATGCCACCATGATCACCGCGCCGGTTTATTTCAAGGTGGAGGCCGAAGGCTTCAAAAACCTGGCGAACATCAGCGACTACGAGGACATCTACGCCCCCTCCGTATACCTGTTCAAGAAGAGCACGGTGGCGGCCAACCCCAAACTGGCCGAGTCGCTGATCAAGGCGCATGCGGAAGCCATCAAGCGGTTCTACGACGACAAGGCCTTCGCCATGAAAGCCTATCAGGCGTGGGACAAGCAGGACCCCGGAGAATTGGCGCGCGTCTACGACCATTACGCCCAAGTCAACACGTACGAGCGCGTGCCCTACATTCCGGCCGCGGCCGTGCAATACGTGTTGGCCCACCCGGCCGACGAGCGCCTGGCCGCCCAGATGCGGGCGTTCGACTTCCGCAAAGTGATCGACAATAGCTTCGTCGACCGCCTGGTCAAAGAGGGTTTTTTCGAGCAGCTCTTCGGCCCCGGCATCAAAGCCGAGGAAGACCGCAAAGCCAAGCTGGCGTTCCGGTAACTGTCCGCTCTACCCCCGCGCCGCCAGCGCCTTTTTCACCCGCTCGGTCGTAAACGGAATCTGCCGCAGGCGCGCGCCGGTGGCGTCAAAAATGGCGTTGCCCAGCGCCGCCGCCAGGACCGTGATCGAAGTCTCGCCCGCTCCGGTGGCCTCCGCGTCCGGACGGTCCAGCAGCACGGCCTCGATTTTCGGCACGGCGAAACCCATCGGCAGCGTGTGGTAGGTCCGCCAGTCCACCGACGTCACCTTCTCGCTGTCCCACGTCACCTCTTCCCCGAGCGCACGACTGAGCCCTTGCAGGGCGCCGCCTTCGATCTGGTTGCGCAGGCCGTCCGGGTTCGAGACCGGGCCCACGTCGTTGCAGGCCACCAGGCGCTTGACCGTCACCCTGCCCGTGTCCTGATTGACCTCCACTTCCGCCACCAGCGCGGAGTATCCATTGTCTCCTTCATACAGCACGCAAGCCATTCCCCGGCCGGTCACGACACCCGTTTTGCGCGGGAGCGGTTGCGGTGACGGACGCGTCTCCCAGTTCGCGGCCTTGGCGGCCTCCTTGACGACCTCGATCAGCCTGGCGTCTTTCAAGTGGCGCAAGCGGTATTCGACCGGGTCCGCTTTCACCCGCGCCGCCAGTTCGTCCAGGAAACACTCGTGGGCGAAGGTGTTTTGCAGCCGGTTGGGCGACCGCAGCGGTCCGGTCCAGAACGGCGATTCCACGGTGTGGGTGAGCACCAGCTCGCTCTTCACCGTGCCCGTACCGCGGCTCCGCCCACCCACGCCCCCCGCCACGTACGAGGGCACGCCATTATTGTTGTTGTTGAAGCCGGTGGGCGGCGGCGCCGGCGTGCGCGGCGCGAATGCCTGCGGTTGAAAACCGGCCAGGTAGCCCGTAATGATGTTGCCGGGCGTGCCGGGGCCCGGCCGGTTTCCCAGCGACGGCGACCACGATTCGTGATGCCACGCGATGATATTCCCTTGGCCGTCCAAGCCAACACGCTCATCCATCACGTACGCGTTCCCGTAGTTCTCCCACGCCATTTCGTCTTTGCGCGAAAGCTGCACGCGCACCGGTTTCCCCACGGCATGCGACAGCAGCGCCGCGTCGTAGGTGACCGTATCGGCGCCGTTCAGCCCGTAGCAGCCGGAGCCGCGCCGGAAGATCACGTGTACGTTCTCCGCCTTCAGGCCGAGCAGCAGGGCCACCGTGCTCTTCTGATACCAAACCCCCTGGGTCGGCGACCAAAGCGTGGCCTTGTCCCCTTGCACATCGGCCACGGCGCACGAACTGCCCATCGACCCGTGCATCTGGTAGGGGTGCAGGTACGTCGCTTTCACCACCGTGGCCGCGCCCGCGAGTGTTTGGTCCACGTCGCCTGAGTCCACCAGCAACGCATCGCGCGCCGGCAGTGTCCGCAAGTGGTTATAGAAGCCGGCCTGATCGGGAAGGCCCACGCCCGGAGCCCACGTGACCTTCAATTGTGTGGCGGCCTGGATGGCCTGCCACGCCTTCTCGGCCACCACGCCCACGAAATTCTTCCGCACCACCACCTTCACCAGGCCGGCCACATTCTTGACCGAGCTTTCATCCACGCTCACCACGGTGGCGCCGACGGCCGGCGGCCGGACCACCTTGCCGTGCAGCATCCCCGGCACACGCACGTTGTGTACAAACTCGAATTGGCCGGTGACCATCTCGCGGATGTCAGGACGCGGCACCGGCTTTCCAAGCACGGTCCACTCGCGGACCGGTTTCCGCTTGGCGTTAGGGTTCAGGGTCAGGTTGAACTTCTTGCCGCCCACCAACTCGCCATAACTCACCGCGCGCAGCGGATCGCTCTTGACCCGGATTGTCCCATCCGCGGCGGTGAGCTGATCCACGGACACTCCCAGGCGCTTGGAGCCCAGTTGCAACAAGGCTTCGCGAGCCGTAGCCCCGGCTTGCGCCAGGTTGTTCTGGTTGAAGTTGGCCGGATGGGACTGGCTGCCGGCCGTGTACGCCTGATCCGGCGTCAACGCCGTATCGCAATAGATGAGGTTGACCCGGTCGAACGGCACCGATAATTCTTCGGCCACCAACTGGGCTTGCGCGGTGGCGATCCCCTGGCCCAGTTCTTCTTTCCCGCTATAGGCGGTCACGCCGCCATCGGCGCCGATGGCGATCCAGGAATCCAGCCGATTCATCGCCGGAGCTCCGGGGCTGGGCCCCCCGAACTGCGCCTTCGCCGTCCGCAGTCCGCCCGCGCTAAAGCCGACGATTAAGGCGCCCGCGCCTTTCAGGAAATCGCGGCGGCCCAGTCCCGCGTGCCCCAGCGCCGCCCGCGCATCCGGTGTGAAGGTATTCATCGCGCCATCTCCTGCCCGGCCTTCTGGATTGCCCGCAGCATCCGCACGCTGGCGAAACACCGGCACAGCACGCCGGAGAGCGCCTGCTCAATCTCCGGTTCGGTGGCCTTCGGATTTTTGTCCAGGAAGGCCTTGGCGGTCAGGATCACTCCGTTCACGCAGAAGCCGCACTGCGCCGCCTGCTCTTCGATGAACGCCCGCTGCAGCGGGTGCGGCTTGTCGGCGGTTCCGATCCCTTCCAGCGTGGTGATGTCCGCCCCCGCCACACTGCGCACCGGCGTAATGCAAGAGCGGATCGCCTGGCCTTTGACGATCACAGTACAGGCCCCGCATTGCCCCAGCCCGCAACCGAACTTCGGCCCGTTCAGTGCCAGATCGTCGCTGAGGGCATATAGCAGCGGTGTGGATGGGTCCAGGTCCAGCTTGTGGCTGCGGCCGTTCACTTTCAGCGTAATTGCACTCATACCGTTCAGGGTAGGGTCGAAACCCATCCGGGTCAAGCCTGCTATCCTGAAGAAAACTGACATGCTCCGCCGTTCGGAGCCACAGGCACCTGGGAATACTCCCTCGAATCCCGGGTCTCTGTTTTGCCATCAAATCATGCGAGCCGTACCAGAAGAAGCTGTGCCTGATCACTCCGGCGAACTCCGCCTGCAATTCGGAATCGCGTTTCGGGATCTCTATGAACGCGATGGACTGGTCCGTCTGGACCAGGAATTCCTCCGCTTTTTGGCGGCGGCCGAGCCGGAACTCCACGCCCGCCTGATCGCCGTCCGCACTGCGGCCCAGCCCTTGGCCGGCAAGCCGGAATCCGATCTGATTCTCCAACTGGCCGAGCCGCTCGAAGATTTCATCGGCCAGCTCTTCGGGATCCAGCCGGAAATCCATCGCCTCCAAAAGCGCGAATCCGAATTTACTGCCCTCTATACCGTCAAGCGCAAGTTCGTCCACAAACGGGCGCTCACCGGGATGAACGCCGAAAAGGCCGCGGCCCTCGATGGCGACGCGCTCGGCCGTTCGCTGGAAGCCCTGTTCGCCGAGCCGCTCACGGACGGAACCTTCGCCAACCACGTCGGAGATTGGCTGCAAGCCGAAGCGCAGCATGCCGAGGCCATCAAGCAGGCCGCCCTTTACGCCGCGTGGGCCACTCTGGCGCCCGCCGGCAAAGCTCGCCACCGCGGCACGCGCCTCTTCCGCGCTCCGGCGAAAACCGATCCCCATGACCTCGTGCCCGTGGAAACGCTGCTCCAGAATGGCGTTCCGGAATTGCAGTTAGGACGCGAGCACTGGCGTCACCGCGAGGGTTTTCAATTGACCGACCCGGGAACCGACCTGCTCGGCGCCCTGGATCAGGCCAACTACTGCATCAAGTGCCACAACCAGGCCAAGGACTCGTGCCGCACCGGGCTCAAGGAGAAGACCGGCGAGTTCAAGCGCACCGTCTTCGGCGTGACTCTCGCCGGCTGCCCGCTCGACGAAAAGATCTCGGAGATGAACACGCTCAAGCTCGCTGGCAACACCATCGGCGCCCTGGCCACGGTCATCATCGACAACCCCATGTGCGCCGGCACCGGCCACCGCATCTGCAATGACTGCATGAAGGCCTGCATTTTCCAGAAGCAGGAGCCGGTGGACATTCCGCAAGTCGAGACGCGCACCTTGAAAGACCTGCTCGAATTTCCGTGGGGGTTTGAGATTTATAGCTTGCTCACCCGCTGGAACCCGCTCAACCTGCGGCGGCCGTTTCCCCAGCCGGAGAGCGGCTACAAAGTGCTAGTAGTCGGCTTGGGTCCCGCCGGAAGCACCCTGGCCCACCATTTGATGAACGACGGCCACACTGTGGTGGCGGTGGACGGCCTCAAAATTGAGCCTCTGTCGCCGGAAATCTGCGGCATCCTGCCCTCGGGCGAGCGCGTTCCCTTCCGCCCCATCCGCGATGTCAACGAACTGTATGAGTCGCTCGACAACCGTCTGATGGCCGGTTTCGGCGGCGTGGCCGAGTACGGCATCACGGTTCGCTGGAACAAGAATTTTCTCAAGCTGGAGCGGCTGCTCCTCGAGCGGCGCGCCGAGTTCCGCATGTACGGCGGCGTCCGGTTCGGCGGCACCGTCACGGTGGATAGCGCCTTCGAGATGGGGTTCGACCACATCGCCCTGTGCGCGGGAGCCGGCAGGCCCACCGTCATCCCCATGAAGAACGGTCTGGCGCGCGGCGTCCGCCAGGCCTCCGATTTCCTGATGGCCTTGCAGCTCACCGGCGCCGCCAAATCGGAATCCATCGCCAACCTCCAGGTGAGGATGCCCATCGTGGTGGTCGGCGGCGGTCTCACCGCCATCGACACCGCCACCGAATCCCTGGCCTATTACGTGGTCCAGGTGGAGAAGTTCTCCCAACGTTACCGGATCCTGGTCGCCGAGCGCGGAGAGACCGCCGTTCGCGCGCTGTGGACCGAAGAAGAGACCGAGGCCGCTGAAGAGTTCCTCGCCCACGCCCGTGCCATTCGCGAAGAGCGCATAGCCGCGGCCCGCGACGGCCGCGCGCCCAATCTGATCGACCTGCTCAATTCCTGGGGCGGCTGCACCATCGCCTACCGCCGCCGCCTGGTCGATTCGCCCAGCTATACCCTGAACCACGAAGAAGTCGCCAAGGCCCTGGAAGAGGGTGTCCGCTTCGCCGAGTGCCTCACCCCCGAAGAAGTCGAGGTGGATGCGCGCGGCCACGCCCAGGCGCTCAAGGTCGGCGTCTCGCGCTACGATGCCGCAGCCGGCAAGATCGTGAAGACCGGAGAAACCGCGGTGCTTCCCGCGCGCGCCATCTTGATCGCCGCCGGCACCCAGCCCAACACCGTCCTGGCGCGTGAAGACAGCCGCAATATTTTCGTGCACGGCAAGCATTTTCAGGCGGTGGACGAGCACGGCCATCCGGTTCAACCCGAGGTGCTGACCAAGCCTTCAGCGGTGTATGTGCTGACCTCGCTCCGCCCGGATCAGCGCGCCCTCAGTTTCTTTGGCGATCTGCATCCCTCCTTCGCGGGCAATGTGGTCAAGGCCATGTCGAGCGCTCGCCAAGGCTACCCCGTGGTCTCTCGCATGCTTGCCCGGCGCGCCCCCACCGCGCCCACCGGCCGGGAATTGATCCGTAAGCTCGATGCCGAGTTGGTGGCCGTCGTCCATGAGGTAAAGCGCCTGACCGCGAATATCGTCGAGGTGGTGGTGCGCGCTCCGCAGGCCGCGCGCGCGTTCCATCCCGGCCAGTTCTACCGCCTGCAGAATTACGAAGCCTTCGCCCCGCGCGTGGATGGCACCGTGCTCGCCATGGAAGGCTTGGCGCTCACCGGCGCTTCTGTCGATCCGGACCAAGGTCTGCTCTCCACCATCGTGCTGGAAATGGGCGGGTCGTCCGACATCTGCGCGGTCCTCAAAAAGGGCGAGCCCATCGTGCTGATGGGGCCGACTGGTACGCCCACCGAAACGCCGGGCGCCGAGACCGTGCTGCTGGCGGGTGGCGGCCTGGGCAATGCCGTGCTCTTCTCCATCGGCCAACGCTTCCGCGCCAATGGTTCCCGCGTGGTTTACTTCGCCGGGTATAAGAAGATTGCCGACCGCTACAAGATCGACGACATCAAGCGGGCCGCCGATATCGTCATCTGGACCTGCGATGAGGCGCCGGGCTTCCAGCCCGACCGGCCGCAAGACCGGGCCTTCGTCGGCAATATCGTCGAGGCCATGCTGGCCTATGCCACGGGCAAGCTCGGCGGCGCGCCGGCCATTCCGCTGAGCGACGTCGGACGCATCATCGCCATCGGTTCTGATGGCATGATGGCGGCCGTGGCGCGCGCCCGGCATGGCGTGCTGGCCCCCTACCTCGAACCCGGGCACCTCGCCATCGGCAGCATCAATTCACCGATGCAGTGCATGATGAAGGAAATCTGCGCCCAGTGTTTACAGCTTCACAAAGACCCCGCGACCGGCGAAGAGCGCGTGGTCTTCAGTTGCTTCAACCAGGATCAGAACCTCGATCAAGTCGATTGGCCCACGCTGCGGACCCGTCTCACCCAGAACGGCGTCCACGAAAAGCTGACTGCCCAGTGGATCGATCACTGCCTCCGCGATATCGGCGCGCGTCCCGAACTAGCCGGCGCCACCGCCGAATAGCTTCCTGTGGGGCAGGCGATTCGCCTGCCCAGGCTCCTCACGGCAATCCGCTGGCCAGTTTCGATTCCACCACCGCCGCGCGCGTGGCCCCGATCGTCAGCACCCGCCAAGGGCAGGTCATGGGCGTGGCCCCTTCCCACGCCAGGTGCAGTTCGTTCGCTCCCGGAGGCAGGCGCGAAATCAGGATCTTTCCCTCCGTGCGGATCAAATACATCCGCGGATAGCTGCCCGTCCGCACTTCGCCGATCGAGATCCAGCCGAGTCCCGGCTGCTCGGCCACCACGGGAAGAGCGACCTCGGCCTTCGTCGACAACTGCGTGACCGGTTGATGGCCGCGGTCCAGGGTGGCGTCCTCCATGAACTCGAATTCGGTGGTCTCGTTGTCCAGTGACATCCGAACCAGCGGGCCTGACTTGGGTACCACATAGCGGAACGCAATGCCGTCGTTATAGGCGCGCACCTCGACATTGATGCGGCGCCCGAGCGAGCCGTTCTGCATGTACTCCGCGGTCAGCGCATGGTACCCGGACGCGGATTCCGTCTT
Source organism: Terriglobia bacterium (assembly GCA_020073145.1). Classification (GTDB taxonomy): domain Bacteria; phylum Acidobacteriota; class Terriglobia; order Bryobacterales; family Bryobacteraceae; genus PSRJ01. The sequence goes on from JAIQFS010000033.1 coordinate 55,498, forward strand.
CGCCCCGATCATCCCCACGTTCTGGCCGAGCAGCGGCTGATCGTGGATATCCAGCCCCAGGAACGATGTGTTGATGAAGCGCTGCCCGTGATAGTACACCTGGTAGGCCAGGCGAACCGTTTCTTCCGGCTCCGGATGGATGAGGAAGATGCGGAATTCGATTTGCCCGTCCGGCGACGTAACGCGGCGCTCATCCTGAGCCCGGGCGCCCGCGGCACACAGGAGCAGGGTCAGCAGGAGCGTCAAGGCGCGAGTCTTCTGATGAGGCACTATCCCAAAATCTCACAATAGGGGGTGTGCCGCATAGCGGTTTACGCCGACAAGGCTTCATGAATGCGCCGCGCCACCAGCGCGTCAGCCAGATAGCCGTCGATGGAGTGGTGATTGTCGGTGAAGTTCTCCACTTGCGAGTAGTCTTCGACCGCGGGCTCCACATCGAAGTGGTCCCGGTCAAGAGGGAATAAAGCGACTACGTCGCGTGGATCGCGCGCGTTGAGCCAGGCCGCTGCGCCGCGCGGAAAAGCCAGAGGTTTGCGCAGGCGGCTGGCGATGGCGTGCATCCCCAAGGGCGAGCCGAGCGTCAGGAAGAGCGGCATTGCAGGGCTGCCCGCCGTGCGGCTGGACAGGATGTTGTACGCCACCAGGGAGCCCAGCGAGTGCGCCACGACCACGCACCGCTCGTTGGGTATGCCCGCACCCACGATGGCGTCGATTTTCGCCCGCACGCCGCCAAACGTGAGGTAGACCCACACGTCGCGGGTGATGGTGTCGATCGCGTTGCCCCCCATCTCGGTCGAATCCAGCGCCCGCAGCATCGCCAAAACCCACGGCCAGTTCTGCGGCCCTCGTTCGACGGGCCGGCCCTCGAAGTACGCCAGGACCCGATCGTCCGGAATGTGCCGGGCGTCCAGCATCTCGCGCAGCATCTCAACCCGGAGCGCATCCCTGCCGGTCACCGTTGGTTCGCCGCGCAGGAGGATATTGGTGGCCAACGGCGCGTCGACTTCCCGCACCATGCGGTCGAGATCGTCGGCGTAAAAAGGCAGGATGACCTCGGTGCCGGCTGGCCATGCCAGCCGCGCCGCCTCAAAGCTCCGGCCCAGGCATCCTTCCCAAAACAACCGCAGTTCTTCGGCGTTCTTTACGCTTTGGCTCCTGCCGTGAATGAAGATCAGCTTCATGCGTCAGGTTCGGGCCATGGCAGCCTTCGGGGGATGCAGCCGTTGCGCCACGAACGCTACGCCTTCGGCAGACAGCGTCGTCCACAGAGCCGGCTGCGTGTAACGGTTGGCTTGGGCAAGCCAGGGGGCAACCGGCAAGCCCTCGTGAAGCAGCGCCCATCCTTGCGTGAGCATAGGCATGATTCCAGCGATGCGCGTTCCGGGCTGACCGGGAGGGGAAAGGCGATTCGCCAGCATCGCGACGTCGAACGGTACCGGCACTTGCGGATCGTTCCGCATCCACTCGAAGACGCTCTGCACGCCGTCGATCATTCCGGCCTGCGCGTAGGCATAGGCGGCATAGATGCCGAGCGTGGGATCCATCATCTTGAATTCCCGCACGAAGCCCGCGAACGAGGCCGCTTGGTCGCGTTCAATCTTGAGAATTCCGCGCCGGGCGGCAACCGCCGCGAAGGCCCGCCGTCTTTCGACCTCGGCCTGCTGAACCTGATAGTCATTCCAGCGGGGAGTGTTGCGGGCGGGCGCGTAACTCACGTTGACGACGCGGCCGTCTTCCACCGTCACGGCGCCGACAAAGCCCGAGAACGCCGTCAGGCACGTCCCCTGGCCGTTGACGAACTGAATCACCACCGATCCCCACTCGGCCGCCGGCCGCACCCGGATCTGCACCGCGCCATTTTCCGGGAACACGTCGCAGTGCCCAGCCTCTCCATTCAGCAGGGCTTCCGCCACTTGAGCGCCAACGAGAGTGAATCCGGTGTGGGTCTCGAAGGACTCGCGCCCGCGCGCCGCCAGGAGCCGGGATACGTCGTCGTTGAAAGCCTGTGACGTCTCCGGAGAAAGGGGCGCCGACCGGATCTCCACTTCGGGAGCGAAGTACTTCCGGACTCCCTGGCCTTCGGCGGCGTTGCGGAGGACGGCTGCTGGGGAAGGCTGCCCGGGCGACGGCGGCGCGCCGAAATCCGGCGGCGGCGGAGATGGAGGCGGTCCGGACAGCAGCGAGAGATACTTGGGCTTCTGCGACTCGACGCGCAGGTCCGGCACCTGGTTCAAGGCAACCGAGACGGCCGCCAGCGATTGCGGTACTTCCCGTTCCAGCCAAGGCTTGAGGGTGCGCGAAGACACCACCCATTGACGCCCGCGGCCTTCGTCCACCACTTCGCAAACGGATGGATCGGGCCCCTGCAAACCCTGAAGCAGGCAGCGGGTGAAGACTCCGCTGTAGTCCGCGGCCGCCTGCGCGGGAGACGCCTCGTAGGCAGGGTCGCCCGGCAGGGTTGCGTAGAAGGTATCGACCTCCGGCCGCTGCGGAGTCACCGGCCTGATCGGAAACAGGATGCTGCCCGTGACCTGCGCCAGCCGGGCGTCGCTGGCAATCGACCGCCACGCATCCGAGATGAAGACGATGTGCGGGATGCCCGAGTTGCGCCCCAGGCTGACCGAGCCCACCAGATTGACCGCCTCGTTGGGATCGTTTGCCGCATCGGTGAGCAGCCAGATTTCGGTATCCCAGCTCTTCAGGATGCCGTGTCCGGCAAAGTAGATGACGAGCTGCCCGTAGGCGCCACTGGTAACCAGGGCCCGCACCTGCGATTTCACGTCGGCGACGGACAGAACGCGGCCGCGGTCGGTGAGACAAAAGCTCTCGAATCCCTGGGACGTCGCCCACTGCGCGAACCGCTCCGCGCCATCGGCGGCAGCCTGCAGAGGAGGCAGGTTGGCCGCTCCGGCGACGCGGTCGACTCCAATAGAAATGCAGGCTTTTCTCATAAGAATTTTGTCTTGTAATTATGACAAACAGCGCACCAGCCCGGGTCGGCAGGCGACGAAGAATTCCAGCGACATTCCCAGCTGCCCCAGGGCCAGGGCCGATCTTCGTAGTGATTCCCCTGCCTGAAGTCCTGCGGCCGCGATCAGCTCAGTATCATGAACCTCGGGGGTGGCATGGACGCTCCCGCGCCAGCCTGAGATCGGCCGGCCAGTTGGGATCGCTTCAGTTCGCCAGCGGGTCCGGCCGCATCTGGAAATGGACCACCTTGGGTAACGTCCCTTTCCCGGTCTCGCTGTGGAACGCCGTGCGCGTCCCCCAGGTCGTCCACACGCCTTTTCCTTTCCAGCCGGTCTTGGCGTCATCGATGCGGCCGTCCATTCCTTTCGCGAAGAACCCGAGCGGATAGGGCACTCGCAAAACCACGAACTTGCCGTTGACCAGGGCCAGCAGCGAATCGGAGCTGTTGCCCGTCGCGATCGGTGTGTTCTTGCCTAGGCCTAACGTGTCGAACTCGTCCACCCAATCATAGTAGTGCGAGTCGGCGCTGCCGGATTCCTTCACGTTCTGGAAATTCGGTCCGGGCGTGGGATACAGGGTCCAACCCTCCGGGCAATGCTGTCCGATCGCTTTCGGCCCATTCAGCGGACCTTTGCACTGGCGCCGGTCGAAGCTGGCCAGATGGCCGCTTCCTAGAGCCACCCAGACCACCCCGTTGCCATCCACGTCCATGCCGCGAGGCGAGTAGCCCTGCACCTTGGCCTTGGGGTTATTCCACGGCACCTCGTAATACTCCGCCAGCGCCGTCTCGGGAGGATGCGAGCCCGGGTTCAGCCGTACCAACCCGCCGGGAAATCCGAGCACGCTGCCCCAGATCATTCCGTCGGGGCCGATTCCCAATCCGTAAAACGCGGCGTTCAGGCGCGTATCTTTCGTTGGATCCGGCACGCCGCTGATCGCCGCCGAAGTTCCCAGGCTTTCGCCGCTCGGCGCCGTCACCACCCCCTGCTTCGCCTCCACGTAGTCGTCGCGCTTGCCGTTGCCATTGGTGTCCAGGATCAGCGCCGTCCAGCCTTGCGATTTCTGCTCGTCATGAGTCTGGTCCCAAATCTTGGTGTTCAGCCAGCCCACCACGCCGCCGCCCCCGCCGCTGCTGGTCCACAGCGTGTTGTTGGCATCGTGCGCGAACAGCAGGTGGTGCGTGCTGAAACACGTGTCGACCAGGGAAACCTGCTTGGTAGCCGGATCGTAAACCGCCAGCTGGCGGCCCGACCGCTCCAGCGGCGTGGCCTTGGCGGATTCGTTGTTCGAACCGGCCTTGCAATACGCTGGATCTTCCGGCCCGCGTAGCCGCGAGGTGAACCACAACCTCCCTCGCTCATCGAACATCGGATTATGTACCGTGGTGTGGCTGTCCCAAATGGCCTCATCGCCCCAGACGGCCGACGCCTCGAGTGGTTTCGGCTGTCCCGGCGTGTTCGGGTCCCGATACGGGACCTTCACCTGGCTGGTGGTATTGTGCACCGGATCGAGCACCGGCAGATAATCGCGGCTCTCCTCGGGCGAACCGTAGATCAATCCATTCGCGTTGATCGTCGGGTTTCGTTTGTCGGTGGAAATCTCGTCGTGCAGATAGGCTTTCGCATCGGCCCAGTCCCATTGCGTGATCACCACATTCCGCTCGACGCCTTGCGGCCGTGGAGGCGCCGCCGCGGGCAGCTCGCCGCGCGCGATACGCGTGGTCCAATCGCCGAATAGTTGCGTGGCCCGCGCCGGACCCAACTGCCCCAGGCCCCCCAGCATGGCGTTGCCGGCCTGTCCGGATTGCACCCGGCGCTGCCACTGCTGCGCCGGCGAATCCAGATTGCGAAACAGCGAAGGAATGGTGCGCGTGTACTGGTTCCCCAGCTGATGGCACGATTCGCAGCTGTCGGTTTTGATCAGATGCAGCCACTGGTCCTGCGTCTTGACGTTCGGCGAGATGCCGTTGCCCTCCGGCCCCGTCCCCGGAAACTCGCTCTTCTCCGGCACCTTCAGCATGGCGTACCAGTAATTCGCCGGATACAATTGCGCGGCCGTCTTGGCGTCCGGCGCAATCCCCGCTTTCAAATCGACCGACTTGCCCGGCTCGGTCTGCACCTTCGGTGAGTCCACCAGCCCATACCCGCGCGCCCAGACCGTGTACTTGGCTTTCGGCAGATCGGGAATCAAATACCGGCCGCGGTCGTCGGTAACCACTTCCTTGATGTACCGCGTCGGCAGCCCGGTGGTTTCGGCGATCACCCACACTCCCGCTTCCGGTCCCTTGGTGCTGGTGACCACGCCGCCGATGTCGTCGCTATCGACGCGGACGGCTCCGCCGGTGGAAGGCTGGGCCTCGATCGTGCTTCGCGAAGCTGCCA
>JAIQFS010000034.1 GCA_020073145.1 Terriglobia bacterium
ATGAGCCTGCCGGCGTCGAAGTACCGCGCCCCCGCGGCGCAGGCGGCATTCGCGGACGAGGTTCTCCAGCGCGCGCGGTCCATCCCGGGCGTCCAGAGCGCGGCCATCACCAATTCGCTCCCGCTCGATCCGGTCATTACCATGTCGTGGACGTTGCTCATCGAAGGCCGTCCCGAAAGCGAGGACGCCCAGTCGGTGTACTTCCGCGCCGTCTCGCCGGATTACTTCGGCGCCATGGGGCTGCGCCTCCGCCGCGGGACGTTGTTGGTGGACAGCGCCGGGGTCGAACCCGCGGTCGTGAATGAGGCCATGGTCCGCCGCTACTGGCCCGAGGCGCGCCACGGCTCGCTGGAGCCGATCGGACGCCGGATCAACGTCGCGCGCCGGTGGCGGGTGATCGTGGGGGTGGTATCCGATATCAAGTACGACGATCCGGCGCGCGCCACGGCCGCCGAGGTCTACGTCCCGTTCCACAGCGACGCCGGCCCCTGGATGACCCTGCTCGCGCGCGTCAACGGCGACCCGATGCGCTTCGGCTCCGCGTTCCGCAACGCCGTCTGGGCCGTGGACCGCGACGAGCCGGTCTACGACGTTCAGCCGCTGGACCGGATCGTCTACGCCTCCGTCGCCGCGCCGCGCTTCCGCATGACGCTGCTGGGCATCTTCGCCGCCCTGGCGCTGGCGCTCGCCGCGGTCGGCATCTACGGCGTGATGGCCTACGCGGTAGCGCAGCGCACGCACGAGATCGGTATTCGCATGGCGCTCGGCGCGGCGCGGGGGAACGTCCTGCGGATGGTGGTTCGGGAAGGGCTGGCGCTGGCCGCGGCCGGCGTCGCGCTGGGACTTGCGGGCGCATTCGCGGCCACCCGCGTCCTCAACAGCTTCCTGTTCGGGGTCACCGCCACGGACGTACGGACGCTCGCGGCAGTATCCATCCTGCTGGCCGCCGTCGCCGCCGCCGCCAGCTACGTTCCCGCCCGCCGCGCCACCCGGGTGGACCCGAACGTGGCGCTGCGGTGGGAGTAAAACAAGTCGTCAGTCGATAGTCGTCAGTCCTGAAGCGATGACAGCCATGCCCGGGGCTGAGCCTCGCTCCGGGCGCGCCATCAGGGCTGAGGAGCGGTACGGGCCGCGTTTGCTAACGACTAACGGCTGACGTCTGACGACTTATGTTCAAATAGAAGTACATCGACATGGCGTTTCGTGGCGTGGACTATTTCTGCGTCGATTCTCTGTTGAGCGAAGAAGAGCTGATGGTGCGGCAGACGGCCCGGCGGTTCGCCGAGGAGCGCGTCCTCCCGCTCATCCGCGATTGCTACCGCGATGCGCGTTTTCCCTCCGAGCTCATTCCGGAGATGGGCGAACTCGGATTCCTGGGAGCGAATCTCCAGGGCTACGGCTGCGCGGGGATGAGCAATGTGGAATACGGCCTCGTCATGCAGGAACTGGAACGCGCCGATTCCGGCGTCCGCAGCTTCGTTTCGGTGCAGGGCGCTCTGGTCATGTATCCCATCCACGCCTTCGGCTCCGGGGAACAGAAAAGCCGGTGGCTTCCGCGCTTGCAGAACGGCCGCGCCGTGGGCTGCTTCGGGTTGACGGAGCCCGATTTCGGGTCCAATCCCGCGGGCATGCGGTCCACCGCCCGGCGCGACGGCGATGCGTGGGTGCTCAACGGCGAGAAGACCTGGATCACCAACGGCGGCATGGCGGACGTAGCCATGGTCTGGGCCAGGGCGGAAGAAGGCATCCTGGGATTTCTCGTGGAACGCGGGACCCCGGGCTATTCGGTTTCCGATATTCACGGGAAGTGGTCCATGCGGGCGTCGGTGACCTCCAGCCTTTCTTTTGCCGACTGCCGCGTGAGCGAGAGCGCCCGCCTGCCCGGGGCGAAAGGGTTGAAAGCTCCGCTTTCGTGCCTGTCGCAGGCGCGCTACGGCATAGGCTGGGGCGCGGTCGGCGCGGCGATGGACTGTTACGAGACCGCGCGCCAGTACTCCATCGCGCGCAAGCAGTTCGAGGGGCGGCCCATCGCCTCGCACCAGCTCGTACAGGAGAAACTGGCCTGGATGATTACCGAAATCACCAAGGCGCAGTTGCTGGCCCTGCACGCGGGAAGACTCAAGGACCAGGGCAAACTCGAGCCGGCGCAGGTTTCGATGCTGAAGCGCAACAACGTAGCCATGGCCCTGGACTGCGCCCGGCTCAGCCGCGATTTGCTGGGCGCGAACGGAATTACGGACGAATACCCCGTCATGCGTCACCTCTGCAACCTCGAAACCGTGAAAACGTACGAGGGGACGGATCACATCCACGCGCTGGTGATTGGGGAAAAGGTGACTGGGGTAGCCGCGTATAAATAACTGGAGCCGGGGGCCAGGGGCCGGGGGCCGGGGAGAACGCGCTTCTCCCTGGCCCCTGGTCCCCGCCCTCCCGGCCCCCAAAGGTTTCGAATGTTTCTTTACGCCATATCTCCTGGCGGTGAGCGCGGTGGCGCTGCCGATTTATCCGGGCGGCAGGTGGAAGCCCTCCGGGCCGGATGCGCCCGCGTGGCACATCATCGCCCTGCTGGCGATCACGGTGGGGCTGCCTTACCTGCTCCTCTCCACCACCGGCCCGCTGCTGCAGGCATGGTACGCCCGCCGGTACAAAGGCGCGATGCCGTACCGGCTTTACGCTCTCTCCAACGCGGGCTCGATGTTCGCCCTGCTGAGCTACCCGGTGCTGTTCGAGCCGGTCTACACCAGCCGGCAGCAGGCGGCTATGTGGTCGATCGCGTATGTCGTCTTCGTGGCGCTCTGCGCATTCACGGCCCTCCGGTCGGGGAACGCGCCGGTGGCCGCGCTGGAGGCGGAGTCCGGCCCTTCCGAAAAACCCACCGCGCAGCTCTATGGCTTCTGGCTCCTCCTCCCGGCTTGCGCCTCGGCGCTGCTGCTGGCTATCACCAACCACATGACGCAGAACGTGCCCGCCATCCCGTTCCTGTGGGTTCTTCCGTTGAGCGTCTACCTGCTCTCGTTCATCCTCTGCTTCGAGAGCAGCGGGTGGTACCGCCGCAACCCCTACCTGCAACTGCTGGCGGTGGCCCTGGGCAGCATGGCGTACGCCATGTACTCCGACACCACGGGCAACATGCCGATCAAGATCGGAGTTCCGCTGTTCCTCATGGGCCTGTTCACGTGCTGCATGGTCTGCCACGGCGAGTTGGCGCGGCTCAAACCCCACCCGCGCTACCTGACTCACTTCTACCTGATGATCTCGGCCGGAGGGGCGCTGGGGGGAGTGCTGGTGGGTCTGGTTGCGCCGCGGCTGCTGACGGGCTATTTCGAGCTGCCGATCGCGCTCATGGCCTGCGGCGCGCTGGCGATTCTGGCGTTGCGCACGTACCCGGAGCCGGCCTGGCTGCGGAACCTGCTGCCCGCTCCGCAGTTCCTCGCCGGGGTGGCGGCGCTCGGCGCCGGCGGCTTTTTCCTGTACGACGAGAGATCGCGGCTGCTCGATCCGGTTCACGGCCTCCTGACGCGGCTGAGCAGGAAAATCGAGTCTCCGTCGGATTTCGACCAATACATTCTGCTGGCCGCGCTGGCGCTCTGCGCGGCGCTGGCGCTGATTCTGCTGCGCCGCGATTTCAAGTTCTCGTGGGCGCGCCGCGCGGCGCAGTGGGGCGCCTTCGGCGCCGAGTTGGTGGTGCTGCTGCTCGCCGGGTATATCGGATACCAGACGCGCGAAGCCAGCGCCGGGTATCGCGTCATGGTGCGGAACTTCTACGGGGGGCTGAAGGTGAGAGACTCGGGCCCGGCATCCGAACTGGACGCCACCCGCACCTTGACCCACGGCACCATCAACCACGGCGAGCAGTTCCTGAACTTCGCGCGGCGCGACCTGCCCACCACCTACTACGGACCGAACACGGGCGTGGGGCTGGCCATCCGCGAGAAGCAGAAGAGCGGCTCCATCCGGGTGGGCGTCATCGGGTTGGGCACCGGCACGCTGGCGTCTTACGGGCGGCCGGGCGATTATTATCGTTTCTACGAGATCAACCCGCTGGTGCTGCGCATGAGCGAGCCCGCCCAGCCGAACGCCACCCCGCAGTTCACGTTCCTGGCGGACTGCAAGGCCAAACACGAGGTAGCCATGGGCGACGCGCGCCTGTCACTGGAGCGCGAGGCGCCGGAGAACTTCGATGTCCTCGCGGTAGACGCCTTTTCCAGCGATTCGATTCCGGTCCACCTGCTGACCAAGGAGGCCATGCAGCTCTTCTTCCGGCACCTGAAGCCGGACGGCATCCTGGCTGTGCACATTTCAAACCGGTACCTGGACCTGCAGCCCGTGCTGCGCGGCGAGACGCGGGCCACCGGCCGGGTGGCGCGGGTGGTGGATACCGAAGACGACGATGCGCAGGACGTGTTCGGCGCGACGTGGGTGCTGGTGGTCTCGCCCGCGACCAGCTTTAGCAAAGCGATTCTGGATGCCTCGACCGGCCTGAACGAACTGCGCAACGTGCGGCTGTGGACGGATGATTTCAGCAATCTGTATCAGATCCTGAAATAGCGGGCGGACGCCTACGATTGCCCTGCTTCGGGGCAACGTGCTGAAATCGAAGCATGGATGTGCGGCCGGTCGGCGCTGGTCCCACTGGAACCGATCTCTCGCGGGCGGCGGGGCCGGCGGCTCCGACTGCGAAAGCGGTTGCCGCAGCGGGCGCCGGCGTCGGCCAGCCGGGCGCGGTGATCGATGCAGCCGCGGTGGCGGCGCTTTCCGAACCCGACCTGAGCCGATTGTTGGCGGTCCTGGAGCGCCCCCTGACGCCGGAGACCTCGGCCCAGTTGAGCGCGGCGCTGGAGGCGGCATTCACTGCGGCAGTGGTTGGCGATGTGGCTCAGGCGCTCGATGCGGTGGCCCAGGCCGCCGCACTTCACCCTCTGCAGGCTGAAGCGTTGCGCTCCGCGCCGGGCCTCGAACCCATTCGCGCGCAGGTGGACTCGCTGCTGACTCGATTGACCCAGGTGGCCCGCTTGGATGCGGAAGGCCGGCTGTCGCAAGCGACCGAGGCCGCGCAGGCTGCCGGCATCAAGACCTTGGCGGAGTGGGACGCCCGTCCGGAGGCCTTGATCCTGCTGGCCCATCGCCTTCTGGATTCCGGAGGGCTCGCCAACTATGTCCGCGCGGCCGAAGTGGCGCAGGTGGTGATCGACGGGATGCGGTGGGCGCCGAGCGCCGCGCCGGTAGGATCACCTGACCTCGCGACGGCTCGGATCGTTGGAGAGGACGGGCCAACCCGAGCGACTCGGCTTCCGGCGTTTCAGCAGAGCTGGACCGCGATCCGGCGTCGAGCGCCACTGCGGATCCGCATGGCGTGGCGCCGCGCACCGCTGCTGGTTTTGTTGCTCGCGTGGCTGGCGGTGGGGGTGGCCGGCGGCGTGGCTTCCGTCCTGATGCCGCGGATCTGGGTGGAACAGGCGTGGCCCGCCTCCCTCACCACTGCCGGTTTCGAGCTGTGGGCGTTGGGATTTCTTGGCCTGGTGCTGTTCGGATTCTACATGCGCATCCGCAACGTACGTCTCTGAACAGTTCCGTCTTGACATTCTCCGAATCCGGGCCTTATTACTGGCGAATAAAGAGCGAGGTCTCCCTTGGAGGACATCAATGGCCTAGGCAGTCACGAGACGGAATCGCCGGCGAGCGGCGCTCAATCCCAGATTCACCTTCGATTCCTTCGTTGTCGGAGCGGGCAATCAGTTCGCCCTTGCGGCCGCGCACTCAGTGGCCACCAATCCCTCGCGCAGCTATCCGCTTTTCCCCTCTGGAGGAGTCTGCATGGGCAAGACCCATCTGATGTACGCCATCGGCCGCGCTCTGATTGAGAATCACGGCTCCATGCGGGTCATCTATACATCGAGCGAGCGGTTCATGAATGAGATGATCGCCTGCATCCGGACCAATCGAATGCCCCAATTTCACCACCGGTACCGGGAAGCCGACGTTCCGTTGATCGACGACATCGAATTAAAATCGACTCTTTTTATCGTCTTCGTGAACGGGTGATTTGTCAAAGGAATTACGGAGGGAACAACAGAAAAGGGGCCGTCTAGAACGACGGCCCCCTCGCTCGACTACTCAGTCTAGTCGCAGAAGCCGCCGAGGTACAGGCACAGGTACTGTTGCGGGTCACACTGGCCATCTTCATTAGCGTCTCCGCCTTCTTCTCCGTAACAATCGGCCCAATAGCTACCTGGACCGCTGTTCACGACTCCTTCTAAAGCGGATACTGACCCAACCCCGTTGTTAACCGGGCCAGACTGAACAGTCGCCAGTTCTGGTCCGCAAGCGGCGAAGGCGTACCCAATCGAGTAGGGCTGTGCTCCGTTGTCGCAGAGTCCAAAAGCCTCATCCTGTGCATACACGACCCCATCGTAGTACTGCGTGACGGACATATCACCACACGCCTCGCCGGGGCCGGTAAGACCCGAGTTCAAGGCAAAGCACTGAAACGCCAACAAGTTTTGTGCCTGCGCCTGCGGGGCTGCCAGGAAAGTCAAGGCACACAAGACAGCAATCGCAAATAACGTCTTCATATTCCTTCTCCTTGCATTGAAATCGTGTTACTGAACGACCTTCATTCGATCCAGGATGCCCTTGGCCAAGCGATGCAGCGAACGCGGATCGCTGCCGATGTTCCTCAGAACCGCACCGATCTGCATCCGCATCATCGCGTACCGGTAAGCGGTGTCACTAGGACGACCCTCGATGCCTGTCGAAACCGGGGGCATTTGCAGCTTCAGACTCTGAAGGTACGGCGCAGTGTCCTGGCCCGCGTCCACCAGCTTCTTCAGGTCTTGCTCCGTGTCCTCCAGGGCCTGACGTTCCGCCTTCAGCCCCACACGGTGGCCGCTCTTGTCTTTGCCGATAAGCTTGCCGTCTTGGAAGAGCACGCCATCGACGATGCCGGTGAGGTCATCCCCAGCCGAGAACAGGTGCGGAACCTTGCCCGTGAGCTGGACAAAGCCGGGACCAACGCGCCCCGTCAGGGGGATGCCCGGAACGATCAATAGCGCCTCTCCTGGCATGAACGAGCCATCGTAGATGTGCGGACGAGTCCAGAGGGTGTAGTTCGCCCGAAACCTGCCAGTCTTGTCTTCCCACCGGATCGAGATCATCATAATCGGCTGGTTCGTGGTATTGACGATAATCATCGAATAGGGCTCCAAGAGTTCAAAGCCAGGCATATTCGATTTGGGGTTGAGGCGAATCTCCATCAGCTCCACCGAGAACTGAGGGTCGTCGGGGGTGAGCACAGTCAGTCCAGCAGCCTGTGCGTCGTGACGTTCGAAATTCGGCTTGGCCATCGCCAATGATACCGCGAACACAACGAACATAAACGTCTGCAACCACTTCATACACAATCCTTTCAAAACAAAGAGTTAGATATTTTAATAAGTTGCTTTAAAAGAAAAGATTTGTCAAGTGAATTACAACACAAAATCGTTAAAATACGCCGTCAGAAGACGATCGGTCTGCACATACTGTGACGGAAGATTTTGAATGTCCTGCCGCTCTACTGCACTCCCACAGCAGAACATGTTGAACTCTTCATCCGACATCTGACTCAGCACGACGTTGGCCACAGGCAGCAGCAGGTCGTACGGGGCGGGAACCTCGTACTCTTCCTTGATCGGCTCCAGGCGGTTCACCTTGCCGTTGTCTAGGTCAATCTCGCAGAACGCCCGGAAGACGTAAGCGTAATTGTCTGCGTTGACGAGCATCTCGCCCTCCTTGTTTCCTTTTCTTCCAACTCCGCTAAGAACTTCAGCCTGTCCAGCAACTCGTCATGGGTAACGAGTCTGTCCATAAATGCCTGCAGCAACTCCTCACGGTTGATTTCCATTGGGTTACACCGTAGTCAACAAAGCTTCGATGACTGCTTTCGATTCGGCTGTGGACATCCTCGGGAAGATCGGGAGCGAGAGCAGGTTTTTGTACGCCCAATCAGCGAAGGGCGTTTCTGCTGGCGTCGTGCGCCAATCCGTCAGGGCGGCATTGGCGACTACTCCTCGTTCACCCATCTCCGACCGAGACTTTTGCAGATCCTTCACCACCACGCAGTAGCTGTGCCAGATCCGAGGCTTCGTCACATCCGGGGTCTGCAATTGATTGCACGGCTTCAGACGCTCGTCGTAGAACTGGGCCACGAGCGTGTGTTGCGACATCATGCAGGTTTGTACCTGGCCTATGGCAGCCGAGATCTCCGCGATCTTGAAGTTCACAGTCTTCGCTCACCGGCCAGTCACCTTCGCGCTGGCAAGCCGAACGTGTTGACAACGGTCACTGCCTTACACTGCTTCTGCTTTACAGCTTCCGCCGCCAGGTCGGGGTCCAGATTCCAATCCTGATCCACATCACCAGGCACCAACTCCGCTCGGGTGGCCGGCGGAGGAGGTCCGGTCCTGGTACGGCGGATTTGGGCCGAACAGGGATGGCCCGCCTCCCTCACCAGCGCCGGTTTTGAGTTGTGGGGGTTGGGGTTTCTCGGGTTGGGGTTTCTCGGCCTGGTGCTGTTCGGATTCTACATGCGGGTGCGGAACGTACGCCTCTGAACAATTCCGTCTTGACTTTCTCCTGATCCGGGCCTACTATTGGCGAATAAAAAGCGAAATCTCCCTGGAGGACATCAATGGCAATACACGACGCTCTTCTCCCCGAGTTCGACCACGAGATGGCGAGCACTCGGAAAACCCTCGAACGGGTGCCGGACGACAAACAGGGGTGGAAGCCACACCCCAAGTCCGGCACCATGGGATGGTTGGCGAACCACATCGCCACCATGGTTGGCTGGACGGTCGACGTGACCGAGAAAGACTCCTTCGATGTAGCGCCGGCGGGCGGGCCGCCGGTGGCCATGCCCAAGACCGCGACCCAGAAAGAACTGCTCGAAGTCTTCGACAAGAGCGTGGCGCGAGCACGAGCGGCGCTCGCGGCCGTCAGCGATCAGCAATTAATGCAATCGTGGAGTCTGCTTTCAGGCGGCAAGCCACTCTTCACGATGCCGCGCATCACTGTGCTCCGCAGCTTCGTGATGAACCACGTCATCCATCACCGGGCGCAGCTCGGTGTGTATCTGCGGTTGAACGACATCCCCGTTCCCTCGGTGTACGGCCCGTCGGCCGACGAAAACACTTTTTGAGGGAAGCTTGCAGGAACCGTCCGGGCCCGCTTCAACGGAGAGAATCCTTGGAGCGGGAGACCGGATTCGAACCGGCGACATCGACCTTGGCAAGGTCGCACTCTACCAGCTGAGTTACTCCCGCCCGACGGAAGAATCCATTGTCCTCCACAAACATTCGCCGTGTCAAACGTTGTGGCCAACCGAAAGAATCGACGACGTTTATAATCCTGTTGGAATCTTGTAACGCTGTGATAGAGTATAGTCTCGTCGGGACCTAGTTTGGTGAGCTGGCAACTGCGGTGAGGCGGCATTTGCCCTGACCGTAAATCTTCTCAAGCGAACGCTTGTCGGATTCCATCCTGTTGTGAAAACGGTGTGGAAATCATCCGCTGGTAGTGTGTAAACAGATGAACTATTGGGATCAGATCCGCAATTATCTGCAGACCAGGGTGACCGCGGAGAGTTATGACAACTGGCTGAGGAGTGCTCAATTCCAGGGCGTGGATGGTCGGACGCTGCTCGTTTCCGTGCCCGACAGCGAGACTCGCACATGGCTCGAAACCGAGTATGCGGCACTGGTCGGGAGCGGCATCCGGGAACTGGGACTGCCGTTGAGCGCGGTCAGCTATGCGGCTCAACCGGAGCGCGCGGCGCGTGCCGCAGCCGCCGGAGTTGGCGACGGCGGCAGTCACGAGACGGAATCGCCGGCGAGCGCACTCAATCCGAAATTCACCTTCGATTCCTTCGTTGTCGGCGCGTGTAATCAGTTCGCCCACGCGGCCGCGCGCTCGGTGGCCACGAATCCTTCGCGTAGCTACAATCCGCTTTTCCTCTACGGCGGAGTGGGGATGGGCAAGACCCATCTGATGCACGCGATTGGTCGGGCGCTGGTTGAGAATCACGGCGCCATGCGAGTGATCTATACATCGAGCGAGCGGTTCATGAATGAGATGATCGCCTGCATCCGAACCGATCGGATGTCCCATTTCCACCACCGGTACCGGGAAGCGGATGTTCTGTTGATCGACGATATCCAGGTGCTTGGCAACAAGGAGCGAACTCAGGAAGAGTTTTTTCACACGTTCAACGAGTTGCACGATCACCAGAAGCAGATTGTCATCTCGAGCGATGCGCCGCCGAAAGACATCCCCGGGTTAGTGGAGCGACTGCGATCGCGCTTCGAGTGGGGACTCATCGCCGACATTCAGCCGCCGGATCTCGAAACCAAAATGGCGATTCTCGACAAGAAGGCCGAAGCCGAGGGTGTTCAGTTGCCGGATGATGTGCGCTCCTTCATGGCCTCGAAGACTAAGTCGAACGTGCGGGAACTCGAAGGCGCTCTGGTCAAGCTCATCGCTTATTCGTCCCTGACGGGGACACCCATCAATCTCCAGATGTCCCAGCAGGTCTTGAAGCACCTCGTACATGTGCAGGAACGCCGCGTCACCATCGACTCCATCCAAAAAGCCGTGGGAGAGCGCTTCCAGATCAAACAATCGCAGCTCAAGGAAAAGAGCAATACGAAGAAGGTGGTGTACCCGCGACAGGTTGCGATGTACCTGGTCAAAGAGTTAACGGACGCGTCCCTTCCCGAGATTGGGCGGGCGTTCGGAGGCAAGCATCATACCACCGTGATTCACTCCATCAACAAAATTGAGCAAAAGCGTCATAATGATCCGGAATTGAACAGGCTCCTTCACAACCTAATGGACTCATTACAATGAACTTGCTCTGTTTTGCACAACACCCCACCAACACCGAGCTCCGAGAATGTGAAAAAATGGGTCATCGCGCCGTTTTTGCGCCGTTATACACCCCGGTTTCCGCAACTTCGTATAGCGAAAAGTAGTTGATTTTAGTATAATTTAGGTAGTCTTCAACAATTTGCACAGGCCCGATGAATACGGTTCTAAAAGGGTCTATTTTACAGAGCCCAAGAACACTAGGAGCTGAGGCCGATGGAGTTCACCGTCAACAGGGCGGATTTGGTACGAGAACTGAGTCTGTCGCAAGGCGTGGTCGAGAAGAAAACCACCATACCCATCCTGTCCAATATTCTTCTGGAAGCCGCCGGGGATCGGGTGACGTTGACGGCGACGGATCTGGAACTGGGCATCCGCTGCTCGTGTCCGGCCCGGATCAAAAAGGAAGGATCCGGCACAGTACCGGCGCGAAAGCTGCTGGATTATGTGCGGCTGCTGGCGGAAGGCGACGTGCACATGAAGTTTCTGGAGAACCACTGGGCCAACATCACCAGCGGGCGTTCGCGGACGCGAATAGCCGGCATGTCCCGGGAGAGTTTTCCGGAATTACCGGAGATGCCGGAAAAGATCGCCGAAGTTCCGGTACGAACGCTAGCTTCGATGATTTCACGGACCGCGTTTGCCATCTCAATGGAAGAGTCGCGGTTCACGCTCAATGGCGCTCTGCTGGTGATGCGGCCGGAGGGTCTGACCATGGTCGCCACCGATGGTCACCGTCTCGCGTATGTGCAAGCCACGCCGGCGGAGAGCGGCCAGGTGGACAAACAGTTCCGAGCGTTGATCCCCAAGAAAGCCATGGCTGAATTGACAAAGCTCGCCGATGAGGCGGGTTCAGACGCAACGGCAATTTTCGCAGGCGACGACAACCATCTGTTCTTTCAAATTGGGCATCGTCTGCTGATCACACGCAAGCTGACCGGCAATTTTCCGGACTATGAGCGGGTTCTCCCGAAAGACCACTCGCTGGTCGCCAAATTGCAGAAGGATGAACTCCGGTCGGCGATCGAGCGCGTGGCGCAATTCGCGGACGAGCGTTCCCGCGCTATCCGCGTGCAATTCACGAACGGTGAAGTCAAAATCTTTTCATCGTCGGTAGAGACAGGCGAGAGCGAAGAAAGCGTACCCAGCGAATACCAGGGTCCGGAAATTGAGATCGGGTTCAACGCGCAGTACCTGCTCGATTTCCTCCGAGCCATTCCACAGGATCACGTAGCCTTCGAGCTCAAGGATCAAAAAAGCGCCGGCGAGATGAAGCCCGCGGGCGACGGCATTGCGGACCAATACCGCTACGTCGTCATGCCCATGAGGATTTGAATCAGGTTACCCCTATGGCAGCAGATGAATTGAACACCGGGATGCCGGAAGTCTATGACTCCAGCAGCATCAAGGTGCTGGAGGGACTAGAGGCGGTCCGGCTGCGCCCGGCGATGTATATCGGTTCGACCGGAGAGATGGGCCTTCATCACCTGGTCTACGAAGTTGTGGACAACGCCGTCGACGAAGCCCTGGCCGGTTATTGCACCGAAGTTTCGGTCACGATTCACGACGATGATTCCGTCACCGTGGTGGACAATGGCCGCGGGATTCCGGTAGGCATGCATGAAGAAGGCGTCTCGGCCGCCGAAGTCGTCATGACGAAGCTGCACGCCGGCGGCAAGTTCGATTCCAAGAGCTATAAGGTCTCGGGTGGGCTCCACGGCGTGGGAGTGAGTTGCGTGAACGCCCTCTCCGAGCGGCTCGAGTTGGAGATCTGGCGTCCGGAAGGCGACAAGGGGCCCAGCTTCACCTGGATGCAGGAATACGCCTGCGGTATTCCGAAAGGCCCGCTGACGCAGACCGGCAAGGCTGGCCGAAAGACCGGCACACGGGTCACCTTTAGGCCCGACGGCACGATCATGACAGCGACGTCGTTCAATTACGACACGCTGGCGCAGCGCCTGCGCGAGTTGGCCTTCTTAAACAAAGGCCTGAAAATTACGCTCACCGACGAGCGCGTGGATCCCGAAAAGAAGACCGAGTTTCTGTATTCAGGCGGAATTGCGGAATTCATCAAGCACCTGAACCGCGGCAAGTCGGTGCTGCACGACAAGCCCATCCACTTCGAAGCCGAGCGTGAGATGCCCAATAACGGCGGCACGATGAACATGGAAGTGGCACTCCAGTACAACGACGGCTACTCGGAGAGCGTCTTCAGCTTCGCCAACAACATCAACACGGTGGACGGCGGCACGCACCTGACCGGCTTCCGCACGGCGCTCACCCGCACGATCAACGCCTTCGGCCAGCAGGCGGGCCTGTTCAAAGATGTCAAAGAGAACCTTACCGGCGACGACGTGCGCGAAGGTCTCACCGCCGTGGTGAGCGTCAAAGTGCCGCAGCCGCAGTTCGAAGGTCAGACCAAAGGCAAACTGAACAGCGACATCGCCGGCTTCATGACGCAATTTGTCAACGAGAAACTGGGCGAGTATTTCGATAAAAACTCGACGGTCGGGCGGAAGATTGTCAGCAAGGCCATCGACGCGGCGCGGGCGCGCGAAGCGGCGCGGAAAGCGCGCGACCTGACGCGGCGCAAGGGCGCGCTGGATTCCGGCGGACTGCCGGGCAAGCTGGCCGACTGCCAGGAGAAGGATCCCGACCGCTGCGAGCTCTTCCTGGTAGAGGGCGAATCGGCCGGCGGCACCGCCAAGCAGGGCCGCGACCGCCGTTTCCAGGCGATCCTGCCGCTCAAAGGTAAGATTCTCAACGTCGAGAAGGCGCGCTACGACAAGATGCTCGGCCACGAGGAAATCCGCTGCATGATCACGGCGCTCGGCACCGGCATCGGCAAGGATGATTTCGACGCCGCCAAAGTGCGCTACGGCAAGATCATCATCATGACCGACGCCGACGTGGACGGCTCGCACATCCGCACCCTGCTGCTGACGTTCTTCTTCCGCCACATGCAGGAGTTGATCCTGCGCGGCAAAGTGTATATTGCGCAGCCGCCGCTCTACCGCATCAAGAAGGGCAAGAGCGAGAAGTACATCAAGGACGAGAAGGAATTCACGCGTGAGATCATGCGCCGGGCCACGGAAAACCTGACGCTGGAGATGCATGCCAACGGCAACGGAAAGGCCAAGGCGACGCTGGAAGGGCAGGAACTGCGCACGTTCCTACTGAACCTAGATGAGTACGAACAGATGTTCCACAAAGTCGAGCGCCGCCTGCGCGATCCGCGCGTGGTGGAAGCGCTGGCCAATGTGGACTTCCGCGTGGACCACAAGGCCGAGTTCCAGGAAGAGGCCAATCTGAAGCCGGTTTTCGAAGCGGTCGAGAAGCTCGGCCTGAAGCCGGAGATGCGCCGCGACGAAGAGCATTCTTCCTTCACCGTGGTTTTTCACGATTCCACGGGCGCGGAGCGCAGCATCGGGTTGCAACTGGCGGCGCAGCCGGAGTACCGTCGGTATCGGGCGCTGGCGCGCGCGATTGCGCGGCATAACGAGCCGCCGTTCACCGTCGTCAAGAATGAGCGGCGCGACGCGCAGCCCAACTGGATCGAGCTGTTGAACTTCGTGAAGAACGAAGGCAAGAAGGACGCCTCCGTGCAGCGCTACAAGGGCTTGGGCGAGATGAACGCCGAACAGTTGGCGGAAACCACCATGAATCCCGAGAAGCGCACCATGCTGCAAGTGCGCCTGGAAGACGCCGTGCAGTGCGAAGAGATCTTCTCCACGCTGATGGGCGAAGACGTGGAGAGCCGCCGCAAGTTCATTGAAGAAAACGCGCTGGATGTGAAGAACCTGGACGTATAGGCGTCTCCTTCCCGTCTCTGCGCTGGAATTCCGGTGGCGCCAGGCACTCTGTCCCACTTTTCCTGTCACAAAGTCGTGCCCCGGAGCATTGAGACATTGTGAACGCTCCGAGCAGATCTCTTGACCAGGCCGCCCTCCCCGAGGATTGCTCGGCCTTCGAGCCGGTCTTTCAGGCCTATTACGAGCGCACGGCCCGGCTCATTGCGCGCCTGGTAAACGACCCGGCGTGCGCCGAGGAGTTGGCGGTTGAGGTCTTCTGGAAGTTGTGGCGGAACCCACAGGCCCATGGCGATGCGGTCGGCGGCTGGCTCTACCGAACCGCCGTACGCGCCGGCCTCTATGAACTGAGACGACAGGCGCGGCGGGCACGCGTGGCGCATCTGCTCCGACTGGGCGCAGACCGGTCAACGCCCGAGGATCAGCATGCCGCGAACCAGCAGCAGGAGCATGTCCGCCGCGTTTTGGCGACAATGCCGCCGCACCAGGCGGAACTGCTCTTGTTACGCAGCCAGGACCTCAGCTATGCTGAACTGGCATCCGCACTGAACCTGAATCCCGCTTCGGTCGGCACTCTTCTCAGCCGCGCGCAACAGGCATTCCGAAAGGAGTACGTGAAACGGTATGGAACCAAGACCAACAGACGATAACCGCTCGGTGGAAGAGCACCTCGCGACCCTGACGCTGCCGGACGGTTGGCGGCCAAACCAACCTCGTGTCCTGACCCGAGTGCAGGAGCGCGACCGAAGGTACCGGACCACGCGCCGGCGATGGGTTTGGAGCACGGCGGCGGCTTCGGTGATCTGCCTGGGTGTGCTGGCGGCGCCGGCCTCGTGCGAGGCGGCCGGCCCGCAACCCTGCCGGAGCCCGCTCGCGGTGCGAGTGTGGAGCGCGCTGTTTCAGCAACGTGCCGCCGCGATTTCGGGCGCAGCCGTCGAACACATGATCCAAGACTTCCGGGAATCCGGCTCCGCCAGCGCTCCCATTACCGCTGAAATCTATTCCGACTACCAGTGCCCCGGCTGCGCGGAGCTCTTCCTCGACACGATGCCGCAACTGACGGCCGATTACGTCCGGACCGGAAAAGTGAGACTGGTGCACCGCGATTTGCCCTTGCCGCAGCACCAGTACGCGCACTTGGCGGCGCGATACGCCAATGCCGCCGGCCGCCTGGGCCAATACGACCTAGTGGTGAACCAGTTGTTCCGGACACAGCACGTGTGGGAAGCGACGGGTGACGTCGATTCGCAAATGATCGCCGTGTTGCCTCCCAGCCTGCTCCAGAAGGTGCGCGCCCTGGTGAGCGCCGACCGGGAGGAATCCGTGACCGCCGACCTGGCCCGAGCCCGGGAGGACCAGATTCGGGGAACGCCCTCGCTGGTCATTGTGGCAAACGGCAAGCGCCAGGTGATCTACCCGATCCCGTCGTACCCGCTGCTGAAGAAATATCTGGATTCGCTGCTGGTGAAGTAGCTTGGCCCAGGATTCGCGCGGCCGTGAACTCGGGCGTTTCCAACAAGCCCGATTTCAACGCCAGGTTTGGCGCTCTATGCGCAGGTGGTCTCTCGGATAGGAGCGCGGAGAACCACCAGGATCTTGTCTCCGATCTTCATCGAGGTGTGGCGTGCTTCTGGGGCACATCGAGCCGCTTTACGGCATCCACCACCAGCTCGTGCAGGCCGGCGCCGCCTTGCGCCACGTACTGAATGATCTGGTCTTTCATGCGCCGCTCCCAGTATTTCTTGAGGTGGTCGAGAACCCCGGCCACGGCTTCCTCCCTCGGATAACTGGAGAAGTACAGGGCGATCTGGTTGGCGTTGTGAATCATGTGCTCGGCGTTCATCGCTTAGTCGGCGCCCGTCTGGCTGAGGATCTGAGTAGTCCGGCGCTTAGCCTCCTTGTAGTGCTCCTGCCACTCAGAGAGGCGCTTCGCCGGCTGCACTTGCACAGCCGTCACCTTGTACTCGGGACAGCTCGTGGCCCAATCGGAAAACTCCGTGGTCACGACGTTGGCGCCGGTCATGGCGTGGTGGAAGGTGGTGTAGACGACGCCCGGCTGCATGCGCTCGGAAATGCGCGCGGGCAGTGTGATGTCGCCGGCGCGGCTGGTGAGCGATACCAACTCGCCCTCGCGGATGCCCCGGTTTTCCGCGTCCCACGGATGAATCTCGAGCACATCTTCGCTGTGCCACACGTTGTTTTCGGTGCGGCGGGTCTGCGCGCCCACGTTGTACTGCGAAAGAATCCGCCCGGTAGTCAGAATCAGCGGGAAGCGGTCGGTGGTGCGCTCATCGGTGGCGATGAACTCGGTGATCATGAAGCGGCCCTTGCCGCGCACGAAACTCCCGATGTGCATGATGGGCGTGCCTTCCGGCGCCTTTTCGTTACAGGGCCATTGCACGCTTCCGAGCCGCTCGAGCTTTTCGTAACTGACGCCGGCGAAAGTCGGAGTCATGCGCGCGATTTCGTCCATGATTTCGGAGGGATGACTGTAGTGCATCGGATAGCCCAATGCCTCCGACAGCTTGATGGTGATTTCCCAGTCCGCGTAGCCGGCCATGGGAGGGATGGCTTTCCGCACCATGCCGATGCGCCGCTCGGCATTGATGAACGTACCGTCCTTTTCGAGGAACGAAGAACCCGGCAGAAACACGTGGGCGTAGCTGGCGGTTTCGTTCAGGAACAGATCCTGGATCACCACGCACTCCATGGCAGCGAGGCCGGCCGAGACGTGCTTGGTGTTGGGATCCGATTGGACAATGTCCTCGCCTTGCACGTACAGCCCCTTGAACGTTCCGTCGCAGGCGGCGTCGAGCATGTTGGAGATGCGCAGGCCGGGCTCGCCTTGCAAAGGCACACCCCAAGCCTGTTCGAACGAAACGCGGACGGCATCGTTCGAGACGTGCCGGTAACCCGAAAACTCGTGCGGGAACGACCCCATATCGCAGGAGCCCTGCACGTTGTTCTGGCCGCGCAAAGGATTGACGCCCACGCCGCGGCGTCCGAGATTGCCGGTGGCCATGGCCAGGTTGGCCATGCCGATGACCATGGTCGAGCCCTGGCTATGCTCGGTGACGCCCAAACCGTAATAGATCGCCCCGTTTCCACCGGTGGCATAGAGGCGGGCGGCGGCGCGAACATCCGCGGACGGGACGCCGGTGACGGCTTCCACCGCCTCGGGCGAATTGCGTTCCTCGGCGATGAACTTACGCCAGAGTTCGAAAGCCGCCACGTCGCAGCGTTCCTTGACGTAGCTTTCGGCCACCAGGCCCTCGGTCACCACCACGTGCGCCAGAGCGTTGATGATGGCGACATTGGTGCCGGGCTTCAGCGGCAGGTGAAATTGCGCCTGCACGTGGGGCGACTTGATGAGGTCGATGCGGCGCGGATCGATGACGATGAGCCGCGCGCCTTCCCGCAACCGGCGCTTCATCTGGGAAGCGAATACCGGATGCGCGTCGGTGGGATTGGCGCCGATGACCAGGATGACATCGGCATCGTTCACGGAATCGAAGTCCTGCGTGCCGGCTGACGTCCCGAACGTGTTACTCAGTCCATAGCCGGTGGGCGAATGGCAGACGCGCGCGCAGGTGTCCACATTGTTGTTGCCGAACGCGGCGCGGATCATCTTTTGCACCAGGTAGGTTTCTTCGTCGGTGCAGCGTGAAGAGGTGATACCGCCGATGGAATCGCGCCCGTATTTTGCCTGGATGCGCTTGAACTCGCTGGCCGCGTGCCCGATGGCCTCTTCCCAGGAGACTTCCTTCCAGGGATCCGTGATTTTGGCGCGGATCATGGGCTTCAGGATGCGGTCCTTGTGTGTGGCGTAGCCCCAGGAGAAGCGGCCCTTCACGCAGGAATGCCCGTGGTTGGCCTTGCCGTCCTTGTAGGGCACCATGCGAACCACTTCGTTGCCCTTCAGCTCGGCTTTGAATGAGCAGCCCACGCCGCAATACGCGCAGGTGGTGACGACGCTGCGATCGCCCTGACCCTTCTCGGTGACCGATTTTTCGATCAAGGTGGCGGTCGGGCAAGCCTGCACGCACGCGCCGCACGAGACGCACTCCGAGCTCAGGAAATCCGTACCGCCGGCCGAAACCTTGGAGGCGAAGCCGCGGCCTTGGATGGTCAGCGCAAAGGTGCCTTGCACTTCCTCGCAGGCGCGCACGCAGCGCGAGCACACAATGCACTTCGAGGGCTCGAAACTGAAATACGGGTTCGACAGATCTTTGCCGGGCTGCAGGTGGTTGGCGCCGTCGTAGCCGTAGCGCACCTCGCGCAGCCCCACCACGCCCGCCATGTCCTGGAGCTCGCAGTTGCCGTTGGCGGAACAGGTGAGGCAATCCAGCGGATGGTCGGAGATATAGAGCTCCATCATGCCGCGCCGCATGCGGGCCAGCTTGGGCGATTGCGTGCGCACTTTCATGCCGGGCTCAGCCAGCGTGGTGCAGGAGGCCGGCGTGCCTTTTCGCCCCTCGATCTCCACCAGGCACAGGCGGCAGGAGCCGAAGGCCTCGACGCTATCGGTGGCGCACAGCTTCGGCACCGGCACGCCGGACTCCACAGCCGCGCGCATGATCGACGTGCCCGCCGGCACGGTGACCGGCTTGCCGTCGATTTCCAACGTAACCTGCGTCTTCGCAAGGATGTGGGGAGTTCCGTAATCGGTTTCCTGGATTAACGCCATTGCTGTGTCTCCTGGGCGCGTTCGCCCACGTGCGCCAGGGGTTTGGGCGCCGGTTTGTCAAAATCTTCGGGAAAGTGGCGGATGGCGCTCAACACCGGAAAGGGCGTGAGCCCGCCAAGCGCGCACAGCGACCCGTCCACCATCAACTCGCAGAGTTCGTCGAGCAGTTGCAGGTTGGCCGGCCGGTTCTGGTGCGCAATGATTTTATCGATCACTTCGACGCCGCGCGTGGAGCCGATGCGGCAGGGTGTGCACTTGCCACAGCTCTCGATCGCGCAGAATTCCATGGCGAAGCGGGCTTGCCGGGCCAGATCCACGGTATCGTCAAAGACCACGATGCCGCCGTGCCCGAGCAGTCCTTTTAGCGCGGCGAAAGCCTCGTAATCGAGCGGCGTGTCGAGCAGCGATTCGGGAAAATACGCGCCCAGAGGCCCGCCCACCTGAACGGCGCGGAACGGCCGGCCGGAAAACGTGCCGCCGCCGAAATCGTAAATTGCCTGCCGCAAGGTGAGGCCAAACGCCTTTTCCACCAAGCCGCCGTGCTTGAGATTGCCCGATAGCTGGATGGTGAGCGTGCCGCGGGACCGGCCCATTCCGAAATCGCGATAGAAGTCGCTGCCCTTGTCCAGAATGATGGGCACCGTGGCCAGCGAGATCACGTTATTGATCACGGTGGGCTTGCCAAACAGGCCTTCGATGGCGGGCAGGGGCGGCTTGGGCCGGATCTGGCCGCGCCGGCCTTCGAGACTCTCCAGCATGGAAGTCTCTTCGCCGCAAATGTAAGCCCCGGCGCCGAGCCGCGCTTCCAGGTCGAAGCGTTTGCCGCTGCCGGCCACGTTCGCGCCCAGGTAGCCGTTTTCATAGGCCAGGGCGATGGCGCGGCGGAACGTGCGAAACGCGTGCGGATACTCCGAGCGGATATACACATAGCCGCCGGTGGCGCCGACTGCCAACGCAGCGATGGTCATGCCCTCGATGAGCACGAACGGATCGCCTTCCAAAATCATTCGGTCCGCGTAGGTGCCGCTGTCGCCTTCATCGGCGTTGCAGCAGACGTACTTCTGGTCGCCCGGTGTGTTCCACACTGTTTTCCATTTGATGCCCGTGGGAAAGCCCGCGCCGCCGCGCCCGCGCAGTCCGGATTTCGTGACTTCCTCGACGATGGCTTCTGGGGTGAGCGTGAGCGCGCGCTGCAAACCCTTGTAGCCACCGTGGCTGATGTAATCCGCGAGCGACAGTGGATCGGTAATCCCGCAACGGGCGAACGTCAACCGCTCCTGCTGCTTGAGATACGGAATCTCTTCGGTGGGGCCCAGGCAAAGGGGATGCGGCTTTGCCTCATAAAAACCCGCGTCGAACAAGCCGGGGACCGCGTCGGCCGAAACCGGGCCGTAGGCGATGCGCCCGCGCGGGGTCTCCACTTCCACCAGCGGCTCCAGCCAGAACAGGCCGCGCGAGCCGTTGCGGACCAGGGTCAGGTCCAGGCGCCGGGCCGCAATCTGTTCGGAAATCGCGCGGGCGACGGCGTCGGCGCCCACCGAGAGCGCGGCCGCATCGCACGGAACAAAGACCTTGACGCTCACGCGCGCCTCCGCACACCGTCGATCAGGAAATCGGCGACTTGGTTCGACACGCGGCCGTAGGGCTTGCCGTCCAGCATCACCGAGGGCGACAGCGCGCAATTGCCGAGGCAGTAGACCGATTCCACGGTGAGGCTGCGGTCGGCCGTGGTCTCTCCCAGTTTGACGCCCACGCGACTCTCGACATGCTCGACCAGCGACTCGCAGCCCATGGACTGACAGGCCTCGGCGCGGCAAATGTGCAGCACGTGCCGCCCGGGCGGGGTGTCGCGAAAGTCGTGATAGAAGCTGATGCAGCCGTGGACTTCGGCGTGGGACAGGTTCAGCGCGCTCGCGATGAGCGGGACCGCAGCCTTATCGATGTAGCCAAACTCTTCCTGCAATGCATGCAAAACCGGCAGGAGCGCGCCGGGAAGATGCTCCAGCTCCTGAATTCGGGCGAGGGCTCGATCCGTGTCCCAAGTTGACGTCTGACTCATGTGAGGCTATCCTGCGGTGCTACCCAGATGGAGACTTGCCCCGGCGCGCCTCGGAAAATGCCGGTCAATCCGGCCGGAGGCAAGGCGGAATCCCTCTTCATTAGTTTACGCGATCCGGCTGGTTTCGGGGAAAGGGAGCCGTTCTGGTACTGCCGTATGGTACCGGGGCATCCAAATGCGCCGAATTCGGACCT
This sequence comes from Terriglobia bacterium, assembly GCA_020073145.1. Classification (GTDB taxonomy): domain Bacteria; phylum Acidobacteriota; class Terriglobia; order Bryobacterales; family Bryobacteraceae; genus PSRJ01. The sequence goes on from JAIQFS010000034.1 coordinate 21,652, forward strand.
GTGCCGCACTCAATCGGCGATCGCTGTTCACTTCAGTAGGCACTCGGAGGACTACCCAATTTCAGTAGTCAACCCAGGCGGAAAACCGCTTCCCGAGGCTCCCGCTGGTTGAGAATGAAGAGGAGATGAAGCGGTGCCTCGTTCTAGCGGTGGGGTTGGCATTGTCGCTCGCCGCGCAGCAGCCGAATCCACCAAAACCGGTTCCAGCGGCGGCCGCCGCACCTGCCCCGGCGCCCAGTGCCGCGCCGCAGCGCCCTTCCGGCTCGCAGCGCGTGTTCGTGCTGAAATACGCCGATCCGGCGGCGATGGCGGATGTGCTCCGCGTGTTCGGCGTGACCGTGGTGGCCAACAGCGAAGTGCACGCCGTCGCAGTGGCCAGTACGTTTCCGGAGGTGATTGCGTCGGTCGATGACGCGATCAACCGGCTGGACGTGCCGGCGTCCGCGCCGCAGAACATCGAGCTGACGGCGTATTATGTGATCGGCGGCGGCACCGCCAGCCCTCTCGGCACCGCCATGCCGAAGGACCTGGAGAGCATCTCCACCGAATTGACGGCTACGTCCGCGTTCAAGAACTACCGGTTACTGGATGCGCTGAGCGTGCGCGTGCGCGCGGGGCAGGGCGCGGAAACCGCCGGCACCGCCGGAACGGTGGCGGCCGGATCGCCGGTGATCGCCACCAGCTTCCGCGTCGGCGCCGCCACCGTGAGCTCCGACGGCACGGCCGTGCGCATCAACCGTCTGTATGCGGGCGTGAAACTGCCGGTGGCGGCGGGAGGCGGGCAGTTCAGCATTTCCGACATCAACTTTGACGCCGATATGGACGTCAAGCCGGGCCAGCGCCTGGTGGTGGGGCGGACCGGCATGAACCGCGACCAGTCGCTGTTTCTGGTGCTGGCCGCGCGCATCGCCAAATAGCGCGTAAAAAAGCGCGCACGCCTCGCCCGATCCGGGCACCCTGAAGTATTCTCGTACCAGAAGATGGAAAAGCCGTCGCGGCCCGCTCGCCTTCGGAATCCACGGGGCCCGCTGTGCGTGGCGCTCGCCGTTTCCCTGCTGCTCGCCGGCTCCGCGCTGCCGCAACGCGCAGCGGAGCCGATCCTTTCCTACATCCAGCGCACCTGGAGCGTGCTCATCCGCACTCATCGCACGCTGGCCGCCGCCGCCCCGGATCCCAAGTTTCCGAGCGGCCCCGGCAGTCGCTGGTTGGTCTACGTTTCACGAACCGAGGACTTGGCGCGCGTCCGGCGTCAGTTAAGCGGCCAGATGCCCACGGCGGATTTCGCCCGCATCGAACTACGCCGCCTTCCTGCAGATTCCGCGCGGCTCTCCGGGCAGGGGCTGCTGTATTTGCCGTTTCCTTACGTGGTCCCCGGCGGCCGCTTCAACGAAATGTACGGCTGGGACAGTTATTTCATCCAGCTCGGGTTGCTCCGCGGCCGAGACCTCGCGCTGGCCCGTAACCTGGCGGATAACTTCCTCTACGAGATCCGCGAGTACGGCAAGATTCTGAACGCGAATCGCACGTACTACCTGACACGGTCTCAACCGCCGTTCCTGACTGAGATGCTGCTCGGCGTGTATCGCCAAACCCACGACCGCCGCTGGCTCGAGAACGCTCTGCCCGCCATCGAAAGCTACTACCGGTTTTGGACCTCACAGCCGCACCTAACGCCGTCCACCGGCCTCTCGCGTTACTACGCCTTCGGAGACGGCCCCGCTCCCGAAGTCCTTTCCGCGGAAAAGGACGGGCAAGAAAAGACTCATTACGACCGCGTCAGGGAGTATTTCCGTACGCACCGCGTCACCGACTACGACGTGTCCCAGTATTACGACCCGCGCCGCGATGCGCTCACGCCTTTGTTTTACAAGGGCGACCGCTCCATGCGCGAATCGGGTTTCGATCCCTCCGGCCGTTTCGGCCCGTTCAGTATTGACATCATTCACTACAATCCCGTGTGCCTGAATTCGCTGCTTTACATGATGGAGTCGCAGACCGCCGAGATCCTTCGCATCCTCGACCGCGCCACGGAAGCCGCCCGCTGGGACCGGCGCGCGCACGACCGTGCCGCGCGCATCAACCGCCTGATGTGGGACGAGCGGGCAGGCCTCTACGATGATTACGATTTCGTGCACGGGCGTACCCGCCGCTACCCGTTTCTGAGCACGTTCTATCCGCTGTGGGCCGGAGTGGCCAGTCCGGCTCAGGCTGCCGCCGTGGTGCGCAATCTCCCTCTCTTCGAGCGGCCAGGAGGATTGCAGACCAGCACGAACATCAGCGGAGATCAGTGGGATGCGCCATTCGCCTGGGCTCCGCTGCAATGGGTCGCGGTCCAGGGATTGCGGCGTTACGGTTACGACGCCGTCGCGGACCGGATCTCGCGCGAGTTTCTCTCCCTGGTGGCAGGGCAATACCGCGAGCATGGCGTGATCGTGGAGAAGTATGATGCCGTCCGGCGAAGCCTGGACGTGAGCGCCAGCCTCCGGTTCGGCTACCAATCGAACGAGCCCGGATTCGGCTGGACCAACGGGGTATTCAGAGCGCTGCTCGACGAGCTGCCGGCCGCGAACCAGAGATCCTTGTCGGCGCCCTAGCGCGGAACCGGTTCCCGGCCTGCCCGCTCCAGGTTTTCCGTGAAAATCGCGTACACGTCCCCCGGCATCGCACCGTATTCTCTTACGAAAGGATGCAACCGCTGGCTCTCTCGCTGACGGCGACCGGGATGGAGGATGCCCAGGACCGCGCCCGGACCGTAGAGGCAGCCCAGCAAGGGGACCGGGCGGCGTTCGAGCGGCTGCTGCGGCAACATGAGCGGCTGGTCCTGGCGACCGCGGTGCGTTTGTTGGGCAACCTGGAAGACGGGCAGGATGCCGCCCAGGAAGTCTTCTTGCGGCTGTACCGGAACCTGGCCAAGGTGGAAGCGGCGGGGAACCTGGCGGGCTGGCTGTACCGGGTGACGGCGAACGTCTGCCACGATCACCGGCGCAAGCGGCCCCGGACCGCCGACATGGAAGAGGCCGGTCAGGTCGCGGCCGGAAGCGCCGATCCACAGCAGGAGGCGGCCGAAGCCGAACGCCGGCGGGTGCTGGAACTGAGCCTGCGGATGCTGCCGGAGAAAGAGCGCGCGGCCCTGGTGCTGCGGGATCTGGAAGGGCTGTCGACCGCCGAGGTGGCCCAGGCGCTGGGATCGAGCGAAGCGACTGTGCGATCCCAGATCAGCAAGGCGCGCGTGAAGGTGAAGAATTTCGTCGAGCAGTATTTTCGGAGGCGTTCATGAATTGCTCCGAGTGGGAAGAACGAATTGCGCTCTATGCCGAGGGCGATCTGCCTCCGCAAGAAGCGGCGGAGGCCGGACGGCACCTGGCCGAGTGCGGGGAATGCCGCGAGTTTGCGGAAGGCCTGCAGCAGAGCCTGGCCGTGCTTCGGGCTGCGCATGCCGAGCCTCTTGCGCTGGCCCACCTGGCGGTGGTGCGGGCGCGCGTGCTGGAGCGGGTGGAACCGAAGCGGCGGCCCTCGTGGCGATGGGCCGTGATGGCGGGCTTAGCTGCTGCGGCGCTGGTGCCGGGATTGTTCCTGTTCCCGCGCCAGCAACCGGTGCCGTCGCCGCGCATCGCGGTCGCACATCCTCCCGCGCCGGCGGTATGGGCGACAGCTCACCCGGCGCCCCCGGCGCTTGCGCCGAAGCGGCTGCGGGTACGGCGGGGGCGTCGGACGCCGCCACGCCCGGCCGAGCCGCTCATGGTCAAGCTGGTTAGCGATGACCCCACTGTGGTGATCTACTGGATTGCGAACTAGAGGAGAAGTGAAATGAAACGATGGTTCTTCGCTGTGATGTTGCTCGCACTGCCCTGCTGGGCTCAGTTCGGAGATGGGGTGCAGAAGCTGATCACCCTGAAGTACGCCGATCCACAGGCCGTAGTCAGGCTGCTGCAGGTGTTTGGCTTGCAAATGCAAGTGGATAACCGGATGAAGGTGATCGCTCTCAGCGGTAACAAGGACCGCGTGAGCATGGCCGAAGAAGCCATCAAGCAGCTCGACATCCCTTCGGCCGCGCAGAAGGACATTGAATTGACCGCCTATTTCGTGATCGCGAGCGATTCTCCCACCGTGACCAACCAGCCGCCCAACCTCAGTGGCAACCCCATCCCGCAAGATCTCCAGAGCGTTGTGGCAACGCTCAAGAACACGTTTCCGTTCAAGACGTACCTTCTGCTGGATGTCCTGGCCCTGCGCACGCGGTCGGGCATGGGAGCCGAAACCAGCGGGCAACTGGCCGGCAATCGACTCAGTGTCTTCAAGGTCGGCTCGGCCAGCATTGATTCGGATGGCTCCATGATTCGGCTCGATAGACTGCACGCCGGGGTACGTATTCCGAACCGCGACAAGGATGGAAAACTCGATTACGTGGATACCGGTCTGACTACAGACGTGGTGGATGTCAAGGAAGGCCAGAAACTAGTGGTGGGCCGCAGCAGCCTGGATGGACCGGACAAAGCCCTGTTCCTGATCCTGATCGCGCACGTCGTGAACTGACGGCCTCCGGGCGCGGCGCTCTACTTGACCTGCTCGTCTTTTTCCACTTTGCCGTCGCGGACGTGGATGATGCGGTGGGCGTGCATGGCGATGTCGTGCTCGTGGGTCACCAGCACGATCGTGTTGCCCTGCGTGTACAGCCGCTCGAACAGGCCCATGATTTCGTTGCCGGTGGCGGTGTCCAGGTTGCCGGTGGGCTCGTCGGCCAGCAGGATCGAGGGGTTGTTCACCAGGGCGCGGGCGATGGCCACGCGCTGGCGCTGTCCGCCCGATAGCTCGTTGGGCTTGTGGTGCATGCGCTGGGCCAGATCCACCTGCTGCATGGCGGTCTTGGCGCGCTCGATGCGCTCGGCGGCGGCCATTCCGGAATAGATCAGCGGCAGTTCGACGTTGTGCAGCGACGAAGCGCGCGGCAGCAGATTGAAGGTCTGGAAGACGAATCCGATTTCCTTGTTGCGGATGCGCGCCAGCTCGTCATCGCTCATCTCGCTGACCAGATTGCCGTTAATGTAATACTGGCCGCTGGTGGGCGTATCCAGGCAACCGATCAGGTTCATGAGGGTGGACTTGCCGGAGCCGGAAGGGCCCATGATGGCAACGTACTCGCCCCGCTTGATCTCGATGTCGACGCCCGAGACGGCGTTGATCTCCTGGTCGCCCATGATATAGGTCTTCCAGAGGTTATAGGTGCGGATGACGATGCCCTGCCGCTTGAGCTGCTCGCCACGCTCCAGGAGTTCTTTCTCTGCTACTGCTGCCATGCGCTCGGTTCTCGTTTCTTAGGTCTTCGATTGCTGCTGTTCCGGATTCCGATTGTCGACTTTCACAGCGGCCGAGTTGCGCAGCGTACGGATGACCTGATAGGTTCCCGTCACAATCTGGTCGCCCTGCTTGAGGCCGTTGAGCACTTCAATATCGGTGGTGCCCGTAATGCCCGTGTCCACTTTGTGAAACTCAGCCTTCCCGTTGCTGACCACGAATACACCCTGGATCTCTTCCTTCAGAGCCTTCTCCGTGGCCGGGTTCAGCGTGGACGCCTGGGCTGCCCCATTGTCTGGCTTTTTCTCCAGGTCGCCTTTTTGCCGAACCGTCAACGCTTGAATCGGTATGGTTAGGACGTTGGCACGGGTGGCCGTGGTTATCTTGGCGGTGCAAGAAAGTCCGGGGCGGATCTCGTCCGGGGGGTTGTCCATGGCCACAACCACTTTAAAATCTTTAGCTTCCTGGCTGGAAACGGCGCTTTGGGAAGCGGCGACGCCGGTGGAGCGGAGGATGGCGGTGTTGCCGATTTCAATCACATGCCCTTTGAAGGTCCGGTTGGGGATGGCGTCCACGGTGATATCGGCCACCTGGTTCAGCCGGACGTTGACGATATCGGTTTCATCCACCTTGACCTCGGCGGTGATCAGCGACATGTCGGCAATGGTCATGATGGTACTGGCGGCCGAGTTCTGGACGCCCGGCACCACGGTTTCTCCGACCCGCACCGACAGGTTGGTGACGATGCCATCGAGCGGGGCATAGGCGTTGTATTTCTGCAGGATATCGTTGACGCGGGTGAGGCCGGCTTGAACTTGCGCGATCTTCTTCTGCGTCGATGCCAACTGGGCGGCGGTCTGCTCACGCTGCGCCCTCGCCTGCACCAGGCGGGCCTGGGACTGGCGGACCACGGCGAGCTGGCCGTCGTAGGTGGACTTCTTCAACTCGTAGTCCTGTCCAGCCAGGAGCTTGTCTTTATAGAGCGATGCCGCGCGATCGAAGTCCGCCTTCATACGGGCCAAATCGGCCTGGTTGTGGTCGATGTCCGCCTGCATGGTGCGAATGTTCTCGTCGGCGGCGTTGAGACCGGCCTCGGCGGCCGCGGAGTCCGCCTGGGCGGAGCTGAGGGTGGCCTGCTGGGCCTGCACGTCGGCCTCCGGCTGCACATTCTCAATGCGGGCCAGCATCTGGCCCTTCCTGACGCGATCGCCTTCTTTGACGGCCACTTCCGTCAACTGGCCCATGGCATTCGCGCCGATGTTGATGTAATTCTTAGGCTTGATCTCGCCGGAGGCAGTCACCAGACTGGTCAGATCCTGGCGCCCTACGTTGGCGGTCTGGACCGTCACGACGTTCCGGTTGGCCAATACCGTGCTGGCGTAGATCCCGGCTCCAGCCAAGATCAGCGCGATCAATGTGATTAGGATTTTCCACTTGGGCTTCACGACGCAAAGTCTCCCTGTCCCTATTGGGTATTAGACGACGCAAGTGTGCCGGGAGTTCAATTTCTAGTTTACACCCAGGCAGGTCCTCAAGATTGCGGTACCAGGTACCCTTTATGGGACGCGGCGGGCCAGGAAAAATTAGCGGAGCCAGTCGACCGAATCGGGCTGGGTGTTCTCACAGCGGGTGGACTCGCTGACGCCGGAGGCCAACAGCGCACAGGCGTTGCTGACGGCCGCGCGCACAGCCTCTTGCTGGGTAGGGGCCGAGGCGGTCCGGCAATCCTGGCGGCCGTTGAAGGTGATGCAGGCGCGGCAGCTCACTCGATTCTGTCCCACGGTGGACAGGATCACGAACCCCACCACCACGACAGCAAAGGCGATGGCCAGCCAGACGGTTTTTTTCATGCGAAGAAGTTCCCCATTTTCCGGAACTTGGCGTAACGATGCTCCACCAGGCGGTCGGCGCTGAGGGCCGAAAGTTCGTCCAGGTACCGGCGCAGGAAACCCCGGAGGTTGTCGGCCGCGCCTTCGGGGTTTTCTTGAGCTCCACCCGCGGGCTCGGGCACGATGCCGTCAATCAAGCCGTAGGATTCGAGATCCTCGGCCGTCAGCCGCAGGGCGGCCGCCGCCTGCTCGGCTTTTCCCGAATCGCGATAGATGATGGCGGCGCAGCTTTCCGGCGAAATCACGCTATAGACGGCGTTTTCCATCATCAGGACGACGTTGCCCACGCCCAACGCCAGAGCGCCGCCGCTGCCGCCCTCGCCAATGCAAACGGAGATAACGGGAACCGGCAAACGGGACATCTCGCGCAGGTTGCGGGCGATGGCTTCCGCCTGACCCCGTTCCTCGGCATCGATCCCGGGATAGGCCCCGGGGGTATCCAGCAAGGTAATCACGGGGCGCCGGAACTTAGCGGCTAACTGCATGACCCGCAGGGCCTTGCGATACCCTTCGGGCTTCGGCATGCCGAAATTGCGGATCAGCTTTTGCTTGGTGTCGCGACCCTTTTGTTCCGCGACCACAGCCACGGGGCGGTCCTCGAAGTGAGCCAGCCCGGCTACGATGGCGGAGTCGTCCCCGAAGGCGCGGTCGCCGTGGATCTCCTGGAAATCGGTGAACAGCCGTTCGATGTAATCGAGCGAGTGAGGACGCTTGGGGTGCCGGGCCAACAGAACGCGCTGCCAAGCCGGATGCGGCTCGGAAACGGCGGGCGCGGGTACAGCGGTGACCGGGGCGGAGGCGCTCTGCTCAGGATCCACCTCCACATCTTAACAGTGCCCGGGTCCTGCGAAATTGTAATCAATCGCCCCATGGAACGCGCGCCCGTACGTTCTGCGTCTTGCCATGATTGCGGGAAGGGGTTGAAACTCGATTTAGGAGGGGAGGAAAACGATGTGTGATTACTCACTCATGGCCGTGCCGAACCGGCTGGCCCAGGAAGGCGAACAATTGGTGGCGCACCGGTTTCCCACCGGATCGCTGGGTCTGACGTCTCCCGCAGACCTGAAACGCGCATCCCAACCGCGGACGGCTTCGCGGAGAAGTCTGTGGCGCCGGGCGCTGGAGTTCTTCGATCCGCCGCAAAGCGAGCCGGTTCCCGCGGTCTGCGTTCCGCCGGGCGCCCGTCTCGAACTGCAGGACATCCCCACGCGGCTGCAACAGGAGTTCGGTGTGGGGCCCGCCGAAACCGTGATCTTCACCCAGATCTCCGCGGCCGTGAACACCTATCGCGACGCGGTGCGGTTCGCGAACGGGCGCGAGATCCGGCTGCAGGAACTGCGGGAGGGACAGCGCGTGCGGGTGTTGGACCTGTCGCTGGCGGAGGAACTCGATCTGACCCGGCTCCGTACAGAACGGGCTGAGGTCACGCGGCAGCGCTGACGGTGGCATCGGGCTTCGCCTCGCGCCGGGCGTCAAGTGCGCCCGGAGGATGGGAAGCAACGACCCTGAGCGCGGGCGTTAGGCGAGAGGCCTTCTGCCTCTGCGCTACACTTGTGAGAGCTTGACTGATCTCGAAAAACTGGAAGAATCTCCCGCGTCCGACATTGTGGCGTGGGCCGTCCGCACCTTCGGAAACTCGTTTGGGATCAGCAACAGTTTCCAGAAGGAAGACATGATTCTGGTGGATCTCGCGTCGCGCGCCGGAGGCCCGTTTCGCGTCTTCACTCTCGATACCGGACGTCTGCACGAAGAAACGTATCGAATGATGAAGACGGTGCGCGAGCGCTACGGCATCGCCGTCGAAGCTACGTTTCCCGACCGTGACGCCGTGGAACGCATGACGGTGGAACGCGGTCCGAACCTCTTCTACGGAAGCGTCGAGGCGCGAAAGCTGTGCTGCGAGGTGCGCAAGGTGCGGCCGCTGGAGCGCAAGCTGGCCGAGTTCCGCGCTTGGGCAACAGGGCTGCGGCGGGAGCAGACGCAGGCGCGCGCGGACATCCGCAAGGTGGAGGAAGCGGCGGGCCGCATCAAGCTCAATCCCCTAGCCGACTGGACCGGGGCGCAGGTGGAGGAGTACACGCGCGCACACGACGTGCCCGTGCATCCGCTCTATGCCCGCGGATTCGCGAGTATCGGATGCGCCCCCTGCACACGCGCCATTGAGGCCGGGGAAAGCGAGCGCGCCGGCCGCTGGTGGTGGGAGCAGGGCGGCCCCCGCGAGTGCGGCATTCATTTCGCGCCGGACGGTTCGGTCAGCCGAAGCGCGCCGGCCAAAGATGCATAAGGGCTTCACGCTCTGGTTCACCGGATTGTCCGGCGCCGGCAAGAGCACGCTTTCTCATCTGGTGGCGGAGCGGTTGCGGGCGCTGGGAGCGAAGGTGGAACTGCTGGACGGCGACGTGGTCCGGACGCACCTCTCCAAAGGCCTGGGTTTCAGCAAGGAAGACCGGGATGAAAATATCCGGCGCATCGGCTTTGTCTGCGAACTGTTGTCGCGCAACGGCGTGATCGCGATCGCAGCGGCCATCTCGCCGTACCGCGCGGCGCGGGAAGAAGTGCGCGCGCGCATTCCGGACTTCGTCGAAGTCCATGTAGAGTGCCCGCTGGAAGTGCTCATCGAGCGCGACGCCAAAGGACTCTACAAGAAGGCGCTGGCGGGAGAGATCGCGCACTTCACGGGGGTTTCGGACCCCTACGAACCGCCGCGGGCAGCCGAGGTGGTGATCGATTCATCGCGGGAAACGGTGGAGCAAAGCGTGGATCGGGTATGGTCGGCCTTAGAAAGCCGCGGCCTGATCGGCGTCGCCGGCAGCTAGGGCCTGACGGGCGAGGCGGCCGCCTCGGTGCCTTTCGCCGAGTATCGGAATTGTAGAATCCAGTCCTCGGAGCGGCTGGGCGCTGGGAGTCCCAGCGGCGCAAACTTCCAGCGTTGCGCTGCCTGCAGAGCGCGGGAGGCGAAATACGGGCTCGGCCCGGGCGAATTGAGGTGCGCGCTCACCACAAGTCCCGAGGAATTGACCTGCACGCCCACCGTGACCAGGAGCGTCCCGCGGAGCGTATGGCGCGCCTCCGCGGAAACCTCGGGCAGGACTTGCTCGAGGATTTGTCGCGCTGCCGGACGGTCCGCAACCCTCTGGGGCCCGGGAGCGGGTTGCATCACCTGCTGTTCCGTCGAGGCGGGAGGCAACTGGCGTTGAGGGCCCGCGGGGCCGGTGAGCACGGCCGATAGCGCCACGGCCGCCGCTGCCGCCGCCACTGCGTACACCCACCGGACAAAGGGCATCCGCGGCGTGACTCCGCTCCGGGGCCCCAGCGTGAGCGAGGTTCCGTGGAGACGGGAGGAAATCTCGGCTACGGTTTCGCGCTGCAGCGGGTCCGGCCGCAAACTCTGGAGCACAATCTCCCGAAAGGCCGGCGGCAGCGCCTCCGGCAGAGCGGCCCGCTTGCCCTGCGGCCCTTCCGGAAACGGCAGGCGCAGCGTCAGGGCTTCGACCAGCGTGACCCCTAACGACCAGACATCGCCAGGCGCTGACAGGGAGCCGTGGGCGCTTTCGGGCGGATCGTACACGCCCGGCTCTCTCGCGCCGAACGCTTCGCCGGCCGGACGAAGCCCATCACTGGAGATTTTCACCGTGTTACCGAGGGCCAGGATGTTCGATGGTTTGAGGCGGCCGTGCACGAAGCCGTTTTGGTGAGCGTATTGCAGCGCGTCCAGGACGGGTTCCAACATCTCGCGCGCTTCGTCGGCGGTGAGCGGCCTCTCGGAAAGTACCTCGGCTACACTCTCCTCCGCATACTCCATCACGAGATAGGCCAGGCCGATCTCGCCGAGCCGGCAGCTTCCCGCCTGAAGCAACTGGATCAATCCGGGATGACTCAACTCCGCGGCGCGCTCCCACCGGGAGAGAATGGCTTCCGTGGTGGCGGAGCCAGCCAACTGCAGTTTGATGGCGGCGTTCCGGGGCGCGGGGCCGCCAATCTGAGTGAGGAACACCGCGCTCTCCCCGGCGCCGCCCAAGTGGCGCCGCAGCGCGAATTGTCCATCGATGACCAGGCCTTCCCACTCCTTCCAGGCTACGATTCTGGCCGGGTCCGGCTGTGGTTCCTCGAGCGCCTCGCTTCCGGCGGAATCGGCCGCGAGCGCCGACGGGCCAGGGGAACCGGAGAGGCGCTCCCACAACCACCCGCTGAGCATTTCAAAGGGCAGGAGATTCCCGAGAGCGGCGCCGCGCGGTCTCTTCTGGCACAGATTGACCGGCAGCAGTTCCTCGACGCGTTCGATCCATTGCCGCCTCTGGAACGGATGCCTGCTCTCCGGCTTGCGGCACCAGAGATCGATCCGGGCCGCCGCGGCAGGCAAGCGCGTCGGATCGCCGCGAAGGCCAACCACTTTGATTCCCTCATTACGCCGCCGGAAGGTCTCGATGAACTCAGCCGCCCCGGACAAGGCCGGGTTAACGATCACGAGATCCACGGTGGCTTTCAGCTCGTCCGGTAACGCGGTAGCGTCGGCGACGTTCTTGGCCGGAAACGCGTGATAGCCGGCTTCATCCAGGCCCTGCCCGAGCCAGAACGCAAAGCCCAGGTCGGAATCGACAATGAGCACGGTCTTCAATGCGGGTTCGTAATTCCTTTCCGCTCGATGGCGTGCAGTGAAAGCCGGAAGCAGGCGTGCCCCGAGGGCCAGACCACCCGTCTTCAGCGACGCTTGATTCGCAGGACCTTTACTCGGGCTTGTCCTGCAACCCGACCTTACCATTCGACGCCGGTTCGGTAACATCCTGACGAAGGTTATCGGGTGTTTGGTCCGGTAGCCGCCGAATCGTGTTATCCGGGCACCGCGGCCAGGGTTCCTGAAACGGCTTGTGATTCGATCCCGAGGATGCTCCACTGCGCGGGAGTGCTCTCGCGCAGCGCTTCGGCGTCGTCCGGACGGCCGTGGCGCTCCAGGCGCCGGGCTTCCGCTTCGAGGAAGCGCGCCTTGGCCGACGGGGTGAGCAGAGGATCGGTTTCAATCAAGTTGCGCGCCTGGGCGATGAAAGAAGGAGTCCACTCCCGGGCGCCGCGCCAGCGCGCCAGGGCGCGCGTGACGAGGCAAGCCGCGGCTTCGGGACTCGGACCCGGCGCCAGGGCCTCGGCGGCCTTCCGGGCCAGCGCCTCGGCTTGCTCCCATCCACCCGCATCCAGACACGCCTGGGCTAAGAGACACTTCGCGGCTGCGATCTCCGGGGCGGCATCCGAGGGCTCGGCGTGCCACAGAAGCAGCAGTTCCTGGGAATCCGCCAGCGCCTCGGTGGGACGGGCAGCGGCCAAGTGGTGGCGTGCCCGTTCGGCCAGCAACAACCGGCGGCTGAGGTCCGCCAGACCCGTCTCGGCGGGCAGCAGGCGGGATGCCTCCTCCAGGCGTCCCAGGTGGCGGAGCATGCCGGCCAGCTTGATGCGGTACCGGGCCGCCGTCGCCGCGGCTTCGCCCGTTTCCAGCCGATCAATGCTCTCGTGCATCAGTTCCACCGCCGCCGCGGGTTGCCCCGCCTCCCACAACCCTTCTCCTAATTCCCCGAGGTCGTCCCAGGCCAGGTTCCGGCGCCCGGGCGGAATCTGGCCGGACCGCAAAATGTCGGCGGCGCGTGTCGCCGAAGCCAGACCGGAATCGACAAAGGTCTGGCCCAACTCACTCTGTGCGCGGACCGCATACAACATGGCGCGCAACAACAAGCGTTCCTGGCCGCTCGGGAGGATCTTCAGGCCCGCGCCGGCTTCCTCCTGGGCGCGCTCCAGGCTGCCTGCGCGCAGGTGAACCTGGGCCAGCATGACATGCGTCACCGCCAGCCCCACGCGGTCGCGGTTCTTCTGTCGACTCTCGATGAGGGCTACCGCCGTGGTGTAAGCGAGTTTCGCCTCGGCGGCTCGGTGGCGTTCCACGCAGGCTTTCTGCAGGCCGGACCAGGCATTGGCCGCCAACAAAGGTTGCCCGGCGCACTCCGCTTCGAACGCGAGACACCGGCGGAATTCCCGTTCGGCCCCACGCCAGTCCTCTGCGGCCAACCGGGCGTGCCCTAAATATTGATGGCACGTGGCGATCGCCATCTCGTTGCCTGCCCCGGCGTCCACGGCCTTTTGCAATGCCTTTTGGCGCAGGTCCGTCTCTTTTTCGAAGTCGGCCTGGTTGTGGCACGCGTCCGCGTCCTCCTGGATTCGCGCCATCATCACGTTGCCGAGCAGTTGATGCCCGGGCCGGGTCCCCAGAATCAGGTGGAACAGCATGGACCCGTCGCTGTAGCCCAGGGGAACCAGATTCGCCACTCCGTAATACAGGCCAATGGCTGCGTTATAGGCCACGATCCGCAAATACCCCTGCCAGTGCGCGTCGAGCATGCCGAAGAACAGCGCCAGGAACACCAACCCCGCCAGCATGGACGCGATGGGCCCCGCCGCCACGATCGCGATTTGCCGGAGTCGAAGATTGGTTTCCGACGCAGGCACCGCTCCCATGTAGCCGCTGGTATCGAGCAAGCGCTGCCAGTTGAAATGGAACTGAAACCCGTACCGGTCGCGCGAAAGGGTAAAGGGGCCGATCGAGATCACCTTCACGTGCGAATGGAGGGCCCAAGCCATGGTGGCGTGCCCGAACTCGTGCACCGCGGTTTGCGCCAGCAGCGACACCGACAGGTACACCCACCACTCCCAGCCCGTTTCCGGAGCTACCAGACCGGCCCGCCGTGCGTACCGGACCAACCAGCCGGCCATCAAGAGCGCCGCGAATCCCACCACGGTGCTGATGGCGGGTAAGGCGATCGAGCGCCGTTTGGAGGTCCAGTAGTCCTTCGAGGGTTGGGCCGGGGCGCTCTGTCCGGGCTGTGCCGTCTTCCCCAGCAGAGGCGGCCGGGCGATCCACACGTACAGGCCGACGGCGCCGGCGATGGTCAGCCAGGGAAATCCGGCGAGCAGCAGTAAGCAGGTGAGAATGCCGCACCAGCGCGCCCAGGGCTTGCTGCGATTCAGTCCCCGCGCCGTCGCCAGGCACAACAGGCCGCCCGGAAGGAGAAGCACATAGAGCCACCCCAACAGCCGCGCCCGATGGCGGGGATCGTTGGGATACAGCAATTCGGCCCAATCGCTCAGAAACAGAGAGTGCAGAACAAGACCGGGAGCCAAAACGATCAGCAGGCCGAGAGCCAGAAACAGCCACCGCAGCAAGACTCGTTGGTCGGCAGGCGCCCGCACGCCCCCAAACGTACCATTTGAAATTCGCAGCGAAAATGCTAACGAACGTTCGATATCCGAGGAGAACCCTTGGGATCGCCAGACCCGTAACGGGGCGCCCGGATTCCTGCAAACGCCGCGGCAGGCGCGAGCCGAATCTGGGCTACACTGGAGGACTTAGGTCTGGTTTCCCTTGATCGATCTGCACTCGCACACCAACGAATCGGACGGCACCTGTTCGCCCGCGGAGCTGGTCGACGCAGCGGTTCGCGCCGGCGTCGACGTGCTGGGCATTACCGATCACGACACGTTTCGCGGCTTCGATCAAGCCGCGCCGCTGGCCCGCCAGGCCGGCATCGAGCCGGTTTGCGGCATCGAGCTGTCCACTAAATTGCAGGGCCAGTCCGTGCACCTGCTGGGATACTTCCTGGGCGACAACGGGCTGGCGGATTTTCGTCACTGGGTGTTGGAGTTGCAAGCTTCGCGGCGCGAACGCAACGTGCGGCTGGCGGCGCGGCTGCGGGAACTGGGGTTCGACATCACCCTGGAAGAAGCGGAAGCGCGCGGGCGCGGCATGACTGGCCGCCCTCACTTCGCCCAGTTGATGGTGGAGAAAGGCTACGTCGCCGACCTCCGCGAAGCGTTCGATGAGTATCTGGATGAATCGGCCAAGGGGTACGTGCAGCGCATCGAGCCCCAGTTCGCCGAAGGCGTGGCCCACATCCGCCAGGCGGGAGGCATCGCTTCGCTGGCACATCCGGTGCGCGTCAAAGGCGATGTGCCGGCGCTGCTGCCCGAGCTGTGCGACGCAGGCATGAACGCCATCGAGGCCTATCACAGCGACCATGCCAGGCGCGACACCGAGTGTTATCTGGGCCTGGCCGAACGCTATGGACTGCTGGTGACCGGAGGCTCGGATTTCCACGGCGCGGTGAAGCCGGGCGTCCTGCTGGGCACCGGATACGCGGGCAATCTGCGCATCCCAGGCGACCTCATCGATCGGCTCAAACAACGCGCGCAGTGAGCGCGCCCGCCTGCAACGCGGCGCCCGACGTCGCGTAGGGCGTCCGCACAATTCCCAGCGCAGCCACACGGCCGGACCGCGGAGAAAACACCGAGGACGTGATCTCGCCGGCTTCCTTGCCGTCGGCAGTCAGCTTGGTCGCGGGCGGCACGGGTTCTGAGGTTTCCAGCTCCAGACGCACCAGCAGCTTGTTCACGCGTCCTTGGGCGCGAATGCGCTCGACAATCTCCTGGCCGAGATAGCAGCCTTTGTTGAAACTGACGGCACGCATCTGCTGCGTCTCCTGAGGAAGAGAAGTCTCCCGAATGTCTTCGCCGTAGCGCGGTCTGCCGTTTTCGATGCGGACGGCACGGGCGTCCGCGGCATCGGCCGCGACCGCGCCGGCGGCCTCCAGCCGGCGAATCAGCTCGGGCAATTTCTCCGCGGCACAGAAGACGCGGAAGCCCGGCTGCCCGGTCACGGTCGCATCCAGCACGGTGAAATCGGGTTCGGTCAGCGCCGCGCGAAGGGGCGCGGCATCCGGGCCTTCGACGCCCACGGAAGCGGTCTGCGTGGTGACATCTTCCAATTCCACCTGGTCGGCGACTTTGTACTTCAAAATCAACGCCGGAACTTTTTCGCGCAGCTCAGACTCGGTATCGAGCAGAAAATGATCGGCGCAGCAGAATACATCCAGATCGGCCTGGATTCGCCCTTGCGGCGTCAGCAGGAACGCATAGCAACTCGATTCGGGCGTCATCTTCTTAATCTCGTTGCTGGTGAGGTTGTGCAGGTACCGCGCGCGGTCGCGCCCGCGCACCACAAAACGGGCCCGCGCGGAAAGATCCAGCCAGGCAGCTCCGTGCCGTAGCGCTTCATAACCCTTGCTCATCAACTTCAGTTTAGAAGATGTGGCGCAGATAATCCGAAATCAGAATGATGACCAACCCCGAAACGAACGCGCCGGTCATCTGGCGCACGCGGCGCGGGTTCTTGGGCTTCGCGGCCAGCAGAGCCGCGGCGAACACATGCAGGACCAGCAGCAGCTTGACGGCGATCAGCATCCGGTACAGCGAGCTGTGGCCTGGAGTGGTGATGAGGTTGTACGAGCCCGAAAGAGTCAGCGCGATCACGGCGGTCCAAACCAGAGGGCGGAAACGGGCGGCGGCCCTCTCCATCAGGGTGTCCGCGGCTTCCTTCGTCAGCGCCCCGGCCGCCCCGGCCATCACCATGCTGGCGTACAACATGCCGCCGATCAGCGTCACGACGGACGCGATGTGCAGCCAGCGAGCGAACACACCTACGACGTCCACCATATGGTTTGAGTATACAATCGGCGTATGATCCACGAGATCCTCCCGGTGGGCGCCCTGCAATGCAACTGCTCGATCTTCGGCGACGAAGCCAGCCGGGAAGGCCTGGTGGTGGATCCGGGCGATGAGACCGGGGAGATCCTGGAGATCGTCCAGCGGCACGGGCTCACGGTGAAAGCCATCGTCATCACGCACGCGCACATCGACCACATCGGCGGCGCGCAGAAAATGAAGCAGGCCACCGGCGCGCCAGTGTACATGAATCTCAACGACACCGACTTGCAGAGGATGCTGGACGTGCAGGCCGGCTGGCTGGGCATGGCGCCGCCCGCGCCGGTAGAGATCGACGCCCCGGCCAAAGACGGCGATCTCCTGGTGGTAGGCGCCACCGAGTTTCACGTCCTGCACACGCCCGGTCATACCCAGGGCAGCATCAGCTTGTGGATTCCCGCCGAAGGGAAGCTGGTGGCGGGCGACACCCTGTTTCGCGACAGCATCGGCCGCACCGATCTGCCGGGCGGAGACGGCAAACAGATTCTGCGCTCGATTCACGACAAGCTGCTGCCGCTGCCGGAAGAGACGGTGGTCATTCCCGGCCACGGCGACACCACCACCATCGGCCGCGAGAAGCGGCATAACTACTTCCTGCAGCTTGGCGTGAGCCTATGACGGCCACACGCTGCTCGGCCGCCATCCTGGCGAGGCCGCGAGCCGCGGTGACGGTGACCGCCGTCGAGATCAAGGCGCCGGGCCCCGGCGAGGTGCTGGTGCGCATGGAGGCCTGCGGCCTGTGCCACTCGGACCTGTTCATCGCCGGACTGGACAAGCTGCCGCTGGCGCCGCTTACGCTCGGTCACGAAGGGATCGGCCGGGTGGAAGCGGTCGGCGCCGGCGTCAGCGACTGGGCCGAAGGCGATCGTGCCGGCATCACGTTCCTGGGCACGACCTGCGGCGTTTGCGATTGGTGCCTCACCGGGCGTCGGCGCTTTTGCCCCGACCAGGCGAACTTCGGATACACGCTCCAAGGGGCCTTGGCGCGATACGTCGTGGGACCGGCCGCCGCGCTGGTGCGCGTGCCGGAGGACGTCGAGGCATCCGTGGCGGCGCCGTTGTGCTGCGCCGGTTGGACCGCCATGGGAGCCCTTCGCGAAGCGGGCCTCCAGCCGGGGCAGTCCCTGGCCTTGTTCGGCGTGGGGGGGCTAGGCCACCTGGCGCTCGAGATCGCGAGGGTTCAAGGCCTGCGCGTGTCGGTGGTCGACGTCTCGGAAGAGAAGCTCGAACTGGCGCGATCGCTGGGAGCCGAGATCGCGCTCTCCGGTGCCGAGACGGGGCGGGAACTGCAAAAGGAGTACGGCGGCATGGACGCGGCCATCGTATTCACGGGCGCACCGGCCGCCGTTCCGCAGGCTTTCCGCGCCCTCAAGCGCAACGCCACCCTGGTGCTGGTGGGCGTTTCCAGAAATCCATACGAGCTGCCGCTGGCGGAGACGGTGACCCGGGGCATCGTCATTCGCGGCAGCTACCTGGGCACTCATCAGGACCTCGAAGAAGCGTTCCGCCTGCTGCGCGCCGGCGCGATCCATCCGCACGTGCACGAACATACCCTGGCCGAAACCCCAGCCCTGTTGGAGCAGATGCGCCGCGGCTCCCTCGCCGGCCGGGCTGTCATCGCGTTCTGAGCCAGAGAGGGAGGCCGCCTACCCCAGGGGGCCGCTCGTTCGGTGTCCCTAGCCAGAGTGCGATGAGAATTATTCTTTCTCCTCGAATGGGTCATCGTCCGCGTCTTCGCCAGGGGCGGACTCCGGCGGCGAGGCCTCGGCCCCTGCGACAAGATCCTCTTCGGAAACCTGCGAGTCGAGTAGCTTGTGAGCTTGCTCCAAGAAAGACGGTGGCGCCATCAATTGAATGGCAGTTACATTGCCCTTAAGGAATGAAGGAATCACCACGGACTTAAGCAGAGCATGAGCCGCTTTCGCCTGAGCATCAGAATAGAATTCAGCCACGGGGACCCATTCGTCACTCTTCACATCTTCGAGTGTAGGGGGTGATGCCGTCGCCAGTAATGCCCGCAGACGCGGAGGATCTGCCCCACGCCGGGCTGGAATCGCGTTCTGATAAGATCTTCGCTATGGCCCAACCCGACGTCTATCCGCCCAGCCCCGAGTTCGTCGCCCGCGCGCGCGTCAAGGGGATGGAAGGCTACCGCGAGTTGTATCGCCAGGCCGCCGAGAAGCCCGAGGCGTTCTGGGGGGAACTGGCCGAAAAGGAGCTGTTCTTTTTTCGGAAATGGTCCCACGTGTTCGAGTGGAACCCGCCGCTGGTGAAATGGTTCGCGGGCGGCCAGACCAACGTGGCGTACAATTGCCTGGACCGCCACCTGGAGACGTCTCGCAAGAACAAGGTCGCCATATTGTGGGAAGGCGAGCCCGGCGACCAGCGGATGATCTCCTACCAGGAACTGCACCGCCTGGTATGCCGCTTCGCCAACGTATTGAAGGGGCGCGGGCTCAAAACCGGCGACCGCGCCATCATCTATATGGGAATGGTGCCGGAGCTGCCCGTCGCAATGCTGGCCTGCGCGCGGCTCGGGGTCATCCACAGCGTGGTGTTCGGCGGGTTTTCGGCGGAGGCGCTCAAGACGCGCATTCAGGACCTCGAAGCGCAGGTGGTGATCGCCGCCGATGGCGCCTGGCGCCGCGGCCGGGAAGTCCGGCTGAAAGACGCTGTGGATGAGGCACTCACCGAGTGCCCCAGCGTCCGCGACGTGATTGTGCTCCGGCGCACGGGCGGCGCCATCCAGATGAAGCCGGGCCGCGACCACTGGTGGCACGAGCTCGACGAAGGCGCCAGCGAGCAATGCCCCGCCGAGCCGCTCGACAGCGAGCATCCGCTGTTCGTGCTCTACACCTCGGGCACCACCGGCAAGCCCAAGGGCATCGTGCACACCACTGCCGGCTATCTGGCGCATGTGCACATGACTTCGCAGTGGGTCTTCGATCTGCGCGAAGAAGACACGTTCTGGTGCTCGGCCGATATCGGCTGGGTCACCGGCCACAGCTACATCGTCTACGGGCCGCTCTCCAACGGGGCCACCAGCGTCCTCTACGAAGGCTCGCCCGACCATCCGCAGCCCGACCGCATGTGGCGGCTTATCGAGAAATACCGCATCAGCATCCTCTATACGTCGCCTACGGCCATCCGCGCGTTTCTCCGCCACGGCGACCAGTGGCCGAACGCCCACGATATGTCGTGCCTGCGTCTGCTGGGCTCGGTCGGCGAGCCGATCAACCCCGCCGCCTGGGAGTGGTACTACAAGACCATCGGCAAGGAGCGCTGCCCCATTGTCGACACCTGGTGGCAGACCGAGACCGGCGGCATGATGATCGCGCCCATGCCCGGCGCGGTGCCGCTCAAGCCGGGGTCGGGTACGCTGCCCATGCCCGGCGTCCTCGCCGAAATCGTCGATTTGGAAGGCAAGCCGGTGGCCGACAACCGCGAAGGCTTCTTGATTGTCCGCCGCCCCTGGCCGGGAATCGCCCGCACCATCTGGCGCGATCCGGAGCGGTACAAGCAGCAATACTGGGAGCGCATTCCCGGCGTTTATATGACCGGCGATGCGGCGCGCCGCGATGAAGACGGCTACTACTGGATCCTGGGCCGCGTGGACGATGTCATGAACGTCAGCGGCCACCGCCTGAGCACCATGGAGCTGGAATCGGCGCTGGTGCGCCATCCCGCCGTGGCCGAAGCCGCGGTGGTGGGCAAGCCGCACGAGATCACGGGCCAGGCCGTGGCTTGTTTCGTGACGCTCAAGAAAGGCGACTGGAACCACCATGAACTTGCCGAAGACCTGCGCAAGTGGGTAGCGCATGAAATCGGCAGCTTCGCCAAGCCCGAGCAGATCCGCTTCACCGACGCCCTCCCCAAGACGCGCAGCGGCAAGATCATGCGCCGTCTGTTGCGCGAAATCGTGACGTCGAACGCCGTGACCGGCGACGTCACCACGCTGGAAGACCTCTCGGTGGTGACGCGCCTGGCGGCGCAGCACGACGAAGACTAGAGCGGCTTCTACCCCAGCCATGCCGCCCATCGTCACCCTCACCACGGACTTCGGTCTCTCCGACCACTACGTGGGGGTCATGAAGGGGGTCATTCTGAGCATCTGCCCGCAAGCGCGGATCGTGGATCTCAGTCACCAGGTGACGCCCTTCGCGATTGCCGAAGGGGCGTATCTCATCGCGCAGGCGTACCGGCACTTCCCGAAGAAGACGGTGCATGTTGTGGTGGTCGATCCGGGGGTGGGCACGGCGCGCCGGCCGATCCTGGTGGAAGCGGCCGGCCAGTTCTTCGTCTCTCCGGACAACGGGGTGCTCTCGATGGTGTACTCGCGCGAGAAACACAAGGTCCGGGTCCTCACCAACGAGCGTTACTTCCGAAAGCCGGTCAGCCAGACCTTTCACGGGCGCGACATGTTTTCTCCCGTGGGGGCGCACCTGGCGGCGGGCGTCGCCGTGGCGCGCCTGGGAAAGCGGATTGAAGATTACCAAAAGTCCGGGTTCGGCCCGCCGCAGCCTTTGGGCCCAGGCCGGTGGGCCGGCCGCATCCTCCACATCGACCGGTTCGGAAACATCGTCACCAACTTCCCTGCCGCTGAGTTTTCCACTCTCGCGCGCAAGAAGTTCTCCCTGGCCGTGGGCACGCGTCAGGTCGGCGTGCTGGCGCGGAACTACGCGGAGGGAGCGCCCGGCGAGCTGTTTGTGATCGCGGGCAGCGCCGGGTTTTGGGAAGTCTCGGTAAGCCAGGGCTCTGCAGCCGCGATCGTAGGATGCCAGCCCGGTACGCCGCTGGAACTGAGGGTGGGTTGAAGACTTACGCCACCGGGTGCCGCGCGGGCACCGGAGGAGACTCCATGGCTCCCAGCACGCGCTCCAGGTCGGCTTCTTGCACCGGCTTGGGGACGACGAAGCGCCCGTCGCCTTCGAAATCGGCGGACAGCTCCGCGTTGTATCCGTCGGAAAGCAGAATGAAGCCGCCGACGCGCGACTGCATGCGTTCGGAAAGCTCGACCCAGTTCAAACCGGGCGCATGAACGGAACAGAAAGCGGCGTCGAAACGCATGCGCTGCGCCAGCTCCAGACCGGTGTCGGCGTTGTCCACCGGGACCACGCGGAAGCCGCGAGTGGAAAGCAGCCCGAGCAACTGGCGTTGCGCGCTGTCTTCGGGCTCGATCACCAGCGCGGTCATCCGGTGCGAGGCGTCGCGGGGCGTGGCGGCGGCAGGCGCCACGGTGACCATCCGTTCCCGGGCGGTGACCGGCAGCTCCACTTCGAAGCATGGCTCGGCGTTGTTCTTCTCGATCAGTCGCACTTCACCGCCGTGACCGGTGATGACGCCGCGGGTGACGCCCAGCACGGCTGCGGTTTCCTGCGGCGTGCGCGCATCGGGCGGCGCGGTAAAAGACACCTCCACCAGCAGGCGTTTGGCCAGCACGCTGGTACGGATGGTGAGGGTCTTCTGCTCGGCCTGGGCCAGCGACTGCTCCGCATGCACCAGCAAGGTCAGAAAGGCCTGCTCTAACTGGCCGTGCGACCCCAGCACGAATAGTGGGTCGCGCATGGTCAGGTTTTGCACCCGGATGCCCGACGCCTTCCAGTCATGCTCGCGAAATTCGATCAGATTCCGGAGCAGCGTGCTGACGCATACCGGCCGCGCTTCCACTTGCTCGGCCGCGGCGAAGGAAACCAGTCGTGCCACGATGGCGGAAGCCTTCTGCGATTCCGCGGCGATGGCCGAGAGCTCGCGGTCGGGCATGGACGCCTGCGATTTCTCCACCGCGCGGCCGGCCAGCTCCGAGATGGAGGCGAGCGGCGCCTGCAGCTCATTCACTACGCCCGTAATCAAACGGCCGACGGCGGCCAGTTTTTCGGTACGGAACAGTTGTTCCTGCACCGAGCGCTGGTCCAGCAGCCGGATGGCCACCCCAATCTGGTTGCCCAGGTGCTGCGCCAGGGCCTGCTCATCGGGGGTGAAGTCGCGGGCGCGGTTGTCCTGGTCCAGCTCCAGGACGCCCCCCACTTCCCCCTGCGACAGCATAGGGACGAACAGTAAGGACTTGGGCGAGCGGGTTCCGGCGCTCGAGGCGATGGGGAAGGGGCTGCGTTCTACATCCGGGATCACCAGCAGCGTCCGGTAGTGGAAGCACGCCACGGCCCCCGCTTGCGTTCCGCCTGGCGGCGACGAGAGAGAGATGGAGAGCGGAGGCAGGCCGCCGGAGACCACGGCGTCCAGCGCTTTGGTCCCGCGGTTGAACACGTACAAGTGCACGCCCGTCACGCCCAGGATGTTCGGCATGGCCGTCGCAATCTGTTCCAGAATCGTTTCCAGGGAAGACGCGCTCAAAATCTCCTCGCCCAGCTGGTAGGTCTTGCGCAACCGCTCGCGCTGCCCGCGGAGTCTCCGCTCGCGGCTCCACAGGACCAGCCCGATCAGCAGGACGGCGGCCAGGCTTCCGGCCACCACCAAAGGCGGCAGAGCCCGGCTCCGCTGCGTGAGGACCAGGTCGCTCGGGTTGCTGACCAGCAGCTCGAACCAGCGGTCGTAGGGAGCTGTCGGACAATACTGAAAGGCAACGCCGCGCACGCCGACCGCATCCCCTGGGGCAAAGCCGGCCGGCATTCGCGATTGCTCGCCCGAGGAATGCGGGAAGAACAGCTTGTAGTTGCGATCTTTGGCCGAGATCAGCAGGTACGCCCCGGCCGTGGTGTCGCCCACCTCCACCACCTGTCCTTCCGTCCGGATCAATTGGGCCAGGTGGCGGAATCCCAGTAATCCTGCGATCGAGACAGCCTCCGGAGAGGGGGCCTGCTGGTTCCCCAGATGCCGGATTTGCGCCGGTAGGATCATGACCATGCCGGCGCGGGATGAGACCAGCCCCTCTACTTCGATTGCGTCACCGGGCCGATAGTTGTCAACCAGATGGTCGCTCTCGGGCACTTCGATCACGCCGCCGTGCCGATCTTGCTCGAAAGCCAGGACCGTATAGCCCGGAAAGTGGAACGGGCGCGCGGAAACCACGCCCTGCACCACCACCCGCTGGCCGGCATAGGCTGGGGAGTAATCGGGGGTCTTTCGGGTATTGACCTGTTCCAGGGTCAGCCGGACTTGTGCGTGCGCTGCTCCGCAGAGCCATGCCGCTGCCAGCGCCAAACCAAACCGGTTCAGGCGGCCCGTTGGTCTTTGAACCATCACTCCAGAATCCCGCTCCCGAGATTATCGATGGTTAGGAACATCTTCGGCAAGTTCTCCTGAGTGGTACTCACGAGCATAACCCTGCGGCCCGGATCCTCACCCTGATTGTAACGAATGCCCCCCGGGCTAACCGGGCTCGCGTTCCAGGCTGGACTGGAGCCAGTTCAGGTAATTCGCGGCGCCGTCGACCACCGGCAACACCAGGACCTCGGGCACTTCATAGGAGTGCTCTTTTTCCAGGGCCGCTCGCAGTTCGGCCATCCGCTCGCGCGATGACTTGATTACCAGCAAATATTCGTCGGACGACTCGATCGCGCCTTTCCACCGGTAGTAGCTGCGGATTCGCGGCACCACGTTGACGCACGCGGCCAGGTGCTGTTCCACCATCGAGCGCGCCAGTTTCCCGGCCTCCTCTTCCGATGAGCAGGTGCTCAGGACGACAATTTTATCGGTCATGAAAAAATTCAGGAGCGAATGAAGAATGCAATGCTACCATTATTTTTCGGACGCTACCTTTTCCGGCGCTACCAATGAAATGAAGCTTTCGCCCGCACGGTTCGCTTACATCTTCGCATTCCTGGTGGTGGCTGGTTATGCATTTTTTACGTTACGCGGACCCACGGGCGTGCCGGCTTTACTCGAGAAGCGCCGCCAGATCGACGTGATGGAGAAGCGCAATGAGGCTCTCACGCAAGAGATCCAGCGCGAACGGGAGCACATCCAGCGCCTGAGCAATAATCCCGAAGAGCAGGAGCTGGAAATCCGCCAGCGTCTCAAGCTGGTGCACCCGGGCGACAAGGTCTACATCCTCAGCAAGTAGGCGGCGCCAGGCGCGCGGCCCGCGGCTAGCCCTTCAAATCCTTGAACGCTTCTTCGATCGCCCGTTTCGCCTCGGGCGTGGGCACGCTCAACGGCAACCGGGGAGGGCCGCCGTAGTATCCGTTCAGATCCATGGCGTGTTTCAGCCCGGGGACGCCGTATTTCGAGGTCGCCGACGCCGCGCGGCCCACACGGGTTTGCCAGTCGCGCGCGGCTTCCTCTTCGCGCGTGCGGAAGGCTTCCCAGATTGCGATGGTGGCGTAGGGGGCCGCATTGGCGAAGGCCAGAATGCCGCCGCTCGCGCCCATCAGCAACGACGGCCAGAGCGTGGCCGGGGAACCCACCAGGAACTGGAACCCGGGCCGGGCATCCCGCACCACCTCCATCAGGCGTTGGATGTTCCCCGAGCTGTCCTTCATCCCGATGATGTTGGGATGCTCGGAGAGGGCCACGGCCGTCTCAGCCGGCAGATCGATTCCGGTCATGAGCGGCCAATTGTAGAGCAGCACCGGAATCTTCGCCTGGTCCGCCACCGCCCGGTAGTACAGCATCTGCGTCGCCGGCTGGGTCATCTGGGTCTTGAAATAGTTCGGCGTGCGTACCAGCGCCGCCTTGTAGCCAATCTCGGCCGCGCGGTTGGTCAGGCAGATGGTTTCCTTCACGCTTTCCATGCCGGTGCCCGCGATGAGCAGCTTCTCGGGCGCGGCGTACTTGGCGACCAGCTCAAACAGCGTGACTTTCTCTTCGGTGCTCAGGAACACGTCTTCGCCGGTGGACCCGCACACCACGTAGCCCGCCAGAGTGGTCTTGTTCCACTTCTCGACGTTGTGCTGCACCTTGGCGGCGTAGAGGTTGCCGGCGTGATCGAACGGCGTGGCGATGGGGGGGAGAATGCCTTGGATCTTCATGGCTGAAATTTCACGATAACATCAACAGGCCGCTACTTCTTCACTCGTTTGGCGATGGCCGTAATGAGCAACTGCGGCAGCAGCGAGGCGACGATCGCATTTCCGACGAGCGCAGGGAGTGTGAGGGGCCCCACATAGTCTCGCCACCTGGGTTGGAGGCGTTCGAAGATCGCGTAGAGAACGGCACGCCGTAAATCCGCCAGTTCTGGCCTATCGAATA
This sequence comes from Terriglobia bacterium, assembly GCA_020073145.1. Lineage (GTDB taxonomy): Bacteria > Acidobacteriota > Terriglobia > Bryobacterales > Bryobacteraceae > PSRJ01. Next base: position 47,547 of record JAIQFS010000034.1, read on the forward strand.
ATACGCATCGAAAGTACCCACCGCCAATACAGCGCCAGCGACCACCGAATTGGCAAGTACAAAACGGTGGCGCCAGAGTGCAAAACACAAGGTCTTCTTGTTGCGGATCACCGCGATGATTTCGAGGACCAGAACACCAAGCCCGACCAGTGTCAGAACGAGCGGTGCGTATCCCATCCATCCCTATTTTATGCGTTAGGATTGTCGAAGCCCCCTTTTGAGCCCACGCTCAACCCATGTTCTCACTGGAAATCGACACCGACCCCGATGAGCGCGACCTTCTGATCGCCGAGCTGTGGGAGCAGGGTTCCGCGGGCATCGTCGAACTCGATGACCGCCGTGTGCGCGCCTTCTTCGAAGATACGGCGGACCGAGACGCCCTTCTCGCCCTCTACCCCGGCGCGACATCCCGCATCGAAGAGCAGCGCGACTGGGTGCAGTCCGCGCGCGATCTGCTGCAGCCCATGACCGTAGGCGCGCGGTTCTTCCTGGTCCCCGAGTGGCGCGACGACCCTACGCCGCCGGGGCGCTTCCGCATTACGGTCAACCCCGGAATGGCGTTTGGCACCGGAGTGCACGAGACCACGCAGCTCTGTCTCGAAGCGCTGGAAGACTTTCTCAGACCCGGTATGACGGTGCTCGACGTCGGCGCCGGCTCGGGCATCCTCGGCCGCGCGGCCCGGCTGCTGGGGGCCGGGCGCGTCTATTCCTGCGACATCGATCCGGTGGCGGTCGAAGTTTCCGGAGAAGGGTTCGTCGGCTCCGTGGATGCGGTGCGTTCCGGCACCGCCGATGTGACCGTGGCCAACATCAGTCCGGAAGCCATTATCCAGCTCACTCCGGACTTGATCCGCACGCTGCGCCCGGGCGGCATTCTGCTGGCCAGCGGGTTTGAAAGCCACGAAGTGCCGGCCGTGCAAGCCGCGCTGCCCACCGCGCGCGAGGTCCGCGGCAAGGGGAGCTGGGCCCTGCTGGTGACCGGACCCGCATGATAGAATTCCAGCCAATGAAGGTTGCCACGCTCGTCTGCCTGTGTGCCTCGCTCCTTCCCGGCCTCCTTTCTGCCGCGGATCCGCCTCAAGCGGAGATCTCAAATGGCATCTTGCGCGCGCGGCTCTACGTGCCCGATCCCGAGATTGGCTACTACCGCGCCACCCGCTTCGACTGGTCGGGCGTGATTTCGAGCCTCGACTATAAAGGTCACTCCTACTTCGGTCAATGGTTCGAAAAATACGATCCCAAGATTCACGACGCCATCATGGGTCCGGTGGAGGAGTTCACCACCGATGGCGAGGGATTCGGCTACGCCGAGGCCAAGCCGGGCGGCCCGTTTCTGCGGATCGGCGTGGGCGTCGTCAAGAAACCGGCACAGACGCCCACCGCCCGGTTCTTCACCTACGACCTCATCGATCCCGGACGCTGGACCATCCAGCGCGGTCCGGACTGGATCTCGTTCGTGCACGAAGTGCCTGCCACCGATGGCTACGCATACGTCTACCGCAAGACCGTGCGGCTCACCAAGGGCAAGCCCGAGCTGGTGCTGGAGCACAGCCTGAAGAACACCGGGCAGCGGGCCCTCGAGACCAGCGTGTACGACCACAATTTCTTCGTGATCGATAACCAGGCTTCCGGCCCGGATTTTGTGGTGAAGTTCCCCTTCGAGGCCAAAGCCTCCGGCGACCTGAAAGACATTCTGGAGGTGCGCGACCGCGAGGTGAGCTATAAGCGGAAGCTGGAAAAGAACGAGACCGTCCTTACTCCCATCACGGGTTTCGGCGATGCCGCCGCCGATTACAACATTACGGTGGAGAACCGCAAAACGGGGGCGGGTGTGAGAGTCACCGGCGACCAGCCTCTATCGCGCGTGGTGTTCTGGTCCGCGTCCAAGGTGGTTTCGCCGGAAGCTTACGTCAGTTTGAAGATCGCGCCCGGCCAAGAGCGGCAGTGGCGTATGACGTACGAGTTCTACACACTCCCCACCAACGCCAAGCAATAACTCCGTCGGGGGCATCTTCGCGCGTGCGAGAATGTCACCATGCGCGCATGGCTCATGGACGCCTTTGACGGCGTCGACAAGATGCAGTTGCGGGAAACGCCCGATCCGCAGCCCGGTCCCGGCGAGGCCCTGATCCGGGTGAAGTACGCGGCACTGAATCCGGCCGATGCCTTCCTGGCGCGCGCCATGTATCCGGCCAACCCCCCTCTGCCGCACGTGCTGGGGCGCGACGGCGTGGGCGAGGTGTTGGCAGTCGGCCCCGGCGTGACGAATATCCGGATCGGCGAGGTTGTGGGCGTGCTGCGCTGCGACGTCGGTGTGGCCACCTGGGGCACACTTGCCGAGAAGACCGTAATTCCTGCCGCCAGCGCCGCTCCCGTGCCCAAGGGCTGGGCTCTGGAAGAGATGGCCTGCGCGCCCCTGGCGCTGCTCACTGCGTACCAGGCCTTGACTCAGTGGAGCGACCCGCCGGCGCCTCCGCCCGCGGGCTCGGTGGTGTTGGTGACGGGAGCTTCGGGCGGCGTCGGCATCGCCACCATCTATTTGTCCAAGTCGATGAACCTCACGGTGGTGGCGCTCTCGCGCAGTGCGGAAAAGGGCGCGAAGCTGAAGCAACTCGGTGCCGACTTCGTCTTCGATCCCTCCGCCGCGGATCTGCGGGCCGCCGTCGGCAAAGCGATCGCGCCCAAGAAAGTGGACATCGCCGTGGACAACATCGGCGGCCCCTTCTTCAATCAAGTGATTGCCATGCTAGGCTACGGCGGCCGCATCAGCGTGGTGGGCCGCAGCGCCGGCCCGGTCCCCGAATTCAACACCGCGTCTCTGTTCTTCAAGCGGAACCGGATCGGCGGAGTGGCGGTGAGCGACTACACCCCAGAGGCCGCCCAAACCACCTTCACCGAGATCGTCTCGCGCCTGGATGGGCTCGGCAAACGTCCGGTGGTAGACCACGTCTTCCCCTTCGACGAGGTCAAGCAGGCCTTCGCGCGTCTCGCTCAGGGCCCGATGGGGAAAGTGGTGATCCGGGTGGCAGGCTAAGGCTTACCGTCCGCGGGGGCGCGGGCCGAAGGTGCCGAACAAATAGTCAAGAAACGCGGCGCGGTCCTGGTCCGTGATCTTGGCGCCCCAGCCCGACATCTTCGTGAGCTCCCGGTCCCACTGGGCCCGGTTGAGGCGCTGTTGCCGGATCACGTCGTCGTCGTGGCAGACGTGGCAGGCGTTGGCGAATCCGGAAGGCGGCGTGGTTGCGCCCACGGAGTCCTCCGGCTGAGATCCGCCGGACACTTGCTTGACCACGCTCAGGCCCACGCGCGGCACGACGTTCCAGCCGTAGCCCGAGGGGTTCCACTCCTGGTCGAGGGGCTGGGTATTGCCAGCGGCGTCACGCGCCCGCGCCAGGATGGTGTAGTAGGCCTCCTGCGGCGGCGTCCAGTTGAATTCCCACTGCCGCCAGCCGAACTGCGTTTTCTGTCCGGCACGCAAGGCCGCCGATTTCCAGTTCCGCCCGCCATCCACGCTGACCTCGACCGATGTCACCGGGCCGGCGTCTCCGCTCCAGGCCACGCCTCGAATCGCGAGCGGCGCGCCCAGGGCGGCCTGGGAACCGTCGAGCGGCGCGGCGATCACGTTCTTGACCCTCAGGCTGGTGACCGGCTGCATCTGCTCGGGAGGCACGGCGGTTCCCGGCGCCACCGGTTTTCCCGGGTGCCGGTAGGCGCTCTTCATCCAAAACCCGTCGTGCTCCTGGTTGAGCACGCGGATCGAGGTCAGCCATTTCACCCAGGAGTCGCTGGCCCAGCCCGGAGCCACCACGCGCAGCGGAAAGCCGTGTTTCACCGGCAGCGGCTCGCCGTTCATTTCGTAGGCAAGGAGGGTGTTCGCGTCGAGAGCCTTCTTCAGAGGGATCGACCGCTGAAAGTCCGGCATGGCCAGCAGCGGAACGTCCGAGCCGTCGAACAGAATCGCCCGCGCCGAATCGTGAACGCCCGCCCGCTTGAGGACATCGCTCAGGCGCGCGCCGCGCCAGCGCGCATTGGCGACCGCGCCGTTCGCCCACTGCAGGCCGGGAACCGACGGCTCGTAGAACCCGCGCCCGTTGCCTGCGCATTCCACCACGCTCACCAGTTCCACGGCCGGAAGGCGCTTGACGTCTTCGAGCGTGAGCGTCAGGGGGGTGGCTACCTCACCCTCCACTCTCAGCCGCCACTCCGCCACGTTGACGTTGGGCACGTAGACATGCGTGCGAACGAAGAAATGCTCGACGGGCGTGAGGTAGTCGGAGAATCCGGAAAGCGGCATCTCCAGATCTTCGGGCCGAACCGAACGCGACAGCATATCGCGCTTGGGGCGGTCTTCCGCCCGGAGTACGGCGCCCGCGGCCAGCACCAACAGACCTCTCCGCGAAAGGTTCACAACGCCTCCAGGCTGAAATCTTATTCTACGTCTGTCGGAAATAGGCGTGGTATCGCCTTCTTACGACGTCACGCGTTTGCGGACGGCCTGCGCCTGGCGGTCCGCCCGTTCTTCCAACTCGGTGCACTCGGCGGCGATCTGGTCGCAGAACTCCGATTCCCCGAGCGAGGCCAGGTTGGCGTCGACACTGAGGAGCATGGCACGCACGGCGCCCGCCAGCAACTGGGCGGCGCCGCCGAGATCCGTAGCCGCTGACCCGTGCGCCATTTCTGCCGCTTCGGCGCAGACGTTGAGCCCCGCCATCGCCGCCCGCGCCGCGGACAGCGGCACTTCCGTGGCCCGGCGTAGCGCGCTGGCAATGGCTTGCTGGCGATGGACCCGTTCGGCATCGGTGTCCTTGGGCATGCGCAGACACCGCATGTAGTGCGCGTACGCGGCCGGGTCCTCATCGGCGTACCGGGCCAGGCGACCCGACTCGGTGACTGCTGCCTCGACCAACGCTTGGAGGCGCTTTCGGTCCCCTTGAAAGGTCTTCCGATTTTCGGTGATTTCCAGCACCATCACCACCAGGCTCAGAGCGCACGCGGCGGAAACCGAAGCCACCGCCACCGCCGCCACGGAAGGATCGCGGCTGGCCGCTTTCTCTCGAAATTCCTCAAGCGTCGTTCGCCACACCGATGGAGTCGTCGCGGGATTCATTTCGATCCGTCGTCCTCTCCTTAACGGCTCTATCCTACCGCGTTGCCTCTGCCCTCCCAAAGCAGCGGTCCTGAGACGCTCGGATGAGACCGATTCCACGCCATTGGTCCAGGCGGGTTCCGCCAGGCGCAGGCTAGCGGCCGAGGTCGGGATCGGTGCGCTCTCCAGGCCGTAGCGCCGGAGGCGCGGGGCAGCCAGCCACGTGCGCCAGGACGGCGTGGAGCTGCAACACGCCTTCGGTCAGCGCCGCCGGTCCGGGCTGCAGGATATAGGTCGACTTGATCTCGTATACGTGTAGGATCTCCGACCACCCGGGCCGCCGGCGGATCTCCGCTTTGTTCACCTTCCGGCCGCACCACGAGGCGATCACCACATCCGGATTGCGCTCCCGCACCGCCGCCGCGTCCACGATGCGGTCCTTGGCGTCGTGCCGTGCGCGCAGTTCCGGAAATGTCGGAACCCCTCCCGCGATCTCGATCAGCTCGTCCACCCAGCGAATGCCGCTGATCAGCGGCTCGTTCCACTCCTCGAAGAAGACGCGCGGCCGCCGGGGAAACCGCCGCGCGGATTCCGCAATCGAGGCCAGCCCCTGGTTCAGGCGCTCGACCAGCGCTTGCCCGCGGGCTTCCGCCCCCACCAGCCGCGCCACCGCGAGAATCATCTGCAGAATTTCTTCGATCGAGCGCTGGTTGAAGATCAGCACGGCAACGCCGCGCGCGATGAGCTCGCGCGCAATCTCGGCCTGCAGATTGGAGAACCCGATCACCAGGTCGGGGGAGAGTTCCAGGATGCGGTCGAACCGGGCCGTGGTGAAGGCGGAGACGTGCGGCTTCCGCCGCGCCTCCGGCGGCCGCGCCGTAAGCCCGGAGACGCCCACGATCCGTGCCTCCTCCCCCAGCAGGTATAGAATCTCGGTGGTCTCCTCGGTGAGACACACAATCCGCCGCGGAAACTCCGCCGCGCTCATAACGCCGAGTAGCGCTGGCGGCGATGCAGCAGCCAGAGAAAGACCGGACCGCCGACCAGCGCGGTTACCGCGCCCACCGGCAATTCGATCGGGTCGAATGCGATGCGCGCCACCAGGTCTGCCGCGATCAGGAACCCCGCGCCTAGCAGCAGCGAGCCGGGCAGCACGATGCGCAGGTCTTCGCCGAACATCAGCCGCACCGCGTGCGGCACAATCAGCCCCACGAACCCGATCGCCCCGCCCACCGCCACCGTGACCCCTACCAGCACAGAGCAGATCAGGTGAATCGCCGTCTCGCACCGCTCCACGTTGACACCCAACGCGCCCGCCGTCTCTTCCCCCATGGCCAGCAGGTGCAGCTCGCGCGACAGCGCCAGCAGCGCGATCCAGCACGGCGCCAGAAACAGCAGCATGCGCCAGATGGTATCGAAACCGATGACTTCCACGCTGCCAATGATCCAGCGCAGAATTTCGAGCGCGCGCGAGGGATCGGTCATGTATTGGATGGCCAGCACCGCGGCCGACGCGATCAGGTTGACCACCACGCCCGCCAGCAGCAACGCTCCCGGCAACAGAAGCGTGCCGCTCCGCGCAATCCGGTGTACCAGCAATACCGCCACCATCGCGCCTCCGAATCCCGCGATGAAGACCACCGGAATTCCGGACACCCGGGAGCCCCATCCAAAGGCGATGGCCAGGCTCGCGCCCACGGCCCCGCCGCCCGAGACGCCTAACGTGGCGGGCTCCGCCAGCGGATTGCGAAACAACGCCTGCAACGCCGCACCCGCCACCGCCAGCGACGAACCGATCAGCGCCGCCATGATCACCCGCGGCAGGCGCAGCCGGAAGAAGAGCGTCCGCGCCATCGGGTCCGTCCGCAATGAGGCGAAATCGAGCGTGCGGCTTCCCGCCCACACCGCCACCACCGCCACCACCAACAGCAATCCCGTCAGAAGCGCCAGCGCGCGCCACAGGCGCACCGCGGTGGCTTCCGGTGGGGCTTTCGTTACGATCGCCATCAGTTGGACCAGATCAGCGTCCGGCCTTCCACGCGGCGCGTGCGCACGTGCGGATCTTCGTAGACGTCGGCCAGCACGGCATCGGTGAGGACTTCCTCCGGCCGCCCTTCGGCCGCGAGCAGCCCGCCGCGCAGCGCAAAGACATGGTCAAACAGAGGGTCGATCAAATGGAGATCGTGGGTCACCACCAGCGCCGTCAGTCCCTGCGCGTCGCGCAACGCAGCCAGCGTCCGCATCAGGGCCGCCCGGTGTTTCAGATCCAGGGCGGCCGAAGGCTCGTCCAATAGCAGGCACTGCGGCTCCTGCGCCAAGGCACGGGCCACGGCCACCATCTGCCGCTCCCCGCCCGACAGTTCCGTGACGCGGCGCGCCGCCAGGTGGCCCGCGTCCACGGTCTCCAGCGCTTCCATCGCGCGCTCCCGGTCGTGGGCATCTTCGAACCGAAAGCGCGCCGTGTACGGGCTGCGGCCGGTCAACACCACTTCCAGTACGGTGAATGGAAAAGCCAAAGCGGTGGCCTGCGGCACATAGGCGATCCGCTTGGCCGCCTCGCGCCGCGGAATGGTGTCCAACCGGGCCCCGTCGAACCGGATCTCCCCGCGGGCCGGCGTCAGCAAGCCGGCGAACAGCCGGATCAGTGTGGATTTCCCGCACCCGTTGGGCCCGATCAGCGCGCTCAACTGCCCGCGGCCGGCCGCCAGCGTGACCCCACGAATCACCGGCGCCGCTGTCGCATACGCGAACTCCGCGTTCCGTGCCTCGAACATGGGATTCAACGAGCCTCCCAGTCGCGCGCCGCTACTTCGGGATGGAGTAAACGCGCAAACAGCGCGGCCGTCTGGGCGATCATCTGCGAATCGTGCGGCACGAACTCGTCGCGGATCACGTGCACCGCGCCGCGCTTCACGGCTCTCAGTTCCTGCAATTCGTTCCACGCGGCTGCCGGGTTTGCGCCCACGTCGCCCTTCGAGCCCGGCATCAAGTCCAGAATGACGTCCGGATTGACCGTCAGCACCGTCTCGGCGCTCACCTTGCCGTATCCCGGTCCCGTGGGGCCCGCCACGATTCTTCCGCCGGCGATCTCCACCAATTCCGCCAGGAAGCTTCCCTGTCGCGCCGCATACATCTCGCGCAGCGTCCCCGGAGTCCGGTCTACAATGAGCAGCACGCTGGGATGAGGCAGGCCGGCCGCGCGTTTCCGCACGGCGTCGAGAGCGGCTCTGGTTTTTGCGGCGAGTTCCCCGGCCTGGCGATCGTGCCCGGTGGCTTTGCCCAGCTCGGCGATGGCGGTGAACGCGTCCGCGACCGTGCCGCTTGGCGCCAGAGCCGTGCGAATCCCCAGTTGCTGAAGAGGGTTCTGGAGGAAGGGCGCTTGCGCGTCCGAAAACACGACCAGATCAGGATGAAAACTGGCTACCTTTTCGACGCCGGGCGTGCTCCAGCCCCCGACTTTCGGCAGCTTCTGGGCCTCGGGTGGATACAGACAGTATTCCGTCACCGCCACCACCCGGTCGAAGGCTCCGATGCCGTACAGAATCTCCGTGACCGTTGGCGAAACCGAAACAATGCGCTGGGGGGCGGCCGCCCAAGCCACCGCGCCCAGCGCGATCAGGAGAAAGCCGCGCCGTCCGTCAAAACTCAAACTGCAATCCTCCCGTCCCGGTCACGCCCGGTGTCCGGTACCCACTTTCAAAATAGCTCTGGTTGAAAACGTTCGCCGCCTTGGCGAACAACCGCAAGGCGCGATACTCGCTGAGCGGGATGCGGTAGCTGCCTCCGAGTTCCGCCAGCCTCATGCCGCGAAACCGGTACGGAAAGCTGGCGAACGTGGTCTCATTCGTGAGCGGCGCCAGGTAGTCGCTGCTGGCCCGCAGATCGAGCACCGCCGTAAACCGCGGCCCGATTCGCTGTGTCGCCGAGAGCGAAACCTGGTGCGGCGGAGTGATGAAGGTCTGGACCACGTTCTCCACCAGCGGCTGCCGTTCTCGCGCATTGGTGTAGGTGTACGCGGCCGTCAGGTTGGTGGTCCGCGTCGGCGCCAGCGAAGCGCTGAGCTCGACGCCTCGCGCCAGCCCGCCCCGAGTATTCAGATAGCCGCCGTAGCGTCCGAACGGATCGGTGGCGGGGTTGATGAGCCCCGAGAAATCGAAGGCGATCACGTCTTGCAATCGCGTATAGAAATAGGTCGCCGAAAAGCGGGCGCGGCCGTGCCACGTGTTTTGATCGATGCCTGCGTCAACTCCCAGGGAGTGCTCCGGCTTCAGTCTCGGGTCGCCAAACGCCGTGTAGCCGTACAGGCTGCTGTAGTCCGTTCCAAAACGTTCATACAGCGACGGCGCGCGATACCCGCGTCCGGCGTGGGCCCGGATCTTGGTTCCGGTCCTGCGAAAGAAATACGCCGTGGCCAGGTCGCCCGTCTGCGCCCGGGGCGGAGACGCAAACGCCAGTCCGGTATAAGGGCCGCCCGCCGCGGGCGTCAATCGAGGGGCGTTGAGTGAAAACATCTGCGCCCGGTATGAGCCGGCCACCTGCAGGCGGTCGTCCAGCAACGAAATCTGGTCCTGAACGAAAAGGGCATGGCTGTTCTGGCTGATCGCTGTGGCGGAATTATCGGCTGAACCGGGCATGAGCGATCGATTTCCGTATTTCTCATATTCGAACTCGTATCCGGCATCGATCAACTGGTGCTTCCCCACGCGCCAATCCATTCTGCCGTTCGCGGTGTGAATATCGCCGTCATAAAAGAAGGCTTCATTGCCGGCCGGTTGATAGAGTCCTGGTCCTGCCGGGCCGTTGCCCAACCGGCGGCGTGTGATGAGTCCTTGATAGCTGGCCGATAGCGTCACCGACTCCCGGGGATGCGAGCTCAGGCTGAGTGCACCCGAGAAAATCCGCGCAGCCCGGGTGTAATCCGGATCGGCGGTATCGGGGGTGTAGTTCACCCCCGGAATGGCTGAGATGATCCCGCTCGACGGAAGGCCGTCAGCGGCTGCGGGGTCGGCCGTGATCTTCGAAAACGAATCCGCTGCCAGGATGCGTCCGAACAAATGAGTCGTCGGAGACAGGCTGGCATCCAGGCGGCCTTGCGCGCTGCTGGTCCGGGCCGGCTCTTCGCCGTCGATTCCCGACAACACGTCGAAATGACCCACCCCCAGGCTGTACTGCAGCCGGTCGTGCCGGAACGATCCCGCCACGTCTGCGCGCCCGCGAAACGAATCCAGCGACCCTCCCTCCGCCAGCACCGAACCGCGGGTGCGCCCTCCGCCCGGATTCGTCATGACGTTGACCACTCCGCCGGTGGCGTCGGTTCCATAGAGAGAGGAGCCCGCCCCGCGCAGGACTTCGATGCGATCGGTATCGGCCGTCATCAGGTCCTGCAGCAAGCCGGTGGCGTCTCCTTGGGGCGCCGCCGCGTCGCGCATGCGGAATCCGTCGATCAGAATCGCCGTATCCTGGTTGCGCAAACCGCGTGCCTTGATCGAAACCAGCCCGCCGGGTCCTCCTTGCTGTTCGACGCGAAGTCCAGGGGTATAGCGCAGGGCGTCGCTGATGGAAGCCTGGTCGCTCAAGTCGATGAAGGCCGCGTCCACGGTCGATTCGGATTTGGCAAGCTCGTCGGTGGTCTGCGCCGTTCCCGAGGCGGTCACGACGACGTTGGTCTCGACGGCGGCCACGCCCAGTTCGAAATCGACTCCCGACTGGCCGGCACGATCCACTGTGAGGGGGCGGGGTCCCGAGCTCGCAAAGCCGGCGGCCCTGGCTTCCACCAGATACTCAGCCGGTGCTACGCGGTCGAACTGATATCGTCCCGCGGCGTCGCTGGTGACGGTCGCGGCCGCGGTATTGTCACGGGCCACCAGCCGGATGGAGGCCGCCGGAATGACGGCGCCTTGGGCGTCTCTGACAACGCCGGAAACGGTTTGACCCAGGCCGGGTGAGACGGCCAGGGAAAGAAACAGGAACGCTCTCTGGAGCGAAACGGCGCGGTGGGGCATGGCTCTTGTCCTCGCATGCCGCTCCGCGATGGGATGGAAGATGACGAAGAAACCGGATCCGAACGGACCGGCCTGCGCGTTCACCCTCCGCCTTCTCACGAAGCGGGGCCTTATTCGCTCGAGGCAGGTCTCCTGACTTGCAGATCAGCGCTTCCCGGCTGCCTTCCCATCCTGAACACGGACAGTGGCGGAATCGCCGGAGCTCACTGCTTACAGTGGCGGGACCGTGCGGGATTCTCACCCGCTTCCCTTTTCACTCGCCCTTCACGACGAGCACCTCAAGCCAAAGTCAACGTATCACAGGGTCGAGGTGCGGTCAATACCAATCAGGGCCGAAGATGGAATTCTAGTGATCGATCTCTCGCGCCTGCGCAAGCCTCAGTCTCCGGCGCTCTGCTCCGCGGCCTCGCCGAGAGATGGTTCCGGGGAGCCGTCGAAACCCAGGCTGCCCGCTGCCTCCCGCGTGCCGTGCCAGCGGTTCACGGAGTCCTTCACAACACGACCGATCGCGCGCCGATTCTGGACCGCGAGCTTGAACCAGCTCCATGCCCCCTTTTGCGGGAAATAAATCCCCCGAAAGAAGAGTCGGGACATCAGGTGGCTGATCTTGTAGGCCGCCGGCTCGTCCGCAATCGACTCGATGGCGCGCTCGATCGCCGCCGGGCTGTAGGAGTGAGCCCAGGCATACCGCACCTCTTCCTGCACGTCGGAGATCGTGATTTTCAGAGGCGTATGCGCCATCCGGAACGGAGCGAACTCGAGCCAGTGTTTGGGCCGGGTCAGCCGGCCTTCCGTCTTCAAGCGGTCATACAAGGGAGTCGCCGGAAAGGGCGTGATCTGTCCAAACACGGGCAGCCCCGGTGGCCACGCGCGCATCTCCGAGAGGGTGCGCTCGGCAACCCCGGGGGTGTCGTTGTCCAGACCAAAGATGAACGACGTGATCGCATAGATGTGGCGCCGGGCTAGAGACTCGAGCACGCGGGCGTAATCGGCCGGCTTGTTGAAGCTCTTGTTGACGCTGGCGAGATTCGCCGGATCGAGAGACTCCATCCCGATGAAGATCCATTTCCCGCCCGACGCCGCGATCAGATCGAGCAGCTCCTCATCCTGCAGCAGGTTCGCGCTGATCTGCCCCACCCACGAAAGCTGCGCGCCCGCCGCGATAATATCGCGCAACAGCGCCTTGGTCCGCTTGCGATTGATCGCGAAGTTATCGTCGACAAAGAACACGGCGGCCTTGCCCCGGTTTCCGCGAGCGCGCTCTTTGATCTTGAGCATCTCCTCGACGATGCTCTGATTCGTCCGGAACCGGATGGAGTCGCCAAAGAAGCCGGTAACGGTGCAGAATTCGCATCCGTACGGACAGCCGCGGCCGGACTCGATGGGAATGATATGAAAGGTCTCCCACTCGAACCCGAAGTGCCGCATCACCGGCCGGAAAACGCCCGGGATCCGGTTGAACTGCCGCAAGTCGATGGAGTCCCAGGGAATGGCCGGGTAATCCTGCAAGGTGGGCTTGCGCTCCTGCCCAAAAACGTCCACCGGCGTGTAGGTCTCCTGGAGCTGGCCGCGTGCGGCATCCTCCACGATGCGCGGCCACGTTTCGTCGGCTTCCCCTAAGGCCACGGCATCGGCGTGGCGCGGTCCGCCGTCACGCCCGAGAGCTTCATCCGGAATCTCCGTCACGTGTGGGCCGCCCATCACCACCGGAATGCCGGCCGCGCGGATGGCGTCCGCCACGCGGTACGCCTTGGCGATCATGCGGGTCATGGCCCCGATTCCGACCAGCCCGATCCGCTGGTCGAGGACGAAGCGCACCAGTTCGGCGTCTTCCATGGGTTGCGTGTTGCCGTCGATCAGAACCACCTCATGGCCGCTGGGCGTCAATGTCTGCAGCAGGAACATCCAGAGGTGGGGCATGAAATTCTGCGTGACCCCGTTGTCGGGGTTGTAGAGGAGGATCCGCACGTTCTCAGGTGTACCAGCGTCACAGCGGATTGCTGGCATTCCCCTTTCCCCGGCAAGTGGTCCGCGAACGTCGGATCAGTAGCGTAGCGCCATCCGTGCAGAGTTCGTGTCGGTACAGCTATCTTAGCAGTTATATCCCGGGCGCGCGCCAGTTCTGCAGGTATCGTACGACCCAAAAAACAAACCCGCCCTTCCGCGACTACTTGTCGCGGTGGGCGGGCGTCTGCTGATTCCAGATGTGCGAAACCTTACTGGGCCGGCGGCGCCGTGAGCGGCATTTCCGCGCCACGATGGCAGGTGTAGCAACTCACATGCTCCTTCCCGTCCGGGAAGTTCTTGTTGATGTCGCCCACCATCTTCATCATCATCCGCGCGACGTTCTTTTTCGGGTTGTCATCGCTATCGAACTGGCCCTGCACGTGGCAGAACGTGCACTGCACGCCCAGACCGGCCGTGAACCCTCGCATGGTTGTGATCACCGCCGCACGATCGGTGCCGGCGGGCAGCACTTTCAAGTTCTTGGGAGGACCACCGCCACCCTTCCGTTCGGGTGCCTGGCCGCTGAGCGCGATCACCGAAAACACAGCGAGCGCTGAAACAAGTAATAGACGCATGGGAGCTATCATACACGGCCCGCGTGTTGGGGTAAAGCGGTCCGGAAATTATTTTTCAAGCTTCAGAAGAGCCGTCACGGTCACCCCGGCCAGACCCGCGCCGTCCTCCCAGCTCATTCCCTTCCCCAGGGAGGTCTCAAACCCTTTCATGGGTGTCATGCTTCGCGCCTTCTTGGGTTACATTCTCATTTGACCCATCCGAGTCTCCTCTGGTGACATTTTAGGTGACCCAATTCGACCCGTGTCAACTCATTTAACGATGTAACCCAGACCGGTCTCGGTTGGGTCAAATGAGAGTGTAACCCAAGGGCGCGATAGCCACCCGAACAGCGTGTATGGTCCGGGCCCGACCAACGGGAGGAAGAAGATGACACGTTC
>JAIQFS010000035.1 GCA_020073145.1 Terriglobia bacterium
TGGAGTTCCTCCAGCATGACTTTGCGAAGACGGGTCACAGGGACCTCCTTGTGACCCGTACACTACTCCTCGCAGAAGACGAGTGCCTCTACCTGCCACCCACGCGAAGCGTCCGCCGCCCAGCGGCTTCGTTCTAGTCCCCATCTCGGACTTCAACCGCCCTACGCCAGCACAATTTGGCAGATCGCTGCTTCTCCCCCATCGGCGTCTCGCCGTTGGGACGCCGGGTCTCCTACCGTTCCGGCCTGCGCTTTTCCTTCCCTCGGCCCCGCACCGGTTCTTTTGCCGTGGCGGCGATCCCTGCCGCGCGCAGTTTCGCGATCCGGCTGATGAGCTTCACCGGCACCGGCTGGGTGAGTGGGAAATGGACCGTGCCCTTTCGCAGCTCATAGCCGCTGAGCTCCTCTGCGAGCGCCGCGAAGAACGTCCCCGATGCGGCAAACAGCGAATAGTGTTTCTGGAAGCCTGCGAAATACAACATCGGCTTTCCGTGCAGCTGGTATCCGGGTATGCGATACCCGATCCCTTCCACTGCATCCGGAACCGCCCTTCGGATCGCGGCGCGCACCTGTTCCAGCTTCGGCCGCATCGCCTCGGGTTGCGCGGCAATGTACTCGTCAACGGACTTGGGAACACGTGGCTTCATCCCCTCACTCTCTGCTTCGGAATGCCGGTGTTTCCTCACCCAATGCCCCTCCCAGCCCGCTGGGATCGTTCGCTCCACTCGCCGTTCTCATTCCACCACCCGCAACCCCAGGTGCCTCACGAACGGCTCGAAATCCCGGTCGCTGTGCAGCAATGGGTATCCGCTCTCGATGCATCGCGTGGCAATCACCGTGGCGAGGGTCTTTCGCGCCGTGACGCGCGCAGTGCGTCGTACCTCCGCCGCTCGAACCAGGGCGAGTCGTTTTGCGAATCCCCGTCGCCCCAGAACTCCGTCAGGGATAGCGGCCAACCGCCTCTTGCGCAGCTTGCCGCTCATGCCGGAACGCCACGTACGAGAAGAGCATGGCTGCCGTCGCCGGCACGTAGACAAGCTGATTGGCAAAGATCAACGGATTAAACGTAAAGATTGCCAGGAGCGCTGCGGATGCCAAAGTAGCCCTTCGCCAGACAAGCGGTATCGCCGTGAACAAGATCGGAACCGACAGGTATAGATAAGCCGCCCAGACTGGAGAGGCTCCCAGCCAGGTAAGCCGCCCATAGATCGACGCTGCGGCGGCAAGCCCGAACGATAGCCATGCCCAAATCATCGGTTGTACGTCCTCGTTGCTTGAATGCCTGTGTATATTGTAATAGATAAAGACCTGATTCCAGAGTATCTCTTGGGCTTCTGACTACTCGCCGGGGCGGCCCATGGCGGACCCCCTGGGCCATCTCCCCCAGTCCCGCCCAATCTCTCCGGATAACCCCTTCATTTTCTCCACCAAACTCCGCCAATTTCGGACTCTATCCCGCTCCCGTGCTACCTCTGAAGCAGAAGAGGTTTCTCCCGTGTTGTTTCCCCATCACCCCATCTCCAACCAACAGCGCGCTGCTAACCGCGCCAACGCGCAGCGCTCCACCGGACCCCGCTCCGCCGAAGGCAAAGCCCGCTCCGCGCAGAACGCTCGCAAGCACGGCTTCACCGCCTCCACATTCGCCGTCGTCCGTCTCGAAGAGCTCGACGAGGTCGCCCATCTCAAAGCCGACCTCATTTCCGTCTATCAGCCCGTCAACGCCCAGGAACTCTTCGCCATCGAGCGCATCGCCCTCTGCCAGCAGGCCCTGCTCCGCGCCGCGCGCCTCGAAGCCGGCCTCTTCACCTCCGCTCTCGATGAAGTCCTCAGCCCCGGCGGCCAGCCGCTTCTCCTCATGGACCCCGACCTCACCGCCGGCATCGAGGTCACCCGCCAGCAGAATCGCAACTATTGTCTCGGCGAAGGCTTCCACCGCA
This sequence comes from Terriglobia bacterium, assembly GCA_020073145.1. Taxonomy (GTDB): domain Bacteria; phylum Acidobacteriota; class Terriglobia; order Bryobacterales; family Bryobacteraceae; genus PSRJ01. Next base: position 1,937 of record JAIQFS010000035.1, read on the forward strand.
TGGCCCGCAAGTCCAACTGCTGGTCGTTGTTCCTGCGCTATCAGGCCCAGGCCGACCGCCTCTACCGCCGCGCCATCGAGGAATTCGAGCGCCTCAAACGCCTCCGCCCCGAATTACCAAACGAACCCATTGTCGAGGCCCAACCTGAAGAAAAAGAACCCATTTCGCCTGCATGCGAAACGAACCCGTGCCTGCCCCAAGACCCAAACGGCACGATTCCGGCGCCATCCCCGCCCGTGTCCGCAACTCTCGGGCATGCGGACCCTCCCCCGCCTACCCCCGCCGGCGCCACGGTCCCAAGCGCGCCACCCGCAGCGCCACCAACAACACCGGGAGGCTGAGGACCCCTGAACTGGCCAGGATCGCCAACAGCACCCCATACGGATGAGTTCGGAAAGCCTCCCGCAGCCATTCGGTCTGCTCGGGGCTCAACCAGCCTGCCACGCGAGGCAGGATTCCATAAAGGACCAGGCTGAGAATCGCCGCACCCACCAGGGCCGCGGCCAGGATCGCTTGCGCCACCCGCCCGGGTTCGGGCCGCGGGGTCACGGGCTCGCTCATGAGATTAGGCTACAACGTTCGGAAGGAACGGAAAGGTGGGGGTATCCAGGGTGCTACTTCGAGAAGTGCACGATCAGCCAGGCCAGCAGGACCGCCCCGCCGAGCAAGCCGGCTGCGTCCCGGAGCCAGCGCAGCGGTGTCCACAGGAACTGAGCCGTCGTGGCCGTGGCGTGCCGGGCCGGGGTTTCTTCTTGGCTCTTGCCGGGGCGAAGGAGGCGCAGTTCCATACTCCAGAGACTACGCCAGAATTCGTTGAATTTTCCATGTTTTCTGTACTGCCGGTACCTCGCGAATTCGAGTACGATCGCGCCGATTCGGGACTTCGGGCGCAAGTTTCGATCCGCGGCAGCACGCCGTCCGGGCGCTGTCGGACGCTACGGATGGGCCTGCAACGTGGCGCCGTCCCGGATCTCATCGGTGGCGCGGCGGATGACCCGCTCGCCCGGTTGCAGCGCGCCGATCACCTCGACCAGGTCGCCTACCGTCACGCCTTTCTTGACGTCCACCCATTCGGCCCGCCCGCCGCGGTCCCGGATCACGAAGGTGCGCTCCGTGGTGGTCACCACGCTCGTCTTCGGAACCCACAGCTCGGCCCGCGCGCTCCGCACCGGCCACTTGACCGTCGGATACATGCCGGGGGCCAGCGCTCCGTCATGGTTCGCCACGTCGAGTTCCACCGCCATCGTGCGGGTCTTGGGATCGAGCGTATGAGCAATGCGCGCGATCGTGCCGGAAAACGTCCGCGTGGGAGATGCGGGCACCGTGAACTCCACCCGGCCGCCCGTCATGATCCCGCCCACCACCTCCTCGGGGACCGGGACCACCAGGCGCAAATGCGAAATCTGCTGAATCACCAGCAGGGCAGGGTCGGCGCCCGGACCGACCAGGGCGCCCGGATGCACCAGCCGTTCGGTGACTACGCCGTCAAACGGCGCCGTGATTTTCAGGTACGCCATCATGGCGCGCAGCGCGTTCACCGCCGATTGAGCGGCGGCGCTGGCTTTCTGCCGCGAGTTCACCATCGCCTGCGCGGCCTCCACCTGCTTTCGCGCCAGCACCAGGTCGTTGCCCGCCACCGCCCCGGGCGTTTGGGCCGCTTCCGTGGTCCGCTGAGAGGTGCTCTCGGCCGCGGAGAGTTGCGCTTCGGCTTGCAAACGGTCAGCCTCGGCCGCCTGCAATTTGGATTCGGCTTCGGCAATCTGCGCCAGCATTTCCGGCGCGGAGAGTTCGATGAGCAGCTCGCCCTCCTTCACCTCGCTGCCGCGATCCACCAGCACGCGCTCCACGTAGCCCGGCACCTTGGCGTGCAGCGAGACGGTCAGAAAGGGCGCGATCTCGGCCGGCAGTTCCGTGGTGCGCGAGGCTGTCCTCGAAACCACTGTCGCGAACTCCGGGGTTTGGGCGCAGGCCAGCGCGGCCAGAGCAGGGAGGGCGAGGATTCTAAGTCGCGTCATAGTATCGGCTCGTCGGGTCCATCGGATTGAGTGATGGGGAAGCGGCGGAAGCGCTCCGCTGCAGAATCGCGTAGATCAGGGGCAGGATGGTCAGCGTGGCGAAGGTCGAAACCATCAGGCCGCCAATCACGGCGCGCCCGAGCGGCGCCGCCTGCGGACCGCCCTCGCCGAATCCGATGGCCAGCGGCACCATCCCGAAAATCATGGCGGCGGCGGTCATCAGGATGGCGCGCAGACGGCTGGTGGCGCCCTCCCGAACGGCCTCCAGCAGCGGCCGGCCTTCGTGCCGCGCGCGCTCGGCGAACGTGACCAGCAGAATCGAGTTCGCCACCGAAATGCCTACCGCCATGATGGCGCCCATGAACGATTGAATGTTCAGCGTCGTGTGCGTCGCCAGCAGCATCAGCAGCACGCCGCACAGCACCGCCGGCACCATGAGCACAATCGCCAGCGCCAGTCGCACGGATTGGAAGTTGGCCGAAAGCAGCAGGCAGATCACCAGGACCGCCAGCAGCAGCCCCACGCGCAGCCCGGAAATGGTCTGATCGAGCGGAGGAATCTGCCCGCGGTAATGGACGGTGATTCCTCGCGGTGGCGCACCCGCGGCAGCCACCGCCCGGGTGATGTCCGGTACCGCTTGGCCGAGCGTCACGTCGTGAAGGTTGGCGGTGAGGCTGACCACCCGCTGCCCGTTGTAGCGGTCGATCTCGCCCGGCATGGTGTTGAGCTTCAGAGCCGCGATGTCGTCGAGCAGCGGCTTGGGGCGGCCGCTCGGCATCACGGGAATGTTGGCGACCTGCTCCACGCTCTGCATCCGGTTCTGCGGCAGCTCCACTTGGATCTGGAACGCGTTCCCGGAGTTGGGATCGCGCCAGTAGTTCGGATCGGTGAAGCGCGAAGACGACGTGGCCGGCACTACCGAGTGGACCACATCCGCCATGGTCAGCCCGAACTGGCCGGCGCGGTCCCGGTCGATGTTGATATCCAGCGTGGGATAGTTCTTTTCCTGCTGGTATTGCAGATCGCGGAGGAAGTTCAGCTTGGCCAGTTGCGTGCGCACCTTCTCCGCGTAGGCGTAGGTATCGTTGAGATTGATCCCCTGCACGGCTACTTCCACCGGAGTCGGCGAGCCGAACCCCATCACCTGGGTCACAATGTCGCCGGCCTCGAACGAGACCTGGCAGTTGGGCAGTTCGCGCCGCAGGCTGGCCCGCAGCCGTTCGCGCAAGTCTTCGCCGCGCGGCGCATCGGGCTTCAGCGCCACCTGGAGGATGGCATCCTGCGGACCGCTGGTGAACAGGTGGATCAAGTCCACCGGATAGCTGGAAGGAATGAGTCCTTCGAAGTCGCTGGTGATCGCCACGTTGTTTTTGCCGGCCTCGCGCCCGATCACATCGAGCGCGCGAAGCACGATGCGCTCAGTCTCTTCGACGCGTGTTCCCGCCGGGGCGCGCAGCCGCAGGCGCATGAGAGGCGCGTTGGCGTCCGGGAAAATCTCGGTCCCCATTCGCGGCAGCAGGACGTAGAGCAATCCGAGGGAGGTCAGGATGTAGACGAACGCCAGCGGCCAGCGGAATCGCAACACGCCGCTCAGGTAGCTTCCATAGAACGAGCGCAGGCGTCCGAACAGGCCTTCGCCTTCCTCCCCGCGGTGCGCGGTGCGCATCAGCCAGGTGGAGAACACCGGGACCAGGGTGCTGGAGAGCAGGTACGAGGCGATCATCGAAAACCCAACGGCCAGCGAGAGCGGAACGAATAACTGCCGGCTCACCCCCACCATAAAGAAGGAGGGAACAAACACCGCCAGGATGCAGAACATCGACAGCAGGCGCGCCATGGCGGTGCGGCTGCACGCTTCTACCACGGCGCGCGCCCGCGAGACGCCGGGCAGCATGCCCGTATGGATGTTCTCGATCTCGACGGTGGCTTCGTCCACCAGGACGCCGACCGCCAGCGCCAGGCCGCCCAGCGTCATGATGTTGACGGTCTGGCCCGTGATCCACAACAGAACCACGGCCCCGAGCAGAGCAAACGGGATGTTCAGGATGACGATCGACGCGCTGCGCCAATCGCGCAGAAAGATCAACACCATTAGGCCCGTGAGCGCCGCGCCCAGCAGGCCTTCGAGCACCAGGCCGCGCAGCGAGTTCGTGACGTAAGGCGACTGGTCGAATTGCAGGCTGACGTCGACGTCCTCGGGGACGGCTTTGCGGAATTCGGGGATGGCGGCTTTGACTGCGTTGATAACCCCCAACGTCGATGCGTCGGAGCGCTTGGTGACGGGGATGTAGACTGTTCGCTTGCCGTCCACGTGGGCGAAGGCCGAGACGATATCGGTGCCGTTCTCGATGGTGCCGATGTCGCGCAGGTAGATGCTGGCGCCGGAAGCCGGGCGGATGGGCGTGCTGAGTAGATCGGAGAGATTGGCGCCGAGCGCGGCGTTGGTTCGGGCGATGCGGGTCAGACTGCCGGTCCACATGTTGCCCGAGGGCATCACCAGCGTGGACTTGCTGACCGCGGCGATCGCTTCTTCGGGCGAAATCTGATACTGCCGCAGCTTGTCGGGATCGAGCGTCACCACGATGGTTCGCTGGTTGCCGCCAAAGGGCGGGGGAGCGGAGACGCCGGGCAGAGTGGCAAATAGCGGGCGCACACGGTTGAGGGCGTAGTCCTGCAATTCCCCTTGCGTGTGGGTGGCGCTGCTGAAGACCAGTTCCCCCACGGCCACGCTGCCGGCATCGAAGCGAGTGATGAACGGCTGCACGGTCCCGGGCGGCATGAACGAGCGGGCGCGGTTGACATAGCCCACCGTCTCCGACATAGCCTGGCTCATGTTGGTGCCTTCGTGAAACACCAACTTCATGAGCGCGGCGCCCTGGATGCTTTTGCTTTCGACATGATCGATGCCGGTGATGTACAGGAAGTGATACTCGTAGTAGTACGTGAGGTATCCTTCCATCTGGGCCGGATCCATGCCGCTGTAGGGCTGGGCGACATAGATCGCCGGGTCACCAACCTGCGGGAAGATGTCGACCGGCATACGCTGGATGGCGAGCAGCGCGCACAAAGCGATCGCGACCAGTGCAACGACCACGGTCAGCGGCCGGCTCAGCGCGGCTAACACCAGACGCATGGTTCGCCTCCGCGGGTGCTCATTGGCTGGCCTCGGCCAGGAAAGGCCGCAAGTCGCCGCGCGCGGCCGCCATTTCGAGCAGCGCCCTCCATACCGTGAGGCGGGCGAGGCCGTCATCGATCTGCGCCTGGACCAGCAGGCGCTGGGCTTGCGCCACCTCGTCGATCGGAGCCAGGCCGGATTGGTATCGCGCGGTGGCCTGCTGCAGAGCGGTCCGTGCGGAGGATACTTCGACCGGAGTGTTCAAGGCCACGCGCCGCGCGCCGGCGAGCGAGACCCGCGCGGCGTTGAACTGGGTCTGGAGATTGGTGGCGATGAGTTGAGCCTGCGCCTGTTGGGCGCGCACGTTGGCGTTCTGAACGGCTTCCTGCTCCCGAATCGCGAAGCGGTCCGTGAACGGGAATACCACGGTGAGGCCGAGCGCGAAATTCTGGTAGGTCGGCGCCAGGCCGTTCAAGCCGCCGAGACGGCTGCCATCGGTCAGCAGGCCGGTGCCACGCGCGGACACCGAGCCTTGCACGAAGAACTCGGGATAATTGGTGCGCTGGAGCGACCTGAGCTGAGATTCGATTTCTGCGATGGTGGCATTCTGCTCGACCGAGAGGGGGTGCGCGGCGGCTTCGAGGGCCGGCTGCGGAGTGTCGGGCGGCAGTTGGTCCACCATCTTGCCGGCCGTCAGCGCGATCTGCGCCGGGTTCAGACCCGTGAAACCGGCCACGGTGGAGCGCGCCACCTCGATGGCTTGCTCGGCTTGGGCCAACTGAGTTTGGGCCTGCGCCATCTCCGCCTGCACGCGGGATTCGTCGGCGCCGGGGCGGAGTTGGGCGGCCACCAGGGCGTGAATGCTGGTCAGCAGGACTTGCCAGCTATCCATGGCGGCGCGCGCGGCTTGCGCGGTCTGCTGGGCGGCAATCACCGTCAGAAAGGCGTCGGCGGTGGCGACCGAGACCTCGTAGCGCGTGCGGGTCACGGCCGCCTGCGCCCGGTCGCGGGCCGCGGTGGCGGAAGCGACTTGCGCGCCGCGCAGTCCGAAGTCGAATGGCTGCCACGTGACCAGTGCGCCGGCCGCGCTGCCCCACGCGGTTCCGAAATTGTTGCTGCCGAGAACCGGGCCGGAAATGGACGGGATGACGCTTTGCGGCAGCAGCATCCCGAAGACGTTGTTGCGCGTGGCGCGGTTGACCTGGGCCAGGCCGTCAACCCGCGGGAGGTATGCGGTCTGCGCCAGGCGAATGCCGGCCGCGGCCGCGTTCATCTGCTCTTGCGTGACGCGAATCGAGGGGTAATTGCGCAGCGCGCTTTCGACGGCCTGGCCAATCGTCAGGGGAGTCGACGGCTGCGCAGCAAGAGGCGCACTCCCGGCACTCATCAGCAACAGGCTTGCGACTGCGCGGCAGGTGAAGGATCGCGCGATCACGTGGTTAGTGGCCCTCGATGAGCTCTCGAAAGAGCTCCTTGACTTTGTTCCGGGCCGCGGCCAGCGCGCGCCGGCCCATGGGGGTGGCGCGGTAGACCGTGCGGATCGATTTGCCATTGCGCTGTTGGGTCGATCGCAGATATCCCTTTTTCTCCAGGGAATGCAGCAGCGGGTACAGGGTTCCAGGGCTGATGCGGTAGCCGTGGCGTGCCAATTCTTCGGCCATGCCCAAACCGAAGATGGGTTCTTCGGCGGCATGGTGGAGCACGTGGAGCCGGATCAATCCCGAGTAGAGGTCGCGGTCGACATCGGAATCATTCCTATCGGATTTCGTTTTCGCCATTCGATTACGAACTTTCGTATCATACGGGCGTAGTGGCGCCGTTGTCAATAGCAGATGGCTGGCAACGAGGGCGTCGCTTCTCTAGGGGAGCCGCAGCACGTGCACGCCCGCGGCGTCGGTGTACAACAGTTCCACCGACTTGAGCTTCTTGACGTTGCCCGAATACGCGAAGAAGAGATAGCCGCTGGTGGCGGAGGACTCCTCGCTCTGCACCAATGCCGTCTGTCGCAGAACTTCCTCGGCCGTGGCGTGCTGCGGCTGGGGAACATCTGGGCGGCCCGCGCCTTCCGGAGTTCCGGGGGGCTGCCGCGGAGTTCCGGTTGGATCGCCGGGAAAGCGCGGGACCGGTAGGGGCCGGCCGATTGTCGCAACCGCGCCTCCCAGGCCGGCGCCGGCTTCGAAGCCTGGATACGAGCCGTCGTCGGGATGTTTCATCGAAGCCGCCACAAGGCCCGGTTCTTGCGGATAGAGCGCCTGCTTCTTTCCATTCAGGCGCAGGGCGAACTGGGAGGGGCTGACGCGATACGAGGCGTGCTGTGTCGGATAGAAAGCGACCTCGAACACCAGGTAACCCCGAACGAAGAAGGAGTCGGCGCCGCGGGAGAAGCTGTGCACAAGAGAATCGGCGGCAATCTCGAGATTGTCCAGCTTGAGATGGACCGGATAGTCCGAGGCGTGGGGCTTCGGCGTGAGGCGCTCCGCAGGCAATTTCGGGGTCAGCGCAAGGAGGGCCGCGATCAGACCGAGGATTCTCGAAGCGTGCTTCCGAAGCATGCGAAGTTCCTCCGCTACGGAGTATACGCCCTGCGGGGCTGGCGCACATGGGGCGCCCAACCACCATAAGACGGGATGCGTTCCAAACAAGACACCCCGTTTCGCCGGCGACTCGGGCGTCGGCACGAGTGAGGACGAGAACAACGGGGCAGCCTGTTAGTATCTGCCGGCGGCGTTGAGCTGCTGTAACAGGCCGCGGGCTTTCGGGTTCCCGCTATCCACGCTGAGATACGCCTCCAGCCATTTCCGGGCGCGCTTCCAATCCCGGATGCTCGTGAACATTTCTCCCAGCGCCTGGGCACACTTCACCGGCAGGCCGTGGTCCACATTGTAGTTGCACTGCGCTTCGAGGGCGTCGAGCGCTTCCAGGGAAGGAAGCGCCTCCACGCCTGGCGGCGGGTGACGCATATAGATCAGGGATTTGTCGTCGTGAAACACCAGTTTCCATTCCTTTTGGACGGGATCGGCCAGCGCGGCGGGGAGAAAGTAGACCTGTCCCTTGGCATCGAATCCCGGCATCAGGATCACTTCGATGCCATATTGTTCGAGCAGTTGGTTGGTGGTCTTGCCGCCCTTGTAATCGGCGTTGAAGGCGATGTGGACGTAATCGTCCCAGACCGATTCGTTGAGGGCCCGGCCATCGATGAACACTTTCTGCCGCGGCCACAGCCGCCACATTAAGTACCCGCCGCCTTCATAGGTATTGAAGATCCGTCCCGTCACTCCGTGGGCAATCAGGAAATCCGCTGCCTCGGCCGGATATCGCCACTCCGCCGCGCGCAGTTGGAACATGGCGCCCCGGGAGAGCCCCATGGCGAGCGACACGACGACCAACACCGCCGCGGCGTATTCCCAAATGACCCAAACCGGCCGTTTCCACGCGGGGAGATAGGTGGCGAGCAGCACGGGACCGATGAACGCGATGAAGATGACATTACGAAGCGCCATCGCCGAGGCGGTGCCCAATGCGATAAAAAGCAGCCAGTCCGCCACCCGCACCCGACGCCGCGCCCACAGCAACGTCACGGCTGTTCCGGCCACCAGCAGATTGTAGTAGTCCGGCGGCCACCAAGCCGGGTAGTTCCACTCGGTAATGCTGAGCTGCATGGGACTGTCGCGATAGTGCCGCATCACTTCGAGGACGCCCACTCCGTTCGGGTTCAAGACGGTGGCGAGGACCGACAGCGCGCTGACCATCCAGATTTTGCGTTCGTCGGGCAGCGGCGTTCCGCGGAAGTGTAAGTACAGCGCCTCGGCGGAGTACGCGCCCGCAATCGCCCATCCCATTAAATAGCCGCCGTGAAGGTTGGCCCACAACAGGAAAATCAATGGCAACGCCCAGAGGATCCGCCGGGTGTCGAACACTGCCACCGTGACCGTCACCAGGACAAACGTGGCCAGGAACGCGCGGTCGGCCGCAAAGAGCGAGGCCAGAATGATGGCCACCAGGCTGGCCGCCACTCCCCGATAAAAACCGCCCGAGCGCCGCCAGGCCAGCCACCCCGTCATGCCGCAGAACACGGTGAGCAGGAGGGCGCGGAAGAGCACCAGACCCGGGAAGCCCAGAGAGGATTGGACCAGGTAGTAAATCAGCTCCATGCCCCATTCGTGCGTGAGGTTGAAGTGCCGGGTGGTCAGTTCACCGGCATAGAACGGGGTGCCCATGTTCGTGGTGTACGCAAATGGATCGGGCACCGGCAGCCGGTGATTCTGCCAGATGTACTTACCGGCGGCCAGATGCCACCACATGTCCGAATCGCCGGCTGCTCCTGAGAACCGGCCCATCAAATAGATCCCCACCAGCACCAGGAGCAGGGGCCGAAACCAGGAAGGCGCGGTGCGCCGCTTCACGGGAAGCGGAGGCTTAGGCGCGGGTCGAGCGGCGGTGCGGGAGCGCATGCGGAAGCTTCAATTTTAACAACCGGAGGATCTGCGTGTGCGAACGGCTCGCGGCCGGTTCAGCCGCGTGGCGGGTCTGCGCGCCGGCGTTTTTAGGGAGCGACCAGTCCCGAGCGAATGGCGTAGCGCACCATGCTGGCGGTCTCGTGGACGCCGAGCTTCTCCAGAATGCGGCTGCGGTGGGAGTCCGCGGTCTTATAACTGATCTTCAACTGCGCCGCGGCTTCTTTCGTGGATTTGCCCTCGGCAATCAGCACCAGGACCTGCCGTTCGCGCTCGGTCAGCGAAAAGACCATGCGGACGGCTTCTTCGTCCGGCGTGAAGATTCCCCGTTTCCGGGTGGATACGTCGATCGCCGATCCCATGAATCCAGCGAAGTTGCCATCTTCCTCGAAACGCGGCACGCCCGTGTCTTCCACCCAACGGTACTCGCCATCGTGACGTTGTAGCCGGTACTCCATGCGAAAAGGCTGCCGCGCGCTGAACGATTTTAGATACGTGCCAATGCACAGATCCCGATCGTCCGGATGCAAGCCTTCCGCCCAACCGTTTCCCAGTTCCTGCTCCAGGGTTCGGCCCCGGAATTCGAGCCACGATTTGTTGAAGTAGTTGCAGAGTGCGTCGGAGCCCGAGATCCGGATCATCCCGGGTGCGGTATCCATCAAAAACCGGAAGCGGTCCTCGCCGCTCTGGCGGCCATCCAATTTTTGCCGAACCAGCTCGGTTTCGAGCTGGATGACTCGCTCGCGTAAAGCTTTGATTTCCCCCTGGGTGTTGTCCGGCGCCATGTCAGCTCCCACCATTTCAAACCCGACTATAGGCTAAATAGTACTAATGGTAAAGTACCAAAATAGCACCGATGACCATTTCGGCCTCAGGGTAAATGCCTGATATCAGAGGTTTATGGAACTTCTTTTGTTATCATCAGCAATCAAGGAGTGGCGAGATGTCACCCCAATCGGAAGCCGACGAGGAACTGTTAGAACGCGTACGCTCCGGTGACGAACAGGCCTTTGTGGCGCTGTATCGCCGACGACAAGGCACCATTTTCCGCTTCCTGCTCCACATGACGGGATCGGTGAACTCGGCCGAAGACGTCACGCAGGAGGTATTCCTCATTCTCCTTCGAGATAAATGCAGTTATGACCCTCTTCGAGGAACCGTCGCTGGCTATCTCTTTGGAATCGCTCGAAAACTGGTTCTGCGTCACCTGGAGCGCAACCGGGCGCTGGCCGAGCACGGCCTGGAGGATTTCGAGGGCACGTTGTTGCCCGTACTGGCCGTAGACGCCGACCCGATGGTCGACCTCATGCGCCGGGAAGGCCTCGATCAGCTCCAACGGGCCATCCTGGCGCTCCCCAAGCGGTACCGCGAAGTGGTAGTCCTATGTGACCTGGAAGAAATGGACTATCTAGCTGCTGCCGAATTCCTAAACTGTCCGGTGGGTACGGTGCGCTCGCGGCTCCACCGGGCGCGCGCTTTGCTGCTGGACAAACTGCGGCAGCGAGTCGAGCCGCGCCTCCAGGTCAAAACCCTCAAGCCCGCCAGGAGTCTTTTATGACTTGCCACGAGTTTTGGAATCGCATGCCGGAGTTGGAGGCGGAACCGGAAGCGCTGGAGCACGCCCGGCAGTGCACCGCGTGCGCAGCCCTGTTGCAAGACCAGCACACTCTGGCTGCGGGCTTGCGGCATTTGGCGAAGAATCTGGACCGGCGCGAGGCCTCGCCTGGAGTGGAAGCCCGCTTGGTCCGCGAGTTCTGGGTTCAGGCTGGGCTTGCACCTGCCTCGGCAACGGGTCGGGCCTGGAGGACAAGCCTGGGGTGGGCACCGGCTGCGGCCGCGGTAATCGCGCTGGCCGTGTTTCTGATTCGCGGGCGCCAGCCCGAGCCACCCTCGTCGCGACAATTCGCCGCGTTCTCAGTGGCCGCCGAGCAGGGAACCAATGATCCTGTCCTGGCGGAAGCGGACTTCATTCCACTGCCCTATTCCAGCGACCCGGTCGCCACGGAAGATGCGGATCTGGTCAGTGTGGAAGTGCCCCCGTCTGCCTTGGTTGCGCTTGGCCTGCCCGTGGCCGCCGATGCGGGTTCGGGTTTGGTGCGGGCGGTGGTTGCGCTGGGAAAGGACGGCGTGGTGCAAGCCGTTCGCGTGCTGCAGTAAAACTTTCAATGAAGTTGATCATTATGTTGAAAATAAATAGAGTTTTGATCGCCTGGATGCTCGTTGGAGCCGCCTTTGCTCAGGGTCCGGGGCCGAACGGCCGGGCTGGTATGAGAATGGGCGCGGGTCCCGGAGTTCGGTTTCTGGGAGCGCAACCCGCGCGCCCGGAACCCTTGGTCACGGGAGCGCCGTTTTCGGCGGACGCAGTGACCGAGAGAAGCCAGTTACTGCCCAATGGGAACAAGATCGAGCAGGTCAGCACGACCAGGATGTACCGCGATAGCCAGGGCCGAACGCGCCGCGAGCCTGCACTCAACGTTCTCGGTTCCACGGTGCCGGGCGGCAGCGTGCCCCAACTGGCTTTCATCGCGGATCCGGTTGCCGGTTTGAGCTATGTTCTGGATCTGGCCAACCACACTGCCACCAAATCGACGCTGCGCCAGCCACCCAACCGCCCCAATCGGGCGCCTCGGGCGCGGGCCAATTCGGCTAACGTGAGAACCGAATCGCTGGGCCGCCAGCTGATCTCGGGAGTACCCGCTGATGGCAATCGGACGACCGTGACCATTCCGGCGGGCCAAATCGGCAACGCCCAGGACATTCAGATCGTTACCGAGACGTGGTATTCGCCGGATCTCCAATTGACCGTGCTCACGAAGCGCAGTGATCCGCGCTCAGGGGAGTCCGTCTTCCAGCTCAATAATCTGAGCCGCGCGGAGCCGCCCTCGACCCTCTTCGAAGCGCCTGGCGATTTTCAGGTGACCGAGCAGACCCGCGGCGCGCGGATGCGCAGTCGGGCTCCCGGTCCCACCCAGTAAGGAACCGCCTCATCGCGCGCCGAGGTAGATGTCGTGCAGCCGCAGGAGGCCGAGCGCGCGGCCGGAACGATCCGCCACGGGCAGCACGGAAATCTGCGAGGTGCGCCGTTCCATGATTTCGAGCGCTTCTCCCAGGGTTGCATCCGGACCGATGGAAATCGGCGCCCGCGTCATCACATCCTGGGCCCGCAGGCCGCGAATATCGTCGTGCGCGGTCAACGCGCGCCGCAAATCCCCGTCGGTGATGAGCCCTTCCAGCAAGCCCGCCGGGGAGACCACGCAGGCCGCGCCCCAGGCCCGGTCAGTCATGGCGATGATCACTTGCTTGAGCGAGGAAGCCGGGGCCACCACGGCGACTTCGTCCAGACCGTGCATCGCCTCCCGCACCCCCAGCCGCAGGTTTCGCCCCAGCTGTCCGCCGGGATGAAAGCGTCCGAATTCCTCGGGAGTGAAGTTGCGGGCGCGCATCAGCGCAATGGCTAAGGCGTCACCGATCGCCATGGCCGTCGCGGTGCTGGCGGTGGGAGCCAAGTTGTTCGGATCGGCCTCCCGCTCCACCGTTGCGTCGAGCAGCACGTCCAGCCGCGAGGCCAGAGGCGCGTCCCGATTGCCCAGAATCCCGATCAGCGGCGAATGAAACTCGCGCAGTTGCGGCACCAAGGCCAGCAGCTCCGACGAGCTGCCATCTTTGGAGATCATTACCGTGGGATCGCCCGGCGTATAGATTCCCAGATCGCCGTGGACCGCTTCGGCGGGATGGAGGAAAACCGATGCCGTGCCTGTGCTGCACAAGGTCGCCACGATTTTGCGGGCCACGTGCCCGGACTTGCCGATCCCCGTGACCACAACCTTTCCCGGGTGCGCCAGGATCAACTCGACGGCGCGGATCAATTCGCCGTCCAGGCGGCAGGCGGCCTGGGTCAGCGATGCGGCTTCAATCTCCATGGCGGTGCGCGCCGCGGCCAGCCACTCCTGCTTGGACTCGATCGACATTCCGAAGACACCATCATCGCACCGGCCGCGTCCGTTCGGCATCCGCAAGGGCCCACGCTACAATCGGGATATGACAAAGTGGACCGGCCGCGCCCTGGCGGCGGCTCTCTTGCTGGTCTCCTCCCTGGGCGCCGAAGTCCGGTCCTTGACCATCCTCCACACCAACGATCTGCACGCCCGCCTGACGAAACTGGAGAACGGCCGCGGCGGTTTTGCGGCCCTCGCCGCCGTGATCCGGCGCGAGCGCGCCAATTGCCAGGACTGCATCCTGTTGAACGCGGGCGACCTGGCGCAGGGCAGCCCGGTATCGACCATTTTTCACGGGCAACCCGTTTTCGACATCGCCAATCTGTTCGGTTATAGCGCCGCCACCCTGGGCAATCACGATTTCGATTACGGCTGGATGGAGACGCGCTCGTTCATTCGAACCGCCAATTACCCCATCGTGACGGCCAACATCGTAGGCGCCGACGGCCGTCTTTTCACGCCCAAGCCGTACGTCATTCTGACCGTCAACGGGCTGCGGGTGGGTGTGATCGGCGCCATGACCGAAGAACTCCGCACCCTCAGCACGCCCAAGCTCATGGAAGAATGGCACACCGTGCCGGTGATCGAAACGGCTCGCAAATACGCCGCGGAACTGCGCGACCGGACCGATCTGATTGTCCTGCTCGGCCACATTAACGGCGCTGAGGAAAACCAGTTCCTGACCCTGGCGCCGGAAATTCCCGTCCTGGTCACCGGTCATATCCACACCGGCCTGGAGCAGGAAGTCACCCGCGGCGGCCGCATCCTGGTTCGGGTCAAAGGCTACGGTGAGGAACTGGGGCGGCTCGAACTCAAGGTGGATACCGAAAAGAAGACTCCGGTGAGCTGGACCTGGAAACGCATCCCGGTGGATGACCGCCGCATCGAGCCCGCCCCTGACGTTGCGGCGCAGGTGAAGCGCTGGGAGGCTGAAGTCACCAAGCGGGTGGACCAGCCCCTGGCCGTGTCCAAACGCAAATTCGATCATGCGGGAGTGAAGCGTCTGATCGAGCAGGCCATGCGCGACGAAACCGGCGCCGATTTCGCCTTCATCAATCAGGGAGGTGTGCGCGACATCGTGCCCAAGGGGCAATTGCTGGTGCGCAACATCTGGAACATCATGCCGTTCGACAACCGCGTGGTGTTCGGCAAATTCAAAGGACGTGATTTGCCGCCGGCCGTGAGGGGCGAGCGCAAAGTGGATCCCGACCGTGAGTACACCGTGGCCGTCACCGATTTCACCGCCGCCAACCAGGACGCCCAAGAGCAGCTCCAGACCAAGAACCTGGAATTTTCGGGCGATGGCGGCTTGCTCCGCGACCTCTTGCTCGATTGGTTCCGCAAGAAACAGGTCATCGACTGACGCTCCGTTCTCCCCATGCCCGCACTACTGGATCAATTTGGCTCCATCGACATCTATCTCTTCGATCAACTTTTGCGCGGCCGCATCATTCCCGGTATGCGGGTCTTCGACGCCGGCTGCGGCGCGGGACGCAACCTGGTCTATCTTCTCCGGGAAGGGTACGAGGTCTGTGGCGCCGACGCCGATCCGCAGGCCATCGACGCCATCCGCCGGCTCGCCGCATCCCTGGCCCCGTCGTTGCCAGCCGGCAATTTTCGCGCGGAGCCGCTCGAAACCATGTCCTTTCCCGACGGCTGGGCGGACGTGGTTCTGAGCAGCGCGGTGCTCCATTTTGCGCGCAGCGACGATCAGTTCACAGCCATGCTGCGCGGCACCTGGCGGATCTTGAAAAAGGGCGGCCTCCTGTTCTGCCGCCTGGCTTCTTCGATTGGAATGGACAACCAGGTGCAACGCGTTGCGGGACGCCGCTTCCGGCTTCTTGATGGTTCGGAGCGCTATCTGGTGGATGAGGCGCTTCTGATGCAACTCACCGGCGAGTTGGGCGGGCAACTGGTCGACCCACTCAAGACCACGGTCGTACAGAATCAACGGTGCATGACCACGTGGGTGGTGCGGAAAAACGCCGGCATGCCGCCTGCGCCACCTCGGTAGAGGAACAGCCTGCGGAATCCAGACGATTCAGGCCGCCATCGCCGGTTGATTTCCTCCTATCTACAGTTTCTCCGCCCGGAATCCGCCCTTCGAGCGGTCATAGAACCAGAGGGCCGCAAATACGATGAGCAGCACGGCGGGCAGAATCGCCACGTCGCGGAACGAGGTTTGCGCCGCGATTCCCAGGACGCGGTCGAGCGCCGGCCCGGGCTGTAGCGCTTGGAACGCGGCATCGCCGCCCGCCACTTCCACTTTCTTGTGGTCGTAGATGGCGCCCATCAGCGGCAGCACGAATTGGATCGACAGCGTGCCGGCCGTTCCCATCAGGCCCATCAGCAGCGCGCCGCCGCGCGGAAAGCGCTCCGATGCCGTGGCCAGCATGGTGGGCCACAGGTAGCAGACGCCCGTGCCCCACACGGTGGCCGCCAGCAGCCCGGTCACGGGCGAGGCCGCGAAGCTCAGCGCCACCAGCCCGGCCGACGCCATCAGGCAGGAGAGCCACAGCACCCCGATGGGCGATAGCTTGTGCACCAGCGGCCCCGCGAAATGGCGCATCAGGAACATCAGCCCGCTGACATACACCAGCAGCAGAATTCCCGGCATATGGACCGTGCGGCTCAAGGCCAAGTCGACCCACTGGCCCGGCGCTAACTCCGATGCCGCCGTCAGAAACATCGAGCCGAACAGCACCACGAACAGCGGATGGCGCAGTTCGCGGAACATCGCCGTCATCGAGATTCCCGCCTCGGCGCGCTCCGTCGGCGGGAATTTCAACCCGGCGCACAGCGCCACCACCGCGATCGACGGCAGCAGCACCACTGCCAGCTTCACTTGCCAGCCGAACCCGAGGTCCGACATCCCCACGCCCGCCAGGCCTCCGATCATCAGCCCCCCCGGCCACCAGGCGTGCACGGCGTTGAGCTTCCCCGTCTTGTTGTCGCGGTACAGCGTCGCGATCAGCGGGTTGATCACCGTCTCGACTAACCCCCAGCCGACCCCGGCCACCACCGCTCCGAGCCACAGCACCGGATACACGCCCGCGCCCGAGGCCAGATCTCCGGCGAAGATCTGAATGAGCATGCCCGCGGACAGCAGGATCGCAGAGAGCGGCAGCAGCAGTCCCATGCCGATGATGTCGAGCAGCGGGCTGCCGATCGCGATGGTTAGCGCAAAGCCCAGGAACGGCACTCCCAGGATGGTCCCGATCCGCTCCGCCGAATGCACTTGGTCGATGGGGTCCAAAAAGATGCGCTGCAGGTCCGCGGCGGTATCGGCGCGCAGGGCGGCGCAGATGCCCGCCGTGGTCAGCGCGCAGCTGCTCACCAGAAAGAGGTGCGTCTTGCGATAGGTCGCGTGCCGATCCGTGGTCTCGGTGGTTGCGGGAGCGCTCATGGTTCGCCGGCCACCTCCACCCAGGCGCGCCGCCGGTGACTCTCCAACGCGGCTTCGAGGACGATCAGTTGCCGCAGCCCGTCGGCAAACTGCGGATACTCCGGCTCGGCACCGGGATTCTCGATCGACTGGTAAAAGCGTCGAAACGTCTGCTTGAAGGTATCGTCGTACCCTTCGCTGTGTCCGCCCGGCAGGTCCGCGTAAGGCCGCGCGCCTGCGTGCAATAGCGCCGGGTCTTTGACCAACACCTGGTTGTTCGCATTGCGGCGGCCGACCCACAACTCGTCCGGCCGCTCCTGGTCCCAGGCCACGGAGGCTTTCGTCCCGTAGATCTCGAGGCTGAGCCGGTTCTTCCGTCCCGCCGAGACCTGGCTGGCGGTGAAGGCCCCGCGCGTTCGTTCGCCCATCCGGAAGATCGCCGCGCCGAAGTCTTCGGTGTCGATGGAAACCTCGGTAGATTCGGCGGGCGCATGGGTCTTACCGGCGAAGGTCTCGATCGAGCCCATCGGTCGTTTCCGCGTCTGATGAAACGTCTGCAGATCGGCGCACAGCGCCGTGATCCGCAGACCGGTTGCGTGTTCCGCCATGTCGCACCAGTGCGACCCGATGTCGGCCCACGCCCGCGACGGCCCGTTGTCTCGGGAATCGATCCGCCAGTTCCAGTCGGTGTCGTAGAGCAGCCAATCCTGCGAGTAAGTGCCTTGCACCACCAGGATCTCGCCCAGGTCGCCGTCCTCGCGCATGCGCCGCATCTGCTGTACCAACGGGTAGTAGCGCAGGTTGTGGCAGGTGCAATTGCGCCGCCCGCGGGCGCGGGCCAGTTGGGTCAACTTCCGTGCATCTTCAACCGACGTCGCCAGCGGCTTCTCGCACAACACGTGCTTGCCGGCCTCGAGCGCGGCTTGCGCCATGGGAAAATGCAGCGCATTGGGCGTGCAGATATGGATCGCCTCGACGGCCGGGTCCGCGAGCGCCTTTCGAAAGTCCGGCTCGCTCCGCGGATTGACCAGGTACGCCTCGACGGTGCCTAGCCGCCGCAGCGCCTCCAGATGGACGCGCCCCATGAACCCGGTACCGATGACGGCCGCCCGCACCGTCAAACCCACCAGGCCGCGGCCGGCCGTTCGCGCATCACAATTTGGTTGAGAAACGCCGCCGCCCGCGCCAGCCCTTCTTCGGGCGACAGCAGGCTGTCCTCGTGCTCGATCGAAAGCACGGAATCGTACCCGAACATGCGTAGCGTCGACGCGAACTCGCGCCACCACTCCTCGCCATGCCCATACCCGCACGTGCGGAAAATCCAGGCCCGGTTGCGCTCGTCCGTGTACGGCTTGGTGTCCAGCACCCCCGTCAAAGGTAGGTTGCGCTCATACATCTGGGTGTCCTTGGCGTGTACGTGAAAAATCGCGTCGCCCAACAGCCGGATCGCCGCGATCGGGTCGATCCCCTGCCAGAACAGGTGACTGGGATCGTAGTTGCATCCCACCGCGGGACCCGCAATCGCGCGCAGCCGCAGCAGCGTCTCGGGATTGTAGACCACAAACCCCGGGTGCATTTCGACGGCGATGGTGACGCCGTGATCCGCCGCGAACTTCGCGTGCCGCGTCCAGTACGGCGTCACGACGTCGTCCCACTGCCATTGCAAGATATCGAGATACTCCGGCGGCCACGGGCATGTGACCCAATTCGGGCGTGCGGCTTGCGGACCGTCCCCGGGACAACCCGAGAAATCCACCACCACCGGAACCCCCAGTTGCTCCGCCAGCAGAACGGTCCGGCGGCTCACCTCCTGATCCCGCCGGGCCAGCTCGGCATTGGGGTGTAGCGGGTTCCCGTGGCAGCTCAGCGCGCTGATGGTGAAGCCGTGGTCCGCCAGCTTCTGGCGAAACTCGGCCAACGCCGGGCGGTCTTCCAGCATGGCCAGCTTACAGTGCGCGTCCCCCGGCCAGTTGCCGGTTCCCAGCTCCACGGTATCGATGTGATGGCCGCGCAGCTTCTTCAGAACATCTTCCAGCGACAGCTGCGACAGCAAAGGAGTAAAGAGGCCGACTCTCAAGTGGACAAGGCTATCAAGTGGAGAGGATCGTTGGCAAGATACGCCGAGGCTCCCATAGTCGGGGCGGCCGAATCGCGTGTCCGTCGGCCGCGCTTAGGCCCGGGCGTATTTATTGAACCAGTCGATGGTGCGCTGCCAGGCCAGGTCGGCAGCGGCCTTGTTGTAGCGTTCTGGCGTGGCATCGCAATTGAAGCCATGAACGGCGCCGGGGTAGATGTACCCTTCGTGGGGGGCGTTGGCGGCCGTTAAGGCCATGTCGTACGCCGGCCAGGTGGAGGCCAGGCGCGTGTCCAGTTCTCCGTGATGAACCAGAATCGCGGCCTTGATCTTCGAGATGTCGTCCTTGGCGGGAACGGCGCCATAGAACGGAACCGCGGCGGCGATGTCGGCGCCCAGCCGGACGGCTAGGGTATTGGAGATTCCGCCCCCGTAACAGAATCCCGTGGCGCCGATCTTGCCCGTGCAGTCGGGACGCGATTTCAGCCACAGGGCTGCCGCCACGAAGTCTTCGGCCATTTTCTTGCCGTCCACCTTGGAAAACATCTGGCCGCCTCGATAGTCGTCACCCGGAAAGCCGCCGACTGAGGTGAGGCCGTCGGGGGCGAATGCCATGAAATTGGCGAGGGCCAGCCGCCGCGCGATGTCTTCAATGTGAGGATTCAGACCGCGGTTCTCGTGGATGACAAGGATGCCCGGCAATTTCGCAGGCGTCGCCGAGCGCGTGTCCGCGCTGACCGGGCGGACAAAATACCCTTTAATGCTTCCGTTGCCTTGCGGGGAGGGAACGGTTTCATAGCTGGCCTTGATCCGGTCATCCGTCCGGGAAACCTGCTGGCCCAGCGCGTAGTTCGGCATCAACGCGCTCATGATGGCTGCGGCGGTCACACCGCCCACGGCGAACCGCTGCACGCCGTCCATAAAATCGCGCCGGCTGATCTCGCCGTGGATAAACAGGTTGTAGAGCTGGATGGCCTCGCCGGGCAGGTTGGGTTTCGTCGGTTCCATGGGGCTGACTCCTCTGGGAGAGAATATCATGGCTGCCGGCGGGCTGCCGCCCCCTGTGCCCCGCTCGTTCGTCGCCGGCTACGCTCCGCCAATCGCCTTCACGGTGCCTTGGATCTGGACCGCCAGCTGTTTCGTCTCGTCGGTTTCCGGAATCGACCGGATCGCCAGCAGCGCTTCACTGCACAGGAGCATGCGCCGGTTGGGCCGGTCCATGCGCTTGGGTCCGAACAGGTCGGATTCCTTGTACAGCAATTGTGCCGCCTCAAACAGGAAGGTTGCGCGAGGGACCTGGACAACGGCCGTACTGAACGCAGCCTTCGCCTGATTGGGATCGCCGGGGTTGCCGACGGCCAGGGAAACCGCCCGCAACACGCCGCGGCGCAGCATCGCGGTCTGTAAGGACTCTCTGTCGGAATCCGGGATCCAGATTCCGTACCCGATCTTCTGCAGGCTCTCTGGCTCCGTATCGGAGCCAGAGGGGAATGGGAACGCCAACGCAATCTGTGCGTCGTGATGCAACTTCACCGTCTCATGAACGCCCTGGGTGAATTCGAGGGCGGCGCTCGCCGCCAGACTTCGCAGGTTGGCCGCCTCATTCCGGAAGCGCAGCGGGCTGGTCAGATTCATCGTGGCCCCTGCCTCATAGGCGTCCGCCAACTCCGAGTACCCCTGGCTGAGACCCGCCGACAAGATCAGGTGCCACACGCGCGCCCGCACCGTAAAGGCGTTTTCGCTGTGGGCAATCTCGCACAACGTGCTGTTGGCCTTGGCGACATCTCCGATGCGATAGCTCTCTTGTGCCACCGCCCAAAAAAAGGCCGGACTTCCCGGTTTAATGGAGGGGGAACTACTCGAGCAGGCCGCCGCCATGCCGAGCACCCCCACTACAAATAGGACCAATGCGGTCTTCATGGCAACCTCCACACCCCATACAGCTCCACTCGTAATATAGGATGTTTTAGTCCTATTTTCAAGGGCGTATGAAAAAAGGAGGGGCGCCTCGCTGCGCAGAGAAACGGGGCGCTAGAAGCGGAACCATGCGCCCGGCGGCCGGCTGTAGTTACAGGTCAGCAACTGTAGGCCGCAGAATGATTCGTCTCCGTGCGCCACGGTGTGGCAGACGGTTCCGACGAAGAACCGGTCGCCCCATTGCACGTGGACCTGCGCTCCTTGGCGGAAGGATCGGGCGGACGCGATGCGCAGGCCGGAGCGGGAGGCGTTGACGATCCGGCACGGCGCCTTGGATTGAGCGTCGCCCAAAACCGTAGCGGTCCCGGACCGCTCTACCCGGTGGCGCGCCTCCCGCCGGCTGTCCATCCGGCGCGCGCGCCGCTCCACTTCGGCCGAGTGCGCCGCCTCTTCCGACGCTCTTAGAGCATTGGGAGCTTGGGAGGTTCTCAGGACGGTGAATAGAACCACGGCTCCCACGAAAGCGGCGCAGATCGAACCAAGCATGGGGTCCCGCCTCTACGCTAAAGCGATAGGCTGAGCGGCGTCAGCCGGCACTGCGCTCTTTTTCTGGCGGGTGCGAATGGGCGCGTGGTCTGACGTCATGATCTTGTTGTCGAAGGCGCGGTGCAGCTTGTTCAGCAGCGCTTCTCGCCGCTTCGTGGATTGGGCGTCCTGGTCGGCCCCGTCCGCGCCCGTGGCGTACACCGCCATGATCATGTCGAAAAGCTGCTGTTCGTTCACGTTGATGCGAATCATATCGTTACACTTCTCCTTGAGGTTGAAAATGGGGTTCGCCGCTGCTGGAGAACATCCAGACGGCATCGAATTGCAGGGCCGCGCTGGGGCGCACGATCCCACGGGCTACCAGCGCCAGCTCCTGACGGCTTTTCACGCCGGTTTTGGTAAAGATTCGGTTGACGTAGACCTTGATGCTGCCTTCAGTGGTATGAAGCGTCGCGGCGATTTCCCGATTCCGAAGGCCCTGCATGACCAGAGAGATCACCTGCTGTTCCCGCCGCGTCAGGCTGGGCTCTGCTGTGCGAGGATGGAGTTCTCCATGAAAGCGGAACTGCCGTTCCCCGCGCCAGATTCGCAGTAACGCGTCGGACGACTCTTTCGCCGGGAGCCGCATCGACAGCAGACCATCCAGTCCCGCCGCCATGGCGTGCTGCACCATTTCGGGCGTGGCGTCCTGACACCAGACCACCAATCGCACGCCTGGGGTGGCGCTGCGTAAGCCGGCCAGCGTCTCCCACGGCACACCCGATTCGCTGTCGATCGCCACCAGGCCGGCATCCTGCGATTCCAGGCTCTGCGGCAACGAGTCCGGTCTGATCACCTGCGGCTCCACGGGCCAACCGGCGCCGGCGAGCAGTTCCCGGAAGCGCAACGCCAGGAGCGGCCGCCGGGTGACGAACAGGATTCGCTCGGGACGGCTGGTCATCCCCGCCTCCGCGCCGCGTGTGGGCCGCTCATCAGCCGGCTAATGGATCCCCAGACGATGGAGGCCCTTCCCGGACCAGACGCCGGCCGGACTGGGCCGAGCACGGAACCGGCGGCCATCAGCAGCACCACCGCCAGAATGTCGAACAGGCATCGCGTTCGCATGACCCGTGTAAGTGCACGACTAGGGCCAGCGCGGAAATACCGTAAGGCCTTTGATTTCAATGAGAATGAAAGGGTGAGGCCGGACAAGCTGTCCGGGGGCGCCGGACCGGCGTGACAACCTGTCAGACCGGCAGGAACTCCGGTACTCGAGGGATCGCGCGCAGCAGAGCCTGCGTGTAGGCGTGCTGGGGGCGCTGGAAGATTTCTTCTGAGGTGTTGGTCTCGACGATCTGCCCCTGCTGCAGAATCGCAATGCGGTGGCATAGCGACGCGACCGAAAGCAGATCGTGCGAAATGTACAGCACCGCCATCCCCAACTGGCGGTTCAGCCGGGCGAACAGCTTCAGAATCTCCGCTTGAGTGACAGCGTCCAAGGCGCTGGTCGGCTCATCGGCGATCAGCAGCGCCGGGCGGTGCAGAATGGCCATGGCGATCAACACCCGCTGCGCTTGGCCGACGCTGAGCTGAGAGGGGTAGCGGTCGAGGAAGGAAGGTTCCGTCGGCAGACTGACCATCTCGAGAGTTCCGGGGAGGTCCGGGCTATGGTCGCGATGGGCCTGCCAGGATTCGACAATCTGCCGGCCGATCCGCATGGCCGGGTTGAGCGCCGAGATCGGGCTCTGCAGAACCAGGCCGATCTCGCGCCCGCGCACCGCGCGCATCTGTCGCTCGGAAAGCGCCAGCAAGTCGCGCTCCCGAAGGCGCAATTCGCCGCGAGTCGTCCCGCCGCGGAATGGCAGCAGCCGTAGCAGCGCCAGCGCCAGCGTACTCTTGCCCGATCCACTCTCGCCCACCAGCCCGAGGATCTCGCCGGGAGCGATTTCGAGGTCGACGCCCTGGAGGACGCCCGGACGGCCCGGATAGTCCACGGACACGAAAGCGGAGAGCAGCGGCCTCATCTAGCGATTCCCCGCCAGTTGCGAGCTCTTGCGCAGCACTTCGATGTTCCAGTACGCCTGTGGCGCCACCGCGGCCGGAGCCGTATTCTGCAGTTGCGGCGACAGCGCCATCAGCGAATCTTTGTTCACCAGGTAGAGAAACGGCTCTTGTTCCCAGACGATCTGCTGCACGCGGTCGAACAGCCGCTTGCGCGCTTCGGGACGCAGTTCCGAGGCCTGCCGCCGCATCAGCCGGTCGATCTCAGCTTCCCAGGGCGTCGCCGCAGACTTCTGGTTGGGGTTCCACTGGTGATTGGCGGCGGAGCTGAGCCACACATTCATCTGCGCTCCGGGGTCCAGGTCCAGGTTGGTCAGGCCGAGCAGGCAGGCCTCGTATTGAAAGGTCTGCGTCATGCGCTCCAGGAGCGACGGAAAATCGAGCGTCACCACGTTGACGCGCATCCCGAGCGCCGTCAGGTCCTGCTGGATCATGGTGGCCATCCGCTCCCTGCTGCGGTTGCCGGCGTTGGTCAGGATCGAAAATTCCACCGCGTGGCCGCCCCCGTCGTAGAGCTGGCCGTTTCGCATCTGGAAGCCTTCCTCCTGGAGGCGGCGCAACGCGGAAGGAACATCGAACGGATGCGGCCGCAGGGTCGTGTTGAACCAGAACCGGTTGGCCGGCGAGATGGGACCGGCGGCCGGCTGCGCGTGACCTTTGAACACGATGCGCGCCAGGTCCGCGCGGTTGATGCCTTCCGACACCGCCCGGCGGAAGGCCTGCGAGGCAAACCAGGCTTTCTTGTAGGACGGCAGCGGAGCCGATGGAGCCTGGTTGAACCACATCATTTCCGATTCCAGCGAGACGCCCGCGTCGGTGACGGAAGAAGGCGCATCGTGGGCCAGCCTTTCGAATACCTCCGGATCGACCGAGTTGATCAGGTCGATTTCGCCGCGGCGGAACCGCACCAGCTCCAGATCCCGGTTCTGCTGGATTTGCAAGTGAATCTGGTCCGCGTACGGAAGGCGCCGGCCGCCGGCATCGGTCTTCCAGTAATTGGGATTGCGGCTCAGCCGCACTTCGATACCCGGCTTGTATTCGGCCACCTGGAACGGGCCCAGCACCGCCGCCAACTTGCGGGGAGAGTGCGCGGACAGAATCGCAACCTGATCGAAGAGCCGCTCCAGACCGGAGACGGGAGCGCCGAACGTGACTGAGACTGTGTCCGCCGACAATTGGGTGATGCGCGGCGGAATGCTGCTCGAGCGGAAAGGATCCGCCGTGGCCGAGTGAAGCTGGGGATCCATCAGCCGGTTCATGGTGTAGGTGACGTCATCGGCCGAAAACGGCGTGCCATCGGAGAACGCGACGCCGTGCCGCAGGTGAAAGGTGATGCGGCGTCCCTGCTCATCGACCTTCCACGAGGCCGCCAGCTCCGGAGTGAACTGCTGGCTGACGCGATTGACGCGCAGCAGCACGCCGCCGGTGAGATAGCGGACGGCTTCGGAGTTATCGTCTTCCACCAGGAGCGGATCGAAGGTCTTCGGATCGGCGCGCAGGCAGAACCGCAGATCGCCTCCGATCTGGGCCAGGGCTGTCGAAGTGAACGCGACCACTAGAACCGGCAGGAAACGTCGGGTCATACCTGGTATCCTCCTCGCGGACTGAGCAGCTTGAAACACACCACGGACAACGCGATCGCCGCCACCGGCGCAAAGGCCTCGGGGCGAACCAGCAGCGGGTCCTGTAGTTCGCGCAGGAGGCTGCCCCAGGTGGGGAACGGCTCGCCGGCGCTCAGGCCCAGAAATCCCAGATTGGCTTCGGTCAAAATGAACAGCGGAATCGAGGTCCAGAACTGGGCTAGCAGAATCGGCCGCAGATTGGGCAGCACGTGCCGGAGCAGGATGCGCAACTCCGTGACGCCTTCGGCGCGGGCCTGCAGCACGAATTCGGAATCGCGCAGGCTGCGCACGCCGGCGCGCACGACGCGGGCCGGAGAGGCCCACCCCAACAACGCCAGCAGGGCATAGGTGGCCAGCAGGGAGGTGAGGGGCGCGGCGTTCAGCGGGAGCAACGCCCGCACGGCGAGCAGAAGGAACAGCCAGGGCAGGGAAAGCATCAGGTCGATGCCGTGGACCAGGGCGCGATCGCACCAGCCGCCGCAGTAGCCGGCCACTCCGCCGATGAGCGCGGCCAGGATCAGCGCGCCGAGAGAGGCGGCCGCGGCGAAGACCAGCGAGACCCGGGTGGCCGAGAGAAGACGCGCCATGCGGTCGCGGCCCAGTTCGTCGGTGCCCAGCGGAAAGCGGAGCGACGGAGCGGCGTCGGTGAACTCGCGATGCTGCGCGGAATACGAGAATTTCGGCAGCAACCCCGCGCCGAACGAGGTCGCCAGCAGCAGCCCCAGTGCCGCGATGGCGAACAGGCGTCGGGCGGTCATGCGTGTCCCTTCTGCAGGCCCGCGCCTGCCCAATCCGAGACCGCGTTGCAGATCTGGGTCAGCAGGGTGATGAGCATGGTCAGGCTGACCAGCACCGGGAGGTCGCGCGCCAGAGCCGCTTTCCAGGCGAGTTGTCCGATGCCCGGCAAGTCACACAGCGTTTCTACCGGAATCGCCGCGCCGAAGGCCATGCTGGCGGAAACTCCGGCCAACGCCAGCAGCTGCGGGGCGCACACGGGAAGGACGTGCCGGATCAAAATAAGCGCCGGGTTCAGCCCCTTGGCCCGCGCGGTCACAATGTGGGGCTGCGCGTATGCGTCCGCCAGCAGGTTGCGAAGGAAATCGAAGAGCCGGGGAAACAGAATGAGCGCGATGATGGCGCGAATGGGGCCGCCCGTGCTGAAGATGAGGACGGCCAGAGCGGCCGCTGGAACGGAGAGCGCGGTGACGCTGAGCGCGCCGCCCACGCGGGCCCAGCCGGGCCACAGCACTGCCGCCAACGCCAAGGTAAACGCCAGCACCCAACCGCCGGCAATTCCGATGGCCATGATCTCGGCCGTGACCGGCAACCGCGACCGGATTAACGTTCCGATCGGAGCTTTGAGCGAAGGCGAAATGCCCCAATCGCCGCGCAGCAAGGCTCCCACGTGCCGCACATAAAAGCGCGCTACGTTGCCATCGGCCGCATGTTCGGCTTCGATCGCCGCGCGGCTCTGCGCATCCAGGCGCGGGTCCAGCAACCGCTCGTCGGTATCAAACCCCGGACTGGTGCGAACCAACGTCGCCGTGAGGGCGCCGCCCAGCAGCACGGTCACACCGAGAGCGCCGAGTTGACGGGCCATTCGAGTGAACCAGCGCGGCATAGATCTCCTCTCCGGATCGCGGACTGGGACTATTGAACGACCACCAGCGTGGGCGCCTGCGGCAGTTCGGGGAGTTTGCCGCCGCGCAGTTTGGCAGCCTGCTTGGCCTTGTACATCCGCCGGTCGGCCTCCGCCAGCAACTGCTCGGCGTCGCTGCCGTCTTCGGGATAGAACGCTTCCCCGATGCTGATCGTCAGACCTTCCACGCCCGCCACCAGCGATCCGGCCCGAGCGCCGAGGTGCGCCAATTGCGCGATGCGAACGGTCAAATCCTCGCGCGTGCTGGCGGGCAGGATCAATACAAATTCGTCGCCGCCCATCCGCGCCACATAATCGTACTCCCTGCAGCTTTCCCGCAGCGTGTTTCCCACGGCCCGCAACACCTTGTTGCCCACCAGGTGGCCGTGACGATCATTGACTTGCTTGAAGCCATCCAGGTCGCAGACCAGCACCGAAATCGGTTCCCGGGTGCGCTTGGAGCGCGCCAGTTCGCTGTCCAGGCGAAGAAACAACGAGCGCGCATTGGGCAGATCGGTCACATAATCGGTAGTCGCCGTGGTTTCGGCTTGCCGGTACTTCAACGCATTCTCGATGGCCAGCGACACCTTGGAGGCGATCGCCAGCAGGACCCGCAGATGGTCGGAGGAAAATGCGTCTTTCTCCATCCGGTAGAGCGTCAATACTCCCACCGTGGCGTTTAATCCGGCCAGCGGAACCGAGACCGCCGAACGCAGCGTCGTGAACCGGGAGGGGTCGTCCAGATATCCGGACTCCACCGCGGGATTTCCGTTGAGAATGGACCGCCCGGTCTGCGCCACCCATCCCGAGAGGCCCTGGCCCACGGGAATCTGGAGCGAGGAGAGGTGCCGGAAGCTCTCACCGTTAACGTATTCGGGAATGAGCCGGCCTTCTCGCGAGACGAATACCGCGATGGCGTCGTAGGGAATCAGGCGCTTCAGCCGGGCCGCCACCACCGAGAGAGTCTCATCCAGGCTGAGGGAGCTGCCCAGGTCCTGCGTCAGCTCGAACAGAAGCTGGCCTTCTTCGCGGGCCGCGGCGATGGAGCTCAAGAATCCCGGCTCGGCGACGGTGTTCCGGGTGGCTGGATGGGAAACCTCGAATCCCGCCGCCGGAGCATCCCCGCGTTCGATCTTCAGGTCCGTCGAGAGCCGCACTGCGGGAGCCGGTTGGCTGGTGGCCATCTTTTCGAGCCGTACATAGTTGCGCTGCAGCACCTCGACCACTTGGGGGTCGAAACTTTTGCCGGCCATCTGGACGACTTCTTCCATGGCCTGATCGAGCGGCAGCGCACGGCGGTACTGACGGTCGGAGGCTAGGGCGTCCAGGCAATCCACCGCGGCCAGAATGCGCGCGCCCATGGGAATCTGGACGCCCTTGAGGCCGTCGGGATAACCGGTGCCGTCCCAGCGCTCGTGGTGCGATCGCACGATCGGTACCACCGGGTAGGGAAACTCGACGCGCTCCAGGATTTCCGCGCCTACTACCGGGTGGATTTTCATCTTCTCGAATTCTTCCGGCGTCAATTTGCCCGGCTTGGAAATGATGTGCTCCGGAATCGCCAGCTTGCCGATGTCGTGCAAAACGGCCGCGGCCCGCAGCGCTTCCAGATCGGAATGCGCCAGCCCGATCTCTTTGCCCACTTCCACGGCGTAGATGCGGACGCGGTTCAGATGCTCGTGCGTGGTATGGTCCTTGGCCTCGATAGCCAGCGCCAGCGCTTCAATGGTTCGCAGGTGCAGGGACGCCATTTCCTCCACGTGGGTTTTCTCGTCTTCGAGATGCCCCAGGTACATCCGGTATGAGCGGAAGATCACATAGATGATGGGAATCAGCAGCAGAATGCTCTGCGTGTGCCCGTTTGAGGTCAGCATGCTGAACACCCACGCGATCGACGCGCCTACCAGATAAAACGGGAAGGACCAGAAATAGCAGGTACGCCAGGTCTCGATCACCGACTTGCGTTCGGTCAACGCCACCACGCCGGCAACGCCCGTGGTATTCAGCACGAAATATGTGAGCGAGGCCAAAATGAGCGCGACCGGGCTGCCGTTCGAGATCCGCTGGGTCAGGGGCAAATGGTACAGGGAGAAGGACCCGAACACCGCGATCGCCATGTTGGCCACACTGAAAAGAGGCTGCACGGCCCGGAGCTGGTTCTTGGGTTTCCAGACGCACTGCACAAAAGCGCCCAGGCATCCCACCACCAGGGTCTGGCCGGCGCTCAGATCCAGAATCCCAATCAGGATGAACAGGAAGTTCACCGACATCGTGCCCAAAATGCCCGGCAGGTTGACCTTCATGGCCGAGGCCAGAATGCAAACGATCAAATAGCCGGCGAATCGCGCCGGATGCTCCATTTCCCAATTCGCGGATACCAGGCAGATCAGCCCGGCAAGGCTTACACCGGCGATATACAAGCGGGACTGCCAGCTCATCGAAACGCCGGCCCCTTGATTCTGCATGCTTGCGCCTGTCATCGGGCCACCGCCTCGGCCACGCCGCGCGACGTTTCCTGGCCGTTATAGATTTTCAATTTGCGAATTAGCGTCCGTTGCGAGATTCCCAGCAAGCGGGCGGCGCGATCCTGCCGACCGCCGGTTTCGGTGAGGGCGCTCAGAATGGCCTGTTGTTCGAGTTCATCCAAGGTGCGTCCCGTCAGATGAGGCACGGCGTCGGCGGCGCACAATTCATCGGGAAGATCGCAGAGGTCGATCTCGTCGCCCTCGGCCACCAAGGCCGCTTTG
This sequence comes from Terriglobia bacterium, assembly GCA_020073145.1. Taxonomy (GTDB): domain Bacteria; phylum Acidobacteriota; class Terriglobia; order Bryobacterales; family Bryobacteraceae; genus PSRJ01. Next base: position 31,486 of record JAIQFS010000035.1, read on the forward strand.
ACCACGGTGTTGCGGAGTTCCCGAACGTTGCCCGGCCAGGAATGGGCGCGGAAGGCTTCCATCGCGGCCGCGCTGAACCGCAACTGCGGGGCCTCTTTGGCAAGAAAGTATTCCGCAAGCGCCTGCACATCTTCCATGCGGGTCCGCAGCGGCGGGACATCCAGACGCGCCTGGTCCAGCCGATGGTATAGGTCGCGCCGGAACGTGCCTTTGTCCACGGCTTCCCGCAGATCCACATTGGTGGCCGCGACGATCCGAACATCCGAAGTCACTTTCCGCGTTCCACCCAGCCGGTAATAGGGAGTGCCGTCGAGCACCCGCAGCAGCTTCACCTGCATCTTCAGATCGAGCTCGCCAATTTCGTCCAGGAAGAGGGTGCCGCCGTGAGCCAGCTCGAAGAAGCCTTGTTTCATGGAATCGGCGCCGCTGAACGCGCCTTTCTCGTGGCCGAAGAGCTCGCTCTCCAGTAGATGGTCGGGGAGGGCGGCGCAGTTGACGTCAATCCAGGGCCGGGAGCAGCGCAGCGAATGGTGATGCAGCGCCCGGGCCACCAGTTCCTTCCCGCTGCCGGTTTCGCCGATGATCAAGACCGCCGCGTTGCTTTTGGCGATCTTCTCAACGGTGTGCATCAACTGCCGCATCGGCGCGCTTCGAATGACGGCGGTCAATCCCAAGAACGATTGCTGATTCGAATCGCTGCCGGAGGCCCTATCGCTCGCCAGATACGTATGTCCCTGCATCCTCGGTTCCCTCGGTGTCGCCCGCCCGCATCCCGTTCGGAGCAACTACTGCCACTATGGAGCGGAGCTGGAAAACCGGCAAGAATCAGCGATACCAGGAGTGTACTGAGGCAACAGAGTACGCAATTTTCGATAGTAAGCAGAACCGCGTTGACGATTGCCAGCTATCGAACGTTAATCCCGAGCCGCGGGACTCGGCCTGTCACTGCCGGCACGGTCCCGCGGCTCGGGAGGAGCAACATCGAACTCAGTTTTCTCCGTTCCCGCTGGTGCTTCCCCAGACGGCGGAGCTGCCCCAGACGGCCGAGCTGCCCCACACCGCCGAACTACCCCAGACGGCGGAACTGCCCCAGACGGCCGAGCTGCCATCCACCACGGTGCTGCCCCAGACGGCGGAACTGCCCCAAACGGCCGAGCTGCCCCACACCGCGGAGGTGCCTGAGCTGCTCGAGAACAGCGAGCCTCCAAAGAGGCTGAAACCGCTTGTCGACGGAGAAGGGGAGTTGAAGTGAAGATAGGCCTGGTTGAGAGAGGAACTAAAGACCGCGGTGGGAGAGGGCGCGGATCCGCTGAAGGATTCCGCGTTGGTCAGGGCCGCATGGATATCCAGGTATCCCGCGCCGACTGTGAAGATGTCGTAGACGTCCGTGTAGGTCGCCCCGGTGGTGGGTTCCGTCGCCGTGCTGGTGAGCGGAAAAGATTTGCTGGCGGTCTTCATGAGCCGCGCTTTGATGGCGTCCGGTGTCAGCCAGGGATTCTGCTCCAGCAGGATAGCGGCCGCGCCCGCCACCACCGGGGTAGCCATGCTGGTGCCGCTCAAGCGAAAGTACGCCGGAGCCCCGCCGTTGGTCGAGTACTCCGAGGTCGGGATGACATTCTGCGGATACTCCTGGGACAGCGTCGATCCTGGGGCCAGCAGAGAACCCGTCAAATTGCCCGGAGCCACCAGATCGGGCTTGACCACCGAGTCAATGAAACTGGGCCCCCGGGAGCTGTAGCTGGCAATCAGGTCGTCGCTGCGCCAGGGGGTGTCCATGGTCTTCATGGCGCCCACCGTGATCGCTTCCGGCGCGTTGCCGGGTGAGGTGATGGTGGCATAGCCGTTCCGCCCTAAGTTGCCGGCGGCCACCACCACGGTGATTCCGGCGTTCCAGGCGGCTTTAACCGCGCGGCACAACGGATCCAGGCGATAGCTTTCATAAATGGGCCGCCCCAGCGAAAGGTTGATCACCCGGATGTTGTACTTGCTCTTCAACGCCACGGCCCGGTCGATGGCGGCAATCACCGCGCTATCGCTGCCGCCGCCGTTGGCATCCAGCACCCGCAAATCGATCAGGTTGGCTTTCGGCGCGACTCCCTGGAATGTGTAGGTGAAACCCGGCCCGCTGGATTCGTGGCCGTTGCCGGCAACGATGCCCGCCACGTGGGTGCCGTGACCGTAACGGTCGGTGGTCACCGAGTCGATGAAGCTCTGGTGATACACCACGCGGGTAGCCCCGCTGGCCGTGTGCAGGTCCGGATGATCGGCAATGCCGCTATCGATCACCGCGATGCCGATGCCGCGGCCGTCGAATCCCGATTGCCAGGCCATCGGCGCGTTCACGGTGGCGGCCGTGAAGTCCGCCAACCCCACCAGCGAGCGGTCGGGGGAAACATAGGCCACATTCAACAGATTCAGCACCGCCAGCAGGTTCCCGACCGGCAACCGCACCAGCACGGCCGGAATCACCGAGAACGTTTGTTGCACGGTCCCGCCGAGGATTTCGAGATTCAGAAAGTCGAGGCCCGTGGGTGGCTGTTGATACTGCACGATCACGGTCGTAAACAATCCAGTCTGCGACAGCAACTGATTTAAGTCGGACGAGAGTTTCAGAATCTGCGCATTCGCGCCTCCCGCCGCCACCAACCCGCCCCAGACAACCGCCCATAGCCGTAAGCCCTTTTTCATGGTTCGCTCCGTATGAAGCCGTACAATAGGCACGCTCCATGCCAGCCTCGAATCGCCAGCTAAGTCCAATGGATACAGCCCCAATCGGCCCGCAGCAAGCCCCGAAGCGGCTTTTGCCGGTGACACCTTGTCATCCAAAGTGGACAAACTGGCAGATCCCCGATGTCCGAAGTGAACCGCCGGGGGATTTGGGGAAACCGGATGTTTTCATTGATCCGCTGCGTTCCGCTGTAGCAAGCTAGTGCATGAGGTGCCGATGAGCAAGAACGGGCAGAGCAAACCCAACAATCAACCGGCTGGACCCTGCGTGATGGTGATTTTTGGCGCGAGCGGCGATCTGACCCGCCGCAAGCTCATCCCGGCCCTCTACAATCTAGCCGCTGCCAACCTGCTGCCCTCCCGCTTCGCCATCGTTGGGTTTGCGTTCGATCCGCTGACTACCGAGTCCTTTCGGAAGCAGTTGAACGACGAAGTCCAGAGCTTTGAAACCGCCGCCCTGGATCCGAAACTCTGGCAATCCATCCTCGAACGCACCTTTTACATTCAGGGCGATTTCAAAGATCCCGCGGCCTTCCAGCAGCTCAAAGAGAAGGTGGAGCAGGCCGATTTGGATTACCATACCGAGGGCAACCGCTTTTTCTATCTGGCCGTGGCGCCGGGTTTCTTTTCCGAAATTGTGAAGCAGCTCGGGCAGGCCGGCCTGGTCCAACAGCAGAACGGCCACTGGAGCCGGGTCATTATTGAGAAACCGTTCGGGCATGATCTTGATTCCGCCCGCCAGTTGAACGCAGACATCAAGAAAGTTCTCGATGAGTCGCAGATTTACCGCATCGATCACTACCTGGGCAAAGAGACCGTGCAGAACATCATGGTGTTCCGGTTCGGCAACAGCATTTTCGAGCCGATCTGGAATCGCTCGTTCATCGACCACGTGCAGATCACGGCCGCCGAATCGGTGGGCGTTGAACATCGGGGCGCGTATTACGAGCGCGCCGGCGCGTTGCGCGACATGGTGCCGAATCATCTGTTTCAGTTGGTCACCCTGACCGCCATGGAACCGCCGGTCTCGTTCGAAGCCGATGCCGTGCGCCAGAAGCAGGCCGAAGTGCTTCACGCCATTCAGCCGTCGTCACCCGAAGACGTCTTGCAAAACATGGTGCGCGGCCAGTACGGCGCCGGCGCCGAGGGCACGCAGCCGGCCCTTGGCTATCGGGCCGAGCCCAATGTGGCCCCGGATTCGGCCACCGAAACGTTCGTGGCCTTGAAGCTGTCGCTCGACAACTGGCGCTGGGCCGGCGTGCCCTTCTACCTGCGCACCGGAAAACGGCTGGGCAAGCGCGTCACGGAAATTGCCATTCAATTCCGGCGCACTCCGTTTGTGCTGTTCCGCAATACGCCCATTAAAGAGCTGCAGCCCAACCGCCTGTTGATTCAGATCCAACCCAACGAGGGAATCTCGCTCAGCTTCGGGGCCAAGGTGCCCGGCCCGGTGATGAACTTGGGCGTGGTCAAAATGGATTTCGACTACGCCCGCTATTTCGGCAGCGCGCCCAGCACCGGCTACGAGCGTCTCTTGTATGACTGCATGATCGGGGATGCGACTCTGTTCCAGCGCGCCGACACCCTGGAGGCCGCCTGGAAGATCCTGCAGCCGGTCCTCGACGTCTGGAGCGCGCTGCCGCCGCGCAATTTCCCCAATTACGCCGCCGGTTCCTGGGGCCCTCCCGAAGCGGAGGCGCTCCTGGCACGAGATGGCCGCGAATGGCGCGAGCCGGATTGAGTCACGGCGCAATCGCCCCGTAGAGTCATACAGATAAGCCGATCTCCCAAAACTTGTACTTTACCCTGGAGGTAACAGGGGGCCCTCTCCGGAGGGAAGTGTGGAGCGTGTCTTGTCTCAAACTGGGATCGAAGGGGTCCGAAGTCTCGGAACTCCAGCTGAACTTGCGGGAGCGCGGATTCACTCCCGCCGACGCCGAGGGCTGGTTCGGACCAGCCACGCAGCAGGCCGTTCGGGATTTCCAGCGCAGCGTCGACCTGACGGCCGATGGCACGGTGGGACCGCGCACGGCGCTGGCCTTGGGACTTTCGAGCGAGCCCGAGATTGCGCCGGTCATTCCCGGCGTCACCCTGAACGCCGTCGCCCGCATGTTCCCCTTAACCCCCATCCCCAACATTCGCCAGAACCTGCCCGCCGTCTTACGGGCGCTGCTGGCGCACTCGCTCGGCGACCGGAACATGGTGCTCATGTCTCTGGCCACGATCCGGGCGGAATCTGAATCCTTCCGGCCGCTCAGTGAGGACGCATCGGCGTTCAACACGTCACCTGGCGGTGCGCCTTTCGATCGGTATGATCGCAGACTCGGGAACCAGGGACCGCCGGATGGCGAGCGCTTCCGCGGCCGCGGTTTTATCCAGCTCACCGGGCGCGCCAATTATCTGGCGCACGGCCGCGCGATCGGGTTGGATACCCAACTGGTGGACGGCCCGGAACGCGCCAATGATCCGGAGATCGCGGCCCGGGTGCTGGCGAGTTTTCTCAAGGCGAAGGAAATTGCCATTCGTGATGCGCTCCGGGCGAACGATCTGGCCTCCGCGCGCAGGCTGGTCAACGGCGGCGTCAACGGTCTGGACCGGTTTGAAGACGCCTACCGGAGAGGAGACGCGCTGCTTCCGCCGGCCGCCGCCCAAACTGTCTGATCGGATCTGCCAGACTGGCGATCTTCCTGCCTCCTTCGCTGCGCCGCTCCGCGGGGTACGCTAAGAGGGCAGGAGACTCTATGATCAACCGGCGTCTGTTTCTGGCCAGTCTTTCGGCTCCCGCCCTGCTGCCCGGCGCGGCAACCGCCGCGGAGGTGACCCTCTCCGGCGACCGGCGCCTCCCGTTCAACGACGCCTGGCGTTTTTCCAAAGGGGTCCTCGACGGCGCCGAACAGCCGTCGTTCTCCGATGCGCAGTGGACCGAGGTTCGCTTGCCGCATGACTGGGCCATCGCCGGCCCCTTCGATTCCAAGTTGAACCCCCACACCGGCGCTCTGCCCTTTTTCGGGACCGGCTGGTACCGCAAGACCTTCACTCTGCCGGAGAGCGCCCGCGGCCGCTTCCTTTCCATCGAATTCGATGGCGCCATGGCCAACGCGCACGTCTGGTTGAACGGACAGCACCTCGGCGAGCGCCCGTACGGCTACATCGGCTTCTCCTTCGATCTGACCCCGCATCTGCTCTATGGCAATCAGGCGAACGTGCTCGCGGTCCGGCTGGCCCCGGAGGATCGTTCCTCGCGCTGGTATCCCGGCGCGGGCATCTATCGCAACGTCTGGCTCGACGTCACCGGCCCCGTCGCCATCGGCCGCTGGGGAACCTATGTGACCACTCCGCAGATTGCGGAGAAGCAGGCGACCGTCGCCGTGAAGACGGAGCTCACCAACCGCTCCGCCCGCGAGGCGCGAGTTTCGCTCCGCACCTCCGTTCTGGATTCCGCCGGCAAGACAGTCGCCACCCACACCACCGGCGTCGTTATTGCTGCCGGAGGCGCGCAGACCGCGGCCGCCACAGTAACCGTCGCCCGCCCCCAGCGCTGGGATGTCGACCATCCGTATCTCTACACGCTCGCCAGTGAGGTGCTCGAAGCCAATCGGGCGGTGGACCGGCATCGCACCCCCTTCGGCATCCGCACCGCTTCGTTCGAACGCGACCAGGGCTTTCTGCTGAACGGCCGGCGTCTGAAATTACAGGGTGTCTGCAATCACCACGATCTGGGCGCGCTGGGCGCGGCCGTCAACCGGCGTGCCACCGAACGTCAGCTCGAGATTTTGAAAGCCGCGGGCGTCAATGCCATCCGCACCAGCCACAATCCGCCTTCGCCCGAATTGCTCGACCTGTGTGACCGCATGGGCCTGGTGGTGATGGATGAAGCTTTCGATATGTGGCGCATCCCCAAAGTGCCCAACGGCTACAGCAAGTACTTCGACCAATGGTCGGAGCGCGACGTGCGCGACATGGTCCGCCGCGACCGCAACCACCCCAGCATCATTCTCTGGAGCATCGGCAATGAAATTCCGGAGCAGGGCCGGCCGGATGGATGGAAGGAGGCCAAGCGCCTGGTGGGCTTTTTCCACGAAGAGGACCCAACGCGCCCCACCACATCCGCGTTCAATAGTCCGGAAGCCGCGATCCAGAACGAGCTCGCCGCCCAGGTCGATGTCCCCGGAATCAACTACCGGCCCTGGATGTACGAGCAGATCCAGAAGAGTCATCCGAAATGGGCGGTCTATGGATCGGAGACAGCCTCCTGCGTCAGCTCGCGCGGCGTCTACCATCTGCCTCTGGAGAAATACGAAAAGCATCCCTCGCTGCAGCTCACCAGCTACGACATCATCGCTCCCCGGTGGGCCTATTGTCCCGATGTGGAATTTACCTATCAGGATCGTCTGCCCAACATTCCCGGTGAATTTGTCTGGACGGGGTTCGACTACCTCGGCGAGCCGACTCCGTATTTCGATCGGCCGGGCGCGAACGATTGGCCGGCGCGCAGCTCTTATTTCGGAATGGTCGACCTTGCCGGATTCCCCAAGGACCGCTATTACCTCTACCAGAGCGTCTGGTCGAAAAAGCCTATGGTGCATGTCTTGCCGCACTGGAATTGGGCGGGAAGGGAAGGCCAGGAGATTCCCGTGATGTGCTACTCCAACGGCGAGGAGGTGGAGTTATTTCTGAACGGCCAATCGCTCGGGCGCAAGAAGCGTTTTTCCGAGCCGGTGGAACTGCCCGTGGGGCCCAACGTCAGCCCCGACCGGAAGTTCGCTTCGAAATACCGCCTGATGTGGCCGGTCCTCTACCGGCCGGGTACGTTGCGCGCGGTGTCGTACCAGGATGGCAAGCAGGTCGCGGTCGACGAAGTCCGCACTGCCGGCGCTCCCGCCCGGGTCAAACTCATTCCGGACCGGACCACCATTCACGCCGACGGCGACGACCTTTGCTTCGTGACCGTGCGCATCGAAGATCAAGACGGAACGCTGTGTCCGGGCGCCGACAACCTGGTGCGCTTCGAGGTGAGCGGCGCCGGGTTCATTCAAGCCGTCGACAACGGCAATGCGGCCACCGTGGAGCCCTTCCAAGCCGACTATCGCAAGGCCTTCAGCGGCATGGCGCTGTTGATTGTGCGCTCCAAGCCCAACCAGCCCGGCCGGGTTCGCATCCGGGCGGCTGCCGAAGGATTGACCGCGGGCGCAACGGAGGTCGCCGCGGCCCGGTAACGCAGGCCTGGTCTGCCCGGGCGGCCTACCGGCTCCCCGCCGGCGCCACGCCCGGCCGCGTTTGCAGCCCCTGCCGCTCCATCGCCCCCCAGGTCTTATCGCCGCGCAGCACATCGAAGAAGGCCAGCGCCCGCCAGGCCGTCAGAATTTGGCGGAACCCGAGATTCTCGATCAGGCTCGCCACAATCAGCAACAGCAGGTTCCGCACCTTGGGATAGCGTTTGGTCGACAGCTCCTCCAGAATCACCGAGGCTACGGAGAGAATCATTCCGTACAGCACCGCCGCCAGAAAGAACAGCCACACGATCTGCAGGTCGAAGATACCCAGGCACAGGCCGATCACTGTCAGCAGGTACCCCGCCAGCTCAACCAGCGGCCCGAACGTCTCAAAGAGAACCGAATACGGAAACACGAACAACCCCAGCATGCCGTATTTCGGGCGGCCAATCATGTCTTTGTGCAGCCAGAACGTTTCAATGCTGCCGCGCTGCCAGCGGTTGCGCTGGCGCTTGAGAACTTTGTAGGACTCCGGGACTTCGGTCCAGCACACCGGGTCGGGCTGGAAGACGATCCGGTACTCCATCTTCCGATCGCGCGCCCAGCGATGCAGCCGCACGATCAACTCCATGTCTTCGCCCACCGTTGTGGTGCGGTAGCCGCCCACCGCCAGCACCGCCTTCTTAGAAAACAGGCCGAACGCCCCGGACACAATGATGAGCGCGTTGAACGCGCTAAACGCCACGCGCCCGCCCAGGAACGAGCGGAGGTATTCCACCACCTGACAGCGGCCGATCCACGTCCGCGGCAGGTCGACCTTCAAAACGCGCCCCCCGGCCGTCTGACAGCCATTCGCCACACGGACGATGCCGCCCACCGCCAGCACGCGTTCCGGGTCCTCTAGGAATGGCCGCGCCACGCGCAACAGGGCATCGGGCTCCATCAGCGAATCACAATCCACCGCGCACACCAGCGGGTAGCGGGCCACATTGATCCCGACATTGAGCGCGTCTGCTTTACCGCCGTTTTCCTTATCGATGACCACCAGTGGAATCGGATCCATCGACTCATACACCGCCCGCACCGGTTTGCCGGGCAGGACTTGATCGTAGTAGCGCGCGGACCGGTAGAGGTGAAACTCCTCGATCAGCAATTGCAGCGTCTGGTCCTTGGACCCATCGTTGATCACGATCACTTCGAACTGCGGATACGCGAGGCGCAGCATGGCCCGCACGCTCTCGCGAATGGCGGCAGCCTCGTTGTAGGCCGGGGCGAGAATGGAGATCGGCGGCACCAATGGCGACACCTCCAGCACCTTGCGCTCCTCGGTGTCCTGGTAGGTAAACCGATGCCGCATCATTTCGAAAAAACCCAGAAGAAGGAGGACGAAATAAATCGTGCTGAGCGTAAAAAGGTAGGTGATGATCCCGTACTCGTAATAGTACAGGGTGCGCGAAAACGCGTGCCACAACGCAGGATGGAGCGCCGGATCTATGCGGCACCTCCCAGCATGTGCCGCTCCACGGCTTCGGTGGCAATGCGCCGCGCCGCGCCGCCATCGGAGTTGGCGACATCCTGCAGGCGGAACCAGCCTTCGCCTCCCATAATCGCCAGGGCCCTTCCGGCGTGCGCGCTTTCCGACGGATGCTCGAAACTCCGGCACATCTCCAGCAGCCGGTCGGCCAGGATGGCCGGGCGAAAATGCCCGCACGCCCGGGCAGCCATCGCGCGAACCCGCCAGTCGGTGTCCTCCAGGCCGGCCTGCAAGGCCAGTGGAATATCGCCATCCACTTGCAGGAATTGGAGGGCCTTGAAGAACTTGATTCGGACTTCCGAATTGGAGTTGCGCGCCAGGCCAACCGGGGCGCGGGCAAATACGACGCGCTGCTGGGTCAGGACCAGTTCCAGCGCCGCCAGCGTCCGTTCGTCATTTCCGGATTGCAGTGCTTCGGCGATGAACCCGGGCAGCAGCGCCGTGTCGGCGGGCGCGAAGTGGTACATGACCATCCGCTGCCAGCCCGACATTTTTGGAGCGGCATCCAGCAGTTTCCGCTGTGCGGTCTGGTCGCTGCCTTGCAGGATGGCTTTGCGCGCTGCTTGCCGTACGGCCCCGATCCGGTGTTCCAGGCCGCGGCGCACGGCTGCCCGCGCATCTGCCGTCTCCAACTGCCCTAACAGGGAAATCGCGCGGATGGCCCGGGCGGGGTTGCGGTGGAGGGTCTCGTGGAGCAGTTTCGGGTACAGCCCGCTGGCCTGCAGCAGGCCGATCACCCGCTGCCGCACGGATCCTTTTAAGGCCTGCACCGCATCTTCGATCACCGTGAAGAACTCCGCCGGCCATTTGCGGGATGCCTCCAGAACTTCGCGGTCTGCGGCGGGGTCGGCCAGCAGTTTGGTCAGCCGGCCGATTCGCGTGGCGCGGAACCACTCCCACCGCACGCGCACCAGTTTTCCCGCCAACAGAACCGCCACCAAAAGCGCGAAGATCGTGGATTGGACAATCACGAACGCCACCGCGTATCGGACCACCGGGTCGTCGATCTGCTGCAGACTTCGGGCCGTCAGCATAACGCAGCAGATGTAGCCCATCAGAATCGTGCCCACCAGCAGCTGCGCGATGCGCGGCCAGTTTCGTGAATAGACCAGGCGGGTCATGAGCGGGCGGCCTGGCGCGCCAGACGGCGGACGCGGGCCACCACCTCGGAAGGATTGAATGGCTTGGTCAGGTAGTCATCCACGCCCAGATCGAAGGCGCGCAGGATGTCCTCTTCCTGGTGCCGCGACGAGATGATCGTGACCGGTGTGTTTTCTCCCGTCATGGTGCGGATTTCGGAGAGCACCTGGTACCCGTCGACCTCGGGCATGTTGATGTCCAGAATGACCACCGCGTAATTATGGGTGCGGACCGCTTCGAGCGCCGAAGGGCCGTCCTTGACGTGCGTGACCCGGAACCCGGCCGCGGTGAGGCTGCTGGTCAGGAAACGCGCAATCAGCATATCGTCCTCGGCCACCAGAATCTCGTTGGTCTTTGCCCCCGTCTTCTGCGGGCGGGCCGCCTGGGCCTCGTTCGAGTCGCTCGGCGCGTCCGCTTCCGTTCGCAGCAACCGCAGTTCGCCCACCGCGCGCTCGAAGCCCACCGACAGCTCCGTCAGCAGCAGATCGACTCCCACCAGCGATCCGGTGCTGGTCAGGCCTTCGATGATGCCGCAGATTTCCTGCATCCGCAGCGCGCCCATCTGCCCGCTGCTGCCCTTCAGCGTGTGAGCCGCGCGGCGCAGAGCGGCGGTGTCTTCGTCCTCGGCGGCGTGCCGCATCTGGCCGAGCATTTCGGGCGCGCTGCTCAGGAACAAGTCGATCAGTTCTTGCATCAGGACGTCGTCGCCGCACGTGAGCTCCTGGAGCTCGCGGATGCGGTCTTTGTCGAGTGCCCGCAGTTGCGAGGGGGCTCCGGCCGTCCGCGTCGGCGCGTATTGGCCCACCACCGACTCCACTTTGTCCCGGCGAAAGGGCTTCAATAAATAGTTGTCGAAGCCCGCCGCCTTGCGCTCGCGCCGGTGCGCGGGTCCCGCATTTCCGGTCAGCCCCACAATCGGAGTGTGCCGCGCCGTTCCTTCGATCAGTCGTAGGCTGGCCGCGGTCCGGAATCCATCGATCTCCGGGGTGTCGCAGTCCAACAGCACGATGGCATACGGGCATCGTTGGAAGGTCTCGATGGCGTCTCGCGCCGATTCGATGGCGTCCACCTGGTAGCCCGACTTCTCCAGCGATCGAACCAGCACTTTGCGGTGCAGCGGGTTGCCTTCCACCACCAGCGCCCGGCGGTCCGCGCGGGGAGCCGGAGCGCGTTCCGGCGTGGGCGGCGCGGCCGGTTTCTCAGCGAGGACGGTCGTGCCGGGAGCGGTTGGAATTTCGTGCCCCACGGGGGCCTGTTGCCGTTGGATTGCGATCCGGCTGCATTCCCCCAACAGCGCATCCACACGCCGGCGCAACTTCTGCCGGACTTCGTCGCCGGGTGTTCCAACTCCGGTCGCCGCGACTTTCGGCGCCGGCGGCTTTCCCGCGATTTCGGACGAATGGCTCAACGCGACCCTCCGCCCGTGCCGTCGAAGCGATAGAACCGGTCGATGGCCAGAATCCCGTTGCGAATCTTCCCGTCTTGATCCTGCTGTAACTGGGAACTCACTGGCCGGCTGTGCGCCGAAACGGCATCGAGGTCGAACGCGTAGTTTTGGTAGTTGACGCCGTCGGCGACGTAGAGCCGCCGGCCGCGGTTGCTGAGGATTCCATAAACGGCGGCGTAACTGGAAGCCAGCAGATACTCGGCCTGCGGATCCCGTTGCCGTTCGGTCGCAGCCTGGGTGAACAGCGGCGATCCGAACAATTCGTTCTGGACGATCGGGCGATGGCCCAACAGATAGTACAGGGTCGGCGTGATGTCGGTGGAAAACGCCAGGCCGCCCGGATCGCTGGAGACCTGGGCGCGCAGACCGTCCGGCAGATGGATCACCAGCGGGATGCGCACGATCTCGGGATAAAGCGTGTAGGCGTGGCCCCAGCGCCCGCCCTCCCCGAGCGAGTCCCCGTGGTCGGCCGTCAGCACGATGATGCTGTGCTCGTAGAGGCCGCGCGCCTTGAGAAATTCGATGAAACTTCCGAACGCGGCGTCGATCTTCATGACCCGCGAGGCGTACGGCGCGTAAAAGCCGCGATACCGTTCGTCATCCGGCGCCGAAGCGCCCTCTCGCTGGATCACCGAGATATGAAGGTTCTGCGGCTGCGTATAGGCGAATACCGGCTGTCCGGCCGCGGTCCGCTGGCCGATCTGCTGCTGGAGCCGTTCCAGCGTGCCTGCGAACTCAGGTGTGAGCGCCTCGGCGCCGGATTCGAGGTTCACCGCCTCCGTGGAAGGCGTCAGGATCGTTTCCAGGATCGGATCTCGGGTCAGATACGCTTGGTACCGGTCGGCGCGGATCAGTTTTTCCAGCGCATTCATGGGCGCGAACGGTGTGACATATTGTTTGTGCAGCAGCAGAGCCCCCGACCAGATCGATGGTTCGGAGAGTCCGGTGCCGCCGTAGCGCGTGAACGCGTTTTCGAAGACGGTGCTTTCTTTCGCAAAAGCTTCGATGGAAGGCGTGAATCGAACCGAAGGATTATACGGCGACAGATAGTCGCGCCGCAGGCTGTCAATGGTGAAGATGAAGATGTTCGGCAGCGGGCCGGGCGCCGCGGCGAGAGCCGGCGTCAGGTCGACCGAGACCGGCGTCACCTGGACCGAAGCGGCGATATTCGTATTGCGGTTGAGGAACTGCAAGAAGGAATCCTGGTCGTGCCGCGGCGGCGTCAGGAATTGTTGCGCCAGCCGGAATGAGGCGTCGTAGCCCGCCCAGCGCTCCAGGGCCGGCGCGGGAACCGGCGCCCGGGCTTCCAGTCCCTTGTAAGCGACTAGAAGAACCACCGGCGCCATCAGCCACACGAAGCTCCGGGACTGCACCCGGCGAGCCCCGATCGAATAGAAGCACGCGAAGCTGGCCAGCCAGATTCCCGCAGCCGTCAATTTCTGTAGGAGTCCATTCCAGTCGAACGCTGCCGCTTGCACCGCCAGGCCGCAGCCGACTAGCGCCAACGCCACCAGCGCCCCCGCGCCCGAGCGCCAGGAACTCACCAGCCCCAGCGTGGCCGGAGCCGCCGCTGCCCCGATTCCATCGGCCACCGGTCCCTCGGCCGCCAGGGAAAGCGCGATGCCGGCATTCACGAGCACCAGCACCAGGCTGAACGCGATCGAAAACAGAATCTGCAGCCACCCGCTGAATCCCAGGGAGGGCCAAACCACCACCCGCAGCACCAGGCCGATTCCGCATCCCAACAACAGGTGGCAGAGCCAGAATTCGGTCTGCGCCGGCTGCCGGCAGACGCCCGCCACGCCCGTCAGGCACTCCAGCAGCAGAAACCCTCCCAGGAACACCAGCAGATGCACCATCAGGCTCCAGCCGGCCGCGGGGGCTTCCTCGGTCAGCGAAAGACCGATGGGCCGGCGGAGGAAGAACACCGCCGCGTACAACAGCGAGACGAAGACCGCTCCCCGCCAGGCGGCATAGTAGGAGGCGCCGCGCCCCGATGGTTTCTCGGTCCAGTGCACCTTGCAGGCGTACGTCGCCACGTCGATGGCCGCCAGCCACGCGATGGAAACCAGCGCCGATGCGCTCCACAGCAGGCTGGTGAAGTTGTTCTCCAGGTTCGCCAGCACCGGGTGGAACACCATCGTGTACGCCACCGCGATCTGATAGATGCCGAATCCCCCAGAGAGCCAGCGCGCCGCCCGTCCCCGATGCCACGGCCCGTCGAGCAGCGGGATCACCAGGGCCAGCATCGCCAGGTTCAGCCAGGGATGGATGCGTACGAACACGTCCAGCCACGGAAGCAGGCCACCCGCATGGACCTGGTGATAGGTGAAGGGCAGATAAGCCAACAGACAGTACAACGCGGTCAGGAGATAGAACCCCGCGAAGACCACCCGCGCCCCCACCAGGGCCAGTTGTTTCACGGCCGCGCCTTTTCCAACAACGCCAGGTGTTGCGCCACTTCCACATTGCTGTGGTCGAGTTTCACGGCCTTCTGGTACTGCTGAATCGCTTGATTGAGGTCCAGGTCCTGCTCCGCGATGTTGCCGAGCGCGATGTGAAAGTCGGCGTCGCCGTCCGCCAGTTGGGCGCCGCGCAACAGATATTTCTTGGCGTCGGCCCGCTCGCCGAGCCGCTCATTGGCCAGACCCAAGACCAGTAGCGCATCGACATTGCTCGGCGAGCCTTCCACCACGGCCGTGGCCAGCGTCTTGGCTTCCTCGGCTTTGCCCTGATGCAGGCGGACTCGCGCCAGACCGATCCGCAGATCCAGGTATTGCGGACTGAGCGCGATGCCTCGCTCATAAAGTTCCGCCGCGCGGCTGCTGTCTCCGCTGCGTTCCACCGCATGCGCCAGATAAAATAGAGAGTCGGGGTTATTCGGTTCGAAGGCCAGGCATCGCTCCAGCGCCCCGATCGCTTGCTTGTTCAGACCTTGCTTCTGGTAGGCCTGGCCGATCTGCGGACACGCTTCGATCGGCCGCGGCGCGTGAACCAGGAACTGCTCCCACATGCCGGCGGCGTCGCTGTAACGTCCCAGATGGTCGTAGATTTCGGCGAGCTGCCCGATGTAAATGTGATTCTCCGGATACGCCGTGTGCAGCTTCACCGTCGGAGCCAGCGCCCGATCCCACCTCCCGTAGTGCCGCATCAGCGCGCTTTCCTCTTGCAGCAGCCGGGACTTGGCGGGGCTGAGCGTTCCGCCGTCGGATTCCGGCGTTTTGGCCTGGAACAACCCCCAATAGAAGACACCCAATACCGCCGGAGCCAGCAAGAAGGTCAGCGCTCGGAATTTCGTGGGCAGGGGCATGGGGTGGTCAGAACCGGTAGAACAAGCTCGCATCCGCCAGGTAGTGGCGCAATCCGCTGATCCCGACGCGGTCTTCACGGCTATAACCCAGGTTGATCTGGCAAATCAGATACCGGCTGAGCGTATGGTAGAACTGCGTCGAAAACGACGATGAATTCAGAATGGCGATGTCGGTCACATCGGAAACCTCGGTGGGCGATGAGCCATGCCCGTATCGCAGTCCCCAATAATCCGTTCCGTTCGCCAGGTAGCGGCGCACCTGGATCTGCACCGATTCCGAAGTCCCGGTGATGTCCGGCGTCAGAAAGGTCCGTCCGGTGAACATCCAATCGCCGAAATACTTGGTGACGGCCGCTGTGTAGATGCGGACGTTGCCGCTGAAGTGCAGCTGGCGGAAGCCCCCCGATGCCTCAATCCCATGCCCCAGGCTTTGATTGAGGTCGGCGCCAATCCGGTAGTGCGGGTATAACTCCGCGTCCGGCGAATAACCCAGATTGATGTAGCCATACGTGCCCTGGCGGAAATGCGGGTACGCGTCGATCTCCACCTGCTGGCTGGTGGAACCGAATCGATCCGCCCGGGAGAACCGCGTTATGACGGAGCCCGCCGCGGTCTGGCGGCTTAGTTGCACCTGGGACTCCTGCCAGGGCGTGCGTCCGTCGCTGAACCACTCGCTCGAATGGTCGATGCTGGCTGTCCACGCCCGCATCGAGTCGGCCAGGCCGCTGGCCAGATCGATCGCGGTTCGGTTGCCCGGATCGAACCGCAATAGGTACTTCGCCGTGGCCAGCGCCTCGCGATTTTTCTTCATGGCGCGCAGAGCCCGGGCCTGCGCCAGCAGCAGGTCGGGATCGTCCGGATGGCGCCGCAGGGCCTCTCGAGCGAGTTGCTCGGCGCGCTCGGGATGGTCCGACCACATCTCGACGTGGATCAGCGCGGGCAAGGCGTCTCCATGATCGGGTGATTTCGCGAGAACCGTCTGCAGGTCTTGACGCGCTTCATCGTAGCGGCCTTCCCAGGAAAGAATGACTCCGCGCAACACGCGCGCGTCGCTGTCCGTCGGCCGTTCCTCAAGACGTTGGTCGAGAGCCGCCAGGGCTTCGGCGCGATGGCCGTGGGTTGCCAGATCCCGCGCCGCGGCCACTGCGTCTTGGGAGTATCCTGGGGCCGCTGCGAAACAGGAAATGGCGGCAGCCAGCAACAGGCGAATCCCCGACCCGCTGGCAAACGGGAAGCTGATGGTGACGCTCATTTCGCTAATCCTGTATGCATTTTCTCGTGCTCCGCAGTTTTCCCAATAGTGCTAAAGGTACGGGTGAAGCAACAAAACACTAACCGAGGGCATGAGAATTAACCGAAGTTAGCGCCCTCACCCTGACCGAAGAAAGGCGGGGCTGACTATCGGCGTGAGTGGTCGGCCAAAGTTGACTTTCTCTTTAGA
Organism: Terriglobia bacterium; assembly: GCA_020073145.1. Lineage (GTDB taxonomy): Bacteria > Acidobacteriota > Terriglobia > Bryobacterales > Bryobacteraceae > PSRJ01. The sequence continues at coordinate 48,298 of JAIQFS010000035.1, forward strand.
GTTGTGCCAGCGAGTGCGCCAGCTTGGAAGCGGCCACTTGCTGAAATAGCGCTTCGCGCAGCTCATCCAGATTCACCGGCTTGGCGATATAGCCGTCCATGCCGGCCTGCAGGCAGAGCTCTTCATCTCCCTTCATGGCATTCGCGGTGAGGGCGATGATCGGAATGTGGCAACCGTTCGGTTCGCGTTCCCGGATGCAGGCCGTGGCCGCCAATCCGTCCATCTCGGGCATCTGGCAGTCCATCAGAATGGCGTCATACGGGAACCGTTCCCACATTTGCACGGCCTCCCGGCCGTTCGCCACCGCATCCGTATGGCAGCCCAGCCGCTCCAATTGCAGCAGCGCCACGCGCCGGTTGATGGTGTTGTCCTCGGCCAGCAGGACGCGCAAGCCGCGCACCGTGCCCGTCTGGTCGAGGACTTCGGGGGATCGCTCAGTTGCCGGATCGGGGGCGCTCCGCCGGAGTGCCTCCTCCAGCACAGCTTTCAGCAACGGCGACCGCACCGGTGTCAACAGGGTTCGGGTGAACCCGGATTCCGCCGGAGCTGCCGCAAAGTCCGCAGCCGAAGTCAGAAGCGCCAGCAATGCGCCGCTGGAGTTCGCCTGCCCCTCGCGCCCGAACTCCAACCCTTCCATATCGTCAAGTTTGGCGGCCACCAGCAGCGCGTGGAAGCGATGGCCCAGTTTCCGTGCCGCGGTCAGGATGCGCAACCCTTCCGCGCCGCTCGAGGCCAGCGTGCACCGCGCTTGCCACGATTCCAAGCGCTCGGCCAGTGTTTGCCGCGCCAGCCCTTCGGGATGGACCAGCAGCACCCGGCATCCCGCCAGGCGTCCGGCGTCGGGTTTTCGCTCCACCGCCGCCAGCGGCAGCCGCAGCGTGAACGCAAATCGCGAGCCCATGTTCACTTCACTCGTCACCTCGAGCGTGCTTCCCATCAACTCCACCAGCCGCTTGGAGATGGTCAGCCCCAGCCCCGTTCCACCGAATTTCCGGCTGGTGGAAGCATCGGCCTGCGCGAATTCCTTGAAGATGACCTCGAGCTTTTCGGGCGGAATGCCGCAGCCCGTATCCTGCACCGCGAACCGCAAGCAGCAGGACGTCTGGTTCCGCGCCGGGCACTGCACTTCCATCAGCACATACCCGGACGGCGTGAACTTAATCGCATTTTCGGTGAGGTTCAACAGCACCTGCCGGATCCTCCCCGAATCGCCCACTACTTGCCGGGGCACTTCCGGCTTCAACCGCACCACCAGTTCGATTCCTTTGGCCCCGGCTTTGGAGGAAAGCAGCGCCCCTACTTCCTCCACCATTTCGCGCAAGTCGAACGATAGCGGCTCAATCGTCATCTGCCCGGCCTCCATCTTCGAAAAATCGAGGATGTCATTGATGATGGTCAGCAGGCTCTCGGCCGAGTACCGAATCGTGTCGGTGAAATCCCTTTGGTCCGCGGAAAGAGGAGTATCGAGCAGCAGGCCCGCCATGCCGACGATGCCGTTCATAGGGGTTCGGATCTCGTGGCTCATGTTGGCCAGAAAATGGCTCTTGGCACGCGCTGCGATTTCAGCACGCTTGCGCGCTTCGTCCAGCTCGGCCACCATGCGCCGTAGTTCTTCGCCGCTCCGTTCCTGATCGGCCTGGGCCGCTTCCAGCTCCGCCGCGTACTGCTTCAGCGCTTTCTCGGCTTCCTCGCGCCGGGCCAGATCTTCGGCCATGGCCAGTTGGCTGCCGGCTAAAGCCCAGGCTTGCCGCTTGGCATGGAGTTTTTGCCGGCGCTGCAGAACGGCCCAGTAACCGCAGATCAGCGCGCCCAGCGTGACGATCCCGAAATGGAGGAACAGTTGTGTGAACCCAACCTGATCGGGGTCGCGCGAATAATAGACCGCGTGGCCGTGGTTCTGCAGCCAGGCGAACCAGGCTTGCTGCGCCGCCATCAAAGCCGTTCCCGGCCACAGGCACAGCGCGTCCGGATAGACGATCATCAGCATCTGCGCCGTCAAGAAATAGAAACGCATTTCCGGAAGGCCGTGAAGCTGATAGACCGAAAGCGCAGCGAAAGCCTGAAGACAGATTCCTGCCGCGCACCGGGTTCGAAAACGGCCGGGCCACAGCATCCGGCAAAACGCGAAGACGCCGATCGCGGCTGCGGTGGTCAGCGCCGTAGCCGCCCACGTTCCAAAGAAGAAGGCTTGTCCCAGTGCCAGGAACCCGTGGGCCGCCAGAAGCAGCAGCATCCAGCGATCCCCCCGGCTATAGACTTCGTCCAGGATCTGGGACGCTTCCTCGCGGCTGAACCCGAACGAATCGGTGGTGAATTGGCGGACTTGCCTTACCCAATCGGCTCCGCGGCTCTTCCCTCGAGCGGTCGGCGGCGATTTGGATTTTCGCCCGCTGCCCGCGCTCCTTACGCGCTCTTCGGTTGGGTGAGAATCTTCCTCAAATCGATCGTCACCAGCTCCCGCGCCACTCGTGCGAATTCGAATTGTGCCTCCTCGAACAAGGTGGCCGTCGCGTCCATCTCGCCCGCGTCGGCCGCTTGTTCCATGCGGCGGCACAAGCGGGCCAGGCCCAAGGCGCCCACTTGAACGGCGCTGCCTTTAATAGTATGAGCTTCGCTCCGCGTCCGCGTGAGATTGCCTTTGGTTAGCGCCTCGCACATCGTTTCGAGCCGGGCCGCGGTGTCGGTCTCGAACTCGGCAAACAATTCGTGAAGCAGCCCCACGCCCTCCTTGTGAGCCAATTCCGCCAATTCAGCCGGCAGCGTCCAGGCCGGGTTCGTGCGAGCAGTCCGTAGTGCGAACATTGTCGGTTCAGTCCTTGAGATGTGAGATTAGAGTTCCGCGCAGTCGGGGAGCTTGACTCCCAGTTCCTGCAGGAATTTGGCGTCCATCTCCCGGATGGCGGTTTCGCTCAGCTTGCTCAAATCGGTGCTGTCCTCTTCCGCTTCTTCCTGGGTGGGACAGACCTGAAAGCAATCGTTGAGCGGCTTCAATCCGTAGACGTAGGCCTTGCAGTCGGGGCAGCGCCAGTGCAGGACCAGTTGATGGTCCGACGTGAAACCGACTTCCCGGATGCTGGCGCTGGGCCGTCCGCAGTGGCACTGCAACGAGAGGGTCCGATAGGTCATAATTGCTCCCTGCTGCATTTGTCGCACAGCCCCATCTTCAGGAAAAGTCCTGGTTCAACCAGCCAAGTACCAAGCATGGGCAGTACGGGAATATCGTTAGTTAACGGCAACAGGGCGAGCACGTGAGGGCGCGGCGCAGGCAACGCCTTTTGGGCCTGTGCGCGGGTCCGCTTCGGGGAGATGCAGCTACCGCTGGATTCGGCGGGCCAGCACTTGCTGCACCTGGCGGTACAGCGCTTCGGCCTTGGGCAGACTGTCGATCGCCCGGGCTACTTCCGGATCGCCTTGGATGCCGGCGTGGTCCGCGGCCTGTCTGCCGAACGCGCGCGTGTACAATTCCAGCCGAATTTGCCGGGCGACGAACGGACGGTCGGCGGCGAACTCCGCATCCGTGAAGGGGAAGTTCTGCTGGTGCAGATAGCCGCGGAAGCGGTCCAGCACGCCGTCATCGGGCGCCCAGTTTTCGGGCAGCTCCGGCGTCCGGCCGCTGAAGTAGAGCGAGCCGAAACGGAAGAACGCAGCCGATGCTCCCAGGCGGCGCTGGAAGGCCGTGGCGATGGGCGCATCGTATTTTTCGTCCGGAGTGATGCCGCCCCCGCCGTACACCTTGCGTCCGCTGTCGGTGGCTTTGACGTCGGCCAGGTTGGGGCCGTCGTTCCGGCCGGCATAGTAATAGTCGAAGAACGAGCGGTGCTGGTAATCGCGCTGAATGAGGCGGCCGCTGGGCGTGTAGTAGTGCGCGATGGTCAGCAGCAGAGCCGCGTCTTCGGACAGCGGAAACTGTCCCTGCACCAAGCCTTTACCGAAGGTGGTTTCGCCGATCAGCCAGGCCCGGTCGTGGTCCTGCAGCGCGCCGGCCACGATTTCAGCGGCCGAGGCGGACCGCCGGTCCACCAGCACCACCATCGGGTATTTCTGCCCGTTGGGCTGCGGTTTGGCGCGAAACACTTGTTCCGCCTGGGCGCGTCCGTGATCCGATACCACTGTCTGGCCGTCCCGCAGATACCGCCCCGCTACCGCCACCGCTTCGTTCACCAGGCCGCCGGGGTTGCCACGCAGATCCAACACCAGGGCGGTGACCGACGACTCGCCGAGCTTCCGGAGCGCCGACTCCACATCGGCCGCCACGTTCTGCGCCTCGAACGTCGAAATTCGCAGGTAGGCGGTTCCCGGCCGCAGCCAGAACGCATCCACCGCGCTGGTTTCAATGGCCGCCCGAGTCACCGTCATCGATAACGTTGCCTGTGCCCCCTCCCGCTTCACCGTGACGGTTACCGGGGTGCCGCGCGGGCCGCGCAGCCGGTTCGCGACTTCGCCCGAATCCATCCCCCGCGTGTCCTGTCCGTCCACCGCAACAATGACGTCCCCGCGACGCAAACCCGCTGCCAGGGCAGGGGATCCCGGCATCGGCTGAGACACCACCACCATCCCCGCGTCGACCGTGATTTCCATCCCGACTCCGAAATACCGCGCGCTCTGCCGCCGCTGCATTTCTTTCCAGGAATCGGGGTCCAGAAAGCTCGAATGCGGGTCTAGCGTTCCCAGCATGCCCGGGATCGCACCTTGATAAATCGCTTTCTCCGCCGAGACGGGATCGGCGTAGTTCTTTTCGATCAGGGAGTAGGCCTGAACCACGGAAAGCATTCCCTTTTCAAGGGAATCGTCGGCCGGCGCAGCCGTCCGCGCCGCAGGGCTCTGCCCCAGCACCAGCCCGAGAGAGCCGACCGCGAATAGCGCTACCACTGCTGTCCTTCGTGCCGTCATGGGGTCAACCTTTCAGCCGGCCTTGGAGCCGCGCAGTGGCCTGTTTCCCGGTCTTTTCGGAATTCGCAGGGAATTAGGACCTATCATGAAACTTACCCCGTTGCATGTCAAGGCCCAGGCGATCCAACTGAGCCTCTCGGGACTTTCCCGGCGGAGGGCGCGTCCACTGGAATATAATTGTTTCCAAACATCTACGTGAACTCTTATGCCCCGTGAACTGCTCATCCACTGTCCGGATGGCCAGATCAAAACCGTGCCCTTGGAAGGCGACCGGCTCTCCGTCGGCCGCTCCAGCGCCGCCGAGATCAGCTTCCCCGAGGACGCCGGACTTTCCCGCCAGCACTTCGCCTTCGAACCCGAGGGCGACGATTGGACCGTCCAGGATTTGGGTAGCAAGAATGGGACCTTTGTAAACAACATTCCACTCAAGGCGCGGCTGGTGCTCCGCCCCGGCGACCGCATCACCGCCGGCCACATCACCGTGGTCTTTGCTCCGGAGTCCAAAGGCACCGGTCCGGGAGTGGTCATCTTTGAAGGGGATGAGGATGACACCAGCCCCACCTCTTCCACCGTGGTCACCAGCCTGGAGGGCGCTAACCAGACCATCGCCTTCGAACGTGTCGGCCCGAAATCTTCCGCGCCTTTACAAGCTCTGATCCGGGCTGGCCAGGAGCTGGCCGAGAATCGCCCGCTGGCGGAATTGTTCCCCGTGATTCTGGATCTCGCCATCCAGGCCGTGAATGCCCAGCGCGGCGTCGTGCTGACCCTGGAAGGGGAAAACCTGGTCCCCCGGGCCCATAAGGGCGATGGCTTCCGCATTTCCACGGCCGTCCGCGACCGCGTGGTCAATCAGAAGTCCTCCATCCTGGTCCGCGACGCCCAGCTCGACGACGCGTTCAAGAGCCGCCTCAGCATCGTGGAACAGAAGGTCCACACCATGATGGCCGTGCCGCTGCAGACCAAAGAGCGGATCATCGGCATCATCTATGTGGATTCGCCTTTCGTTCTCCGGGAATTCACTAAGGAAGACCTCAGCCTCCTCACCGTCATGGCGAATGTGGCGGCCATCCGCATCGAGAATACCCGCCTGGCGGAAGTGGAGCAGGCCGAGCGAATCATGAAGCGCGACCTATCCTTGGCCGCCGATATTCAACGCCGCATCCTGCCCGACAAGGCGCCGGATCTCCGCGGAGTGGATGTCGCCGGATTCAATATGGCCTGCCGCACGGTAGGGGGCGACTATTACGGTTTCTTCCCGTATCCCGATGGACGGGTGGCGTTGGCGCTGGGCGATGTTTCGGGGAAGGGAATTCCCGCCGGTCTCATGGTGATGCAGTTGCAAGCCCGGTTGGAAGTGCTGGCCGAAGATCCCCGCGACCTGGCCGCGCTGGTCACTCAGCTGAACAAGATCACGTGCCTGCATTGCCCCTCGAACCGTTTCATCACGTTCTTCATCTCCCTGCTGAATCCGGCCACGGGAGATTTCACGTTTTCCAATGCAGGCCACAATCCGCCGATCGTCGTGCGGTCGTCGGGCGAAGTCGAGATGCTCGAAGGCGGCGGACCCGTACTGGGCATTCTGCCGATCGCCAAATACGCCGAGCAGCACGCCCGGCTGGGCAGGGGCGACCTGCTGGTGATCTATAGCGACGGCATCACTGAGGCCAACGACTTGGCCGAAGAGGAATATGGCGAAGAACGCTTAACGGCAGAGTTGAAACTGCATCGCGCCGAATCGGCCGAGTCTATTGTTGCCGCGGTGACCGAGGCGGTGAGCCGCTTCAGCGCCGGAGCTCCCCAGGCCGACGACATCACCCTCATCGTCGCCAAACGGACCTGAGCGCTGTGATCACCGACCTGGTGCAGATCCGCTTGCTCGGTGAGAAGAAGCGCGAGGATAACCTCCGCTTTCGCCGCTTCCTCAAATCGCACGACCACTCCGACCGCATCCTGCGGCGCATCGCCGAAGATGTGGAAGAGCAGATCGACTGCACGGTATGCGCGAACTGCTGCAAGGTGGCCACCGCCATTGTGACCGAGCGCGACGTGGAGCGCCTGGCCCGGCACCTGCGCATTCCGCCGGCGAAATTCCTGACGAACTACACGACGGAAAGCGAAGAAGAAGGCCGCGTGCTGCGCCGCACGGACGAGGCCGGCTGCGTCTTCCTGGATGGCACCGCGTGCACCGTGTACGAGGCGCGTCCCGACGCCTGCCAGCGTTTCCCGCACCTGGTGCGCGGCGCCGGCTCGATTGCGAGCCGCATGTGGCAGATGGTCGACCGCGCCTGCTACTGCCCCATCGTCTACAACTCGCTGCAAGCCTTCAAAGTCGAGCTGGGGTTCAAGCGGTAGAGAAGCTTCGCGGCGCGCAGACTATTTCCGCGTTCGATCCCGGAGTACGCCATTGTCTCACTGGCGTGGCGTCTGTCGTCTCCTAGTCGCGAAACAGCAACTCCCTGGGCTCGACCGGCGTGTTCGAGAAAGAAGCGCGCGTGCTGCGGGAGCAGGTCTACGGATCGGGAATTCTCGGTCAAACTAGCCGACGCATGGAATTGGCGGAGCCAAGCCGACTATCCTGACAACCTGACCTTGAGAGAGCCATCGGCCAGCCCGTCAGGGCTTATCGAAGAACAGGTAGTACTGATAGGGTAGAATGTCGAGCCGTTTGGCGAGGGTAAAGCCCGCGTTCCGAAACTCGGAGATGACCTCCGCGTCCGAGAGTTTCATAGATGCCGGCGGCCCAATGGGCATGTCCTTCTTATAGAACTCTATCACCACAATCCGGCCGCCCTGCTTCAGTGTCTCGGCGAGCTTGGGATAGTACGCGGCACGATTCTCTATGTGATGCAGCACATCGCAGATGAAGATGATGTCGACCGAGTGCGCCGGGAGTCGTGGATCGTCGGGAGCGGCAAGGACCGTCGTAAGGTTCGCCGGGGCTCCTTTTTCGGCGATAGCCAGCAGTTCCCGGTCGATATCGACCGCATAGACCTTCCCAGCGTGGTTGGCGAAGCGCCGCGCGAAGTAACCTGTCCCCGCGCCGATATCGGCGATCACATCCGTCGATTTGAGGTTGAGCGCCATCACCACTTCGTGCGGTTTCTGCCACTCGTCTCGGGAGGGGTCTTCCAGGACCTTGGCATACTCATCGGATGACGGCGGATGATGCTGATGGGGCACTTGCCCCCATGCAGCTACTGCAACAATGAACACGTACGCGCGGAGTTTCATGGTATCCGTTTCGCTCCAGAACCGGGTCGACCACAATTCGTCCCCATAGTAGCAACTGGCTCACAAAACGAAAACTGAGACGCCAGCCCCGGCAAGCACAACCCACATGATGTCGATTTTGAACCTGAGCGCCACGAACGCAGCTATCGCCAAAAGAATTGACACCTCAGTCCATGACGCCTCCATGGCGAACCGGAGTGTTACTGCCAACAACAGCCCCACAAATGAAGCCAGAACGCCCCGTAGCGCTCTTCGAAAGAACAACGCGTGTTGTAGCCGGTCAAAGTGGGGAACTATGACCAACAGCGCCAGAAAGGACGGCGAGAAAATCGCAACGGTTCCGACCACGGCCCCGAGCAGTCCGGCGAGCTGGTATCCCACGAAGGTAGCGGTAATCACGATGGGACCTGGCGTAACTTGCCCCAGGGCGATGCCGTCCATAAACGTCCTGTTGTCCATCCAGTTCCGAACATCGACGACCTCGTGCAGCATCACTGGCACCGAGGCAAAGCCGCCGCCGAAGGCGAAAAGGTCTACCTTCGCCATGACTGTCGCCAGGTCAAACAGCGGGCGATTCGTGAGCAAAAGAGCAGCCAGTGCCGCGGAGCCCGCGAGGACTGTCGGCAGAACCAAGCGCATTATTCGCCGACCGCTAGGTTGACCGGCGGCGTAGACGGGCGTCACCGGCAGGTTTGCGCCGCGGTAGAGAAGACTGCCGACCGCTGCGGAAACAACGATAGAAACGATTGGGCTACCCTGAAACATAAGGAATGTGGCCGCGCCGCCGGCGAGAATGGCGTCACGCCAGCCCTTGATCGAACGCCTGCCGAAAGTCGCGAGTGCGTTCGCGATCAACGCCACCACGATCACATGCAGTCCACGAAAAGCGGCTGCCACCGGCCGGAGATCGCGACTGACCGCGTAGCCGCCTGACAAGACCACCATGAGCACGAATGCGGGCAGGCCGAATCCGGCATACGCCGCCAGCGCCCCTGCGATCCCCCGGACGCGCAGGCCGACAAAAGCGGCGGTCTGCATGGCTGTAGCGCCTGGAATCGACTGGCATAGCGCCGTACCATACGCAAAAGTTTCTTCCGCCAGCCAGCGCCGTTTTCTGACGGCTACGTCGCCGATGTACGCCACCATGGCCGGCCCCCCGAAGGCCGTCAGGCCCAGGCGCAGAAACGCCAGAAAGAGTGAATACAGTGGAACCCGATCCACAGACTCGTTCCAGCGTCGGTATCGGCCGCCGCAGTCATCGGCAGTCTCCATTTCGGACTTCCAAGCCCCAATTCAGTGTACCCCCCGGCGCGGTCCTTTTCCTTCGACATCGCAGCCAGGAATTGAAGGTTGCCGGAGCGTCACGTCAACTTGACGAAGAACGCCCAAACTGCTGATGTGGCGCGCCGTTCCCGGACGGATTAGGAACGAGAAACCCCTTGCAGCCGGAAATTCCACCTGAACGGACAGTCGCTAGCCTTCATCGGAAACGCCTCGGCGCACGAGAGCCGGGGCGAAGACGCGGGCTTCGAGCCGAGGCGTTTTCGATAAGGAGACTTGAAGGAAGCCGCTGGTGGTTGCGGCGGACGCTGGCTATGGGGATTGGAT
>JAIQFS010000036.1 GCA_020073145.1 Terriglobia bacterium
GCATCGCAGATCGTTTTGACGGCAACTGGATCTGGTTGGCCGGGTAACGGACGCCGAGGGGGGATCTGGCATCAGATGTATACTGTTCCCAGCCGCATGGAACCCAGGCCGCCCGTCAACATCTCGGAGTTCATCGACAACGCCAAAATGAGCCCGTTTCAAATTGGCATTTTCATTCTGTGCGGGCTGTGCCTGATCATGGACGGGTTCGACGTGCAGGCCATCGGGTACGTGGCGCCGTCGCTGCGCCAGGAGTGGAAGATCGCGCCGGCGCTGCTAGGCTCGGTGCTGAGCGCGGCTCTGTACGGGGTGCTGTTCGGCTCCATTTTCCTGAGCATGCTGGCGGACAAGATCGGGCGGCGGCCGGTGCTGGTGGGGGCGTGCCTGACTTTTTCGGCAGTCTCGATTCTGACGGCGCAGGCGCAGAACGTGCCGCAACTGCTGGCGATGCGGTTCATCGCCGGGCTGGCGCTGGGAAGCATCATGCCCAACGCGATGGCACTGGTGGGCGAGTATGCGTCGCGGCGGGCGCGGGTGGCGCTAATGATCATTGTCGGGAACGGATTCACGGCAGGGGCGGCGCTGGGGGGATTCGTGAGTTTCTGGCTGGTCCCGCGGTACGGGTGGCGGTCCGTGTTTTATTTTGGCGGCGCGGTGCCACTGGCGATCGGGATTGCGATGTTCTTCGTGCTGCCGGAATCGCTCCAGTTCCTCGCGCTGCACGGCAAAGACGCGCGCAAGCTGACGCACTGGCTGCGGAAGATCGACCGCAACGCACCGGTGGAAGCGGGCACGCGCTACGTCGTACCGGAAAGGGCCCGCCGCGGCGCCCCGATGATGAAGCTCTTCCAGGACGGCCTGGCGACGCGAACGATTCTGCTGTGGACCGTGTATTTCCTGAACCTGCTCAACCTGTACTTTTTGTCGAGCTGGCTGCCGACGGTGGCGACGCCTTTGGTCAAGGCGGCGGGAATCTCGGGAGCGTACGCGTTGCTGTTGGCCGCCGCCCTGCAGATTGGCGGGGTAGCGGGGTCGCTGGTGCTGGGCTGGTTCGTGCTCCGCTTCGGTTTCGTGGCCGTGCTGACGAGCGGTTTCGTCCTGGCGGGCGCGAGCATCGCGTATATCGGGCAGCCGGGCCTGTCGGTGGCGCTGCTGTTCAGCGTCGTGTTCGTGGCCGGGATCGGGATTGTGGGCGGGCAATCGGCGATCAACGCCATGGCGGCGACGCTCTATCCGACCGACCTGCGGTCGACGGGAATCGGCGCCGGGCTGGGGATCGGGCGGATCGGCTCGATTGTGGGGCCGACGGTGGCGGGCGTGCTGATCGGCCTGAAGTGGACGACGCATGAGCTGTTTCTGGCGGCGGCTGTTCCGGCATTGCTCTCGGCGGTCTTCATGATCGGGATGCGGGGGATTCTCAAAGCGCAGGCGCGCGCACAGGCTCAGAGCGAAGTGCTGGTGCACTAGGGAGCATCGGTTTCGGGAAGACGGGGCTGCGCGCGGGCGCAAATGCTGACGCCTGATGCCACACCAGGCGTCACTCCTGGGGAGTCATGAAAAAGGCATAGGTCAGCAACGCCGCACCCACAAGGAGCGGGATCATGCCCGCCAGATACACCGGCTGGTCGGGCACGATCTGCCGCAGGAAGATCAGCAAAGAAATCCCGACCCCGGCGCAGATCAAGCCGCCCAACTTCATGCCTTCGCGCTGACGCCGGGCGGATTTTTTCTGGTCCTCGCGGAGGAATTCGAGCAGGGATTCACTGCCCCGCGTCTCGGCAATTTTCTTGAGGGTCTCGTTGCGGTAATAGGCTTGGGCCTGGATCGGACCCATCATCGCAGGAGAAGGGCCCTTGGGGGCGAGTGCTTCGCGCAGAAGCTGGAGCACCGATTCGTCCGGTTTCCCCTGCATCTCCGCCAGTTTCTTGATGGCCTCGCTCTTGTAGAACGCTTCACGCTCCTCGCGGCGCGCCTTCGACCAGGCGGCGACCGCCAGGAAGGAGAAGCCGGCGATAGCGGCGATGCTCCAGGCGAGATATTCGTTCAAGATCAGATCCCAGTTCATGATATCCTCCTACGGCGGTTTGGGTGCTGCAACCGGTGGGACCCGGGAGGGCGCGGCGCGGTTGCGTTTTGTTTGGGAAGAAAACGCAACCCTTGGGGATCAGCAGAGGTCGTACGGGGAGAGGAGCGAGGTGAGCGCCAGCGACGACCAGGCCGATGTGGAGAAGGTCCTGGCCGGCGACACGGCTGCGTTTGAAGGGATTGTGCGGCGGTGGCAGGGTCCGCTGGTCAACCTGGCCTACCGGTTCTGCGGGGACCGCGGGCGGGCGGAAGAAATGGCCCAAGAGGCGTTTCTGCGGGCGTATCGCAAGTTGAATACGTGGCGGAAGGACGCCAGTTTTTCGACTTGGCTGTTCGCGCTGGCGGCCAACCTATACCGCACCGAACTGCGGCGGATTCCGGCGCGGACCATCCCGCTCGACACGGTGGGGGAGCCCCGCGATTCGCGCGCCGCGGATGGAGGGCTGGAGGAGGAGTCTCGAGACCGGGCGGTCCGGCAGGCCGTTTTGGCGCTGCCCGCGAAGTATCGGGAGGCGTTGACGCTTTTCTATTTCCACGAGATGGAAGTGGCGGCCGCGGCGCGCAGCCTGGGATTGCCGGAGGGAACGGTGAAGGCGCAGTTGTTTCGGGGGCGGGAGATTTTGCGCGCCAAACTGGCACTGCTGTTGCCGGAGCTAGGATGGAAGGAGGTTCGATGAAAGACGAGGAACTGGATCGCATTCTTTCCGGAGAAGGCGGCATTGTCCCATCCTCCGGCTTCACCGCCGGGGTGATGGACGCGATCCGGAGCGAAGCCGCGACGCCGCCGCCTATTCCCTTCCCGTGGAAGCGGGCCCTGCCTGGGTTGGCGGCGTGGGTAGTGGCGCTGGTGGCGGCGATTCTGGGAGGCGTCTCGCAACTGGGGCATCCGGCGGCGGCCGCCCCCCTCTGGGCCAACTGGGCCGCTCTTTTCGACCGGGCGCTGGAGGGCGCGGAGATGGTAGGAGCCGGTTGGATCACGATGGCGTTGTTCCTGGCTTGGGCTTCGGTAGCGCTGTCGATGCACCTGACGCGGAGAGGCTAGGGCCTGAGCAGGCGGATCGCCTGGCAGCGCGTTCTGTCCCGGCGCGCCCGGAGTTACAATTCGGATGCCGATGTCCTCCGCACCGCGCGCGGACGGCCGAAGCGGCGAAGAACTCCGCGCGGTCATCGAGGCGTTCCTCAAAAACTCGCGCCAGCCGGCTCTGCTGGAACCGGGGGAAGACCTGCTTCCGCTCACCGGGGACAATCATAGCCTGGAGTTTCACGGGTCGCGGCTGGTCTTGCAGGCGTGGGACCGAAACCGCAACCTGGCGCGGCGCGTGCTAGCCATTGCGGACGCATCCGCGGCGCGGCTGGAGCTGACGGTGGAACGCTTCGCGAAGCGCGAAGGGCAGCTCTTTCTGCTGGACCTGGCACGGCGCGGCGGTTCCGAGATGGGGCGACGGAGCGGGCGGCTGGTGTTTCGCGAGCGCTTCCGGCTTTTCCTGCGGCGGCAATTTCCGGAGTGGAATCTGGCGGAACTGAGCGCCGAAGCCAACCTGGAACACAGCTTGTCGCCGGCATTTCCGCGCGCGTTTCTGCGCCACGGGCAGCACGGATGGGCGGCTCTGGCCTGCCCGCCGGAAGGCGATGCCGGGGCGGCGCTCACGTTCGGGCTGATCTGGCTGAGCTACCTGCGGGCGCGCGAACGGCGGGTCACGGTGGAAGGGCTGGCGCTGTACCTTCCCCTGGGAGCCGAGCGGGCGGCGGCGCTGCGGGTGTTGTGTTTGGATGCGGCGGCAGCGCGGTTTGAATTGTTCGCGTACTCGGCGGAGGATTTCGTGGTGCGGATCGATCCGCGCGATCACGGGAATCTGGACACGCGGCTGGAGGCATGCCGCCGTCCCGAGCCCAACCAGGCGGGAGCGTGGCAGCACGTTCGCGAACTACGGGGCGTGGAGCAGGTGGCGAGGCCCGACGGGCGGGTGAGCCTGCGGGTGCGGGGGCTGGAGTTCGGGGAGCTTTCCGGGGCGGCCTTACGGTTCGGGCTGGCGGATCGGCGGCCGGCCGGCGCGCATCACGGGCGAGAAATCGAGCGGCTGGTGGAGGAACTCGGGCGGGTGCGGGCCGTGGAGACCGCCGACCGCGAGCATCCGCTCTACCGGCGGAATCCCGAGGCGTGGCTGGAGTCGCAGGTGCGGAGGGAGATCGAGATCGTGGATGCCTCGCTGCTGCCGGAACCCGTCTACGATCAGGTTCCTGCCTTCGCGGGGGGCGAGCGCGGCATTCTGGACCTGTTGGCGATCGACCGCGCGGGACGCCTGGCGGTGCTGGAATTGAAGGCGTCGGCCGATCCGCACCTGCCGCTGCAGGCGCTGGATTACTGGATTCGCGTGAAGTGGCATCTGGATCGGGGCGAGTTCGCGGCGGGCGGCTATTTTCCGGGGATGGAGGTGCGGCCCGAGGCGCCGCGGCTGCTGCTGGTGGCGCCGTCACTCGAGTTTCATCCCACGACGGAGGCCTTGCTGGGCTATTTTTCGCCGTCGATCGAAGTAGAGCGAATCGGGCTGGCGGTAGAATGGCGACAGGGGCTGCACGTGATGTTTCGCCTGACCGGCGCCGAGCGTCCCCGCTAATCCCATGTTCAAATCCGTTAAACAGGTACGCGCGGCCGTTTCCTTAGTGAACCCGGAGGCCGTGCGCGCGCTGGCCTCGCGCCGCATCGCGATCGGGCTGGCGGCCGGCAGCAGCAGCGAGTACGCCGAGCTGGAGGATTTTCTGGTTCCGGCGGGAGTGGCGCACGAAACGCGCCTGCAGTTGATGGAGGGGGTTTACCGCGCGGGCGATCCGGACGTCCCGGACGACGTGGACCTGGTGCTGTGCGGGCACGGGACTCCCTGCCCGTCGGGCGCGTTTTCGTTTCGGCGCGACGAGCCGCAGACCACAGTGACCGAGATTCTGCGCGCCAAGGACGACCTGGCCTTGCCGCTGGCGCGGCAGTTTCCGGCGTTCCGGCGGGCAGCGACGGACCGGATCGTGCAGGCGGTGGCGTGTGAGAACGCGTTGTTCACGGTGGCTACGGCGCTGCCGAACGTGGTGCCGACCCTGTTCGAGCTGCCGTGGATTGTGGGTGAATTCGCGTCGGATACGGCGTTTCTGACGATCAACCAGGTTCGCATGGCGTTCCTGATTGCGGCGGCATGCGGCGGCGAGATCGGATTCGCGCACCAGAAGGCGGAAATTGTGGCGATTGTCGGCGGCGCCTTCGGCTGGCGGGCTCTGGCGCGGGAACTGGCCGGCAAGATTCCCATGGGCGGCGGACTGATCCCCAAAGGTGCGATTGCGTACGCTGCGACGTTCGTGGTGGGGAAGGGGCTGGAGCATTACCACCATGCGCGGACGCCGCTCACCCGCGCGCAACGTAAGGAAGTTTACGAACAGGCCTACGAGCGAGGCAAAGCGGTGGCGGAATCGATATCGAAAGAGGCGGGCAGGCAGGGCTGAAGGTGCGCGCCAGTCGTGGCGCATGCCGGAGTCTGCTGCATTCCGGTGGGGCGGGCCTCCGTGCCCGCAGGCTGAAAGCCTGCCCCACTTCTCTCTCCATCCCATCCTGTATAAACGCGTGGAAACCGCGAAGGAACCGGACACACCTCAGTTAGAAGCGCCGCATCACCTGGTCGCGCCAGGCTTCGAGCGGCATGCCGTCGGAGGGCAAGCCCGGCGAGTGAAAGCGGATGTGGTGCCGCCCGGCTTCGAGCATGTGCGCGAGGCCGCGCCCGAGATCGCAGCGGTCGAAATCGACCGGTCTGCGCTCCAAGGCCATGCGGCAGGGGCCGTGGTGGCTGAGATCCAGGCCGCACTCGCCGCCGCCCGAATAGAAAAGATTGCTTCCGCGGGAGGGCCAATGGAAGCTATAAAAAGGACAACGCGGCCGTTCCATTTCAGACATGCGCGCCCATGGAAACCGGGGAGGTGGCTCCGGCGGAAACGGCGAACAGTTTGCGCGGGGGCTCGGCGGAGGGCTGCTTCACGGGAGGAGCCGGGCGGCGCGTTCGAAAGTTGTACCGCTCGAACTCAACTCTGGCCGAGGTTGGATTGGCGGCGGTGACGCGCCCGCACAGCACCAACTGCAGACTCACGCGGTCATCCAGGAGCACCGGCCAGCAAACCGAAATCTCCAGCCTGCTTCCCGCGGGGATGGATTGGTCGGTGTCGAACTCAATGGCGCGGCTGCCGACTCGAGTGGTGCGGCCGCTGCCGGTGCATTGCCGGCGGCTGGAGATCACCTTGAATTGCAGGTCCACGCAGATGGGATACATTGACGGGCAAAAGCGTTTGGCTTGACGTTCCACAGTCTTCCTCCGAGCTCACATACTGAAGTGAAGCGCGAAGGGCTGCCGTTTCAGGCGGGTTATTCCCGGGCGGGATCAGGGTACTCCCGCATACAATTCGAAAGGGGCCCAATAGAAGGGCTTGGCGTAGGCTCCGCCAGCGTGGATGAGGGCCAGCTGGGCGGTTCGCAAGGCGTCCGGCGGCGCGGATCCGTGGGCCAGTTCCGTGTAGAGGCCGGTCATGAGCTGCAGGGTGGAGCGGTCATTGACGTCCCACAGACCGGCGATGACGTGGCGGGCGCCGGCACGAAGAAAGGCCCAGGCGAAACCCACCAGGCCTTCGCCAGCATAGGTCTTCGCCCCGGCACCGCGGCAGGCCGAGATGGTGACGAGTTCGGCCGAGAGGGGAACGGCCATGACGTCGCGCGCAAACAGCTTGCACTGGTCCGGAGGCCCGGACAGAATCACCGCGGAATCGAGCGGGCTTTGGGGATTGGCGGCAGCGTGGGCGGAGAAATGGATGAAGCCGAACCGGCGTGGATCGGCCTCGGCATAGGCGCCGGGGCGGGCGTTGCCGCCGCGGACAATCTCCTCCGGGGAACGCGCCATGGTGGCGCCGATGGAATCTACTTCGCGAGCGGCAAATGTCAGTTTGGGAAATTCCGGGAGAGAGGGAACCGGATCTCCCAACAGCAGCAGGCCTTTGCCCGGTGCGGCCAGCCGGCGCCGGCCGGCGTCAGCCAGATAGTCCAGGGACGGGGCGATGGTGACGGCCGCGCGCTCGATAAAGTAGCGGCCCGGCTGTGAGCCTGTGGGCAGGCTTTCGAGGTTGAGAGAATACAGATCGCCGTCAGGAACGATGAAGAGGCGGCAAGTCGCGCACAGGCGATCCGCGGCCGGAGCCAGCAGCAGGTCATACAGCTTGCGGCCGGTATCGGCGTCGACCGCGAGCGGGTCGCGCGCGCTCATGACGAGCCCGCGATAGCGTTCGATCCATGGCCGAAGGGCAGCCGCGGAAGGCAGGGCGTAATGCCGGACCTCGCGCGGCGTGACCACCCAGAGGTACGACTGGCTCTCGCCCAGCCAGTATTCCACGAGAACGGCCCGGGCCTGGCGGGCCAGCGCGCGGTAGTCGCCGACAGTGTGCGAACGCACCAGTTCGGGGCGGCCACTGCGCTGCGCCAGCACGCGGGAGCGGCTGGACTCGGCGACTTCGAGAGCGCGCTCGGGCTGTCCCTGGGCCATCAGGAAATCGACGTACTGGCGGTAGAAGCGGATCAGGCTGGCGAGGTAGGAGAAGCGGTAGTCATCGTGGACCAAGCCGGCATCCAGGCGCTCGATGGCGGCGAGGGCGGCGCGAAACTCGGCTTCGGCTGGGGGGGCGCGCCGAGTTCGCAGATACAGATCGGCCAAGGCAGCGTGCGAGTCGAGCATTACGCTGGGATCTTCGGCGGGAGCGTGAACGGCATCGTGGAGGAGGCGGTCGGCGTCCTCATAACGTCCGCGGCCTAACGCGATGCGGCCGGCATTGTAGAGGGACGAAGTTTCGTAGCGGGAGTCGCCCAGGCGCCGCTTGAGGTCGAGCGCCTCCCGGTTGTAGCGCTCGGCCGTATCCCAGTCGCCCAACTCGATGGAGGCCGCCGCCAGATTGTTGAGCCAGCGGGCGGCCCAGTCCAGATTGGGTACCTGGCGGGCGAGGGCGAGCGCATTCCCGTATGCCGCCGCAGCGGCTGCGTATTGGCCGCCTTCAAACAGGACGTTGGCGGCGTTGCCAGTCCAGACCTGCTCCTCGAAACGGTTTCCGGTTTTCTGAAAACCGGTTCGGGCCTGATCGTAATAGCGCTGCGCCTGATCCAAATCGCCGAGCCGGAAGTAACAGTTGCCCAGATTGCCGTCGTCGCGGGCGAGCGACTCCTGCGCGCCGAGCTGGCTGTGCAGCACCTTGGCTTTTTCGAACCAGACGATGGCCTCGTCGTAACGCGATTCCGTCAGCAGGGTGTATCCAAAGTTGCCGATGGCAGTCGCTTCCAGATAGATGTCGCCGAGCGCTGCTGTGTCACGGATGGCCTGCCGCAGCAACGCTTCCGCTTCGGTGAACCTAGCCTGCCGGACCAGCAGCAGGGCCTGGCGCAACTCGATGTCGGCGGCCAGGGGAGCGGACCGGGGGGCGGCCTGCGCGGCACGTTCGAACCAGTCCCGGGCCTGGTCGTAGTGAGCGAGGTAAAAAGCGGCCCGGCCGCGCAACAGAAGGATCTTTCCCCGGTCTTCGGTCCACTCGGCGCCGGCAGGCAGATCGTCCTGAAGCAGCGCCACGGCGGCCGAACCGTCGCGCTCGGCCAGCAGGATTTCCGCCTTCAGCAGCCGGAAGCGCCATACCGCGCGGGAGTGGGCATCGCCGCCCGCCCGGCGCAACCCGTCATCGGCTTTGGACAAGGCCTGCGCGTACTGCTCGGCCCCGAGCAGGCGGCGGGCATCCCGATACTCCGCATCGAGAGACTTCGAGTTGTTCGCACAACCCGCCAGCGCCAGCACCGCAAGCGAGAGCGGAACCCGCATGCGTCAGTAAGTGCTCCCTCCGTCGTCCACCGAACAGGTCATGATATCGCCCTCGACGGGCGAACCCAGATTGACCTGGATCATGGTGAGGCGGCGGGTCTGCTTGCTGAGCTGCAGCTCGGCCAGTTGGATGGTTCCGAAGCCTTCTACATGGATGACATGGCCCCAGCCCTTATACTCCGGCGGCCGGTCCGGCTGCAGGCTGCGCACCAGCGACAGGCAGGTAATGCCCTTCGTGTGCGGCATCTCGCGCCCGTCCTCGGGTGCTCCATGAAACCAGCGGCGCACGCGCTCGGGCGCCTCCTGCAGGCGGTTCTTCATCGTGATGCCGTCGAAGAGCCTGCGGAATTCAGGCTCACCTTGGTAGGCATTCAGAACGTGCTGATGGGTGTGCAGGCGGTCGAACACATCCAGGCAAAGATCGACCTTGACCGGCACCCCGGCAATTTTCAGATTCTCAAAGCGGGTTCCGGCGAGCTTGATGGAAGGTTCGCCGTCGGGCTCGCCGGGGTGCTCCGAGACCAAGTTGGCGACGACGCGGTCGGCCGTGACCATACCCATGATATTGAGGCCTTCGACCGTGGATTTGATGAGGGTATTGTAGACCGGCTGGCCGCCGCTGGCGGTGCTGCGGGACCCGGTGACTTCGGTATGGGCCACCTCGAATTGGAGGATCTCGCGATAGCGGAAGGTGGTGGACCGGGTGGAGCCGTAGCCGCCGATCTCGGGCAAGGCGGATGGCGCCTGGATTTCGATGATTTCCTGAAAGGGATTGCGGATCCTGCCGCCGGCCCCGATGGCATGTCCTTGAAAGCGAAAACGACTGGGCAACGTGACACCTCTCTATTGGATTTCGAAATGGAATGCGTAGTGCGAGGTACGATCGCTCTCCCCGCCCGCGGCGCCGTTGCCGGTGATCTCCAGGTCATAATCGCCGGCCCGCAGAAGGCGGACCGGCACCAGAATGGTGATGGGCTGGCCCCCGGGGGGCGCTGCCGCCGTCACGCGGAACACGGTCTGGCTCCCGCTCATCAAAGCGCACACGTACTGCGGAAACGCCGGCACCGGCGGGACGTCGGCAGCCAGCGCCAGGAAAGGCGCACCGGGTGGAATCCGGACACGGACCGTCTCGCCGCGGGAAGCGCCGGCCAACTGAAATGCCGGCAGCACCACGGCGCGGCCGAGGTCGCGCCGGAGACCGGGGATGATAACGGCTCCCTGATACAAACCGATGCAGGCGAGGAGTATAGCCGCGGCTCCCGCGAGCACCCAGCCGCGCTGAAACCACCAGCCCCGGCGTTTCCGGGATGGCGCCGTCGAGGCGCGGGTCTGAGGAGACGCCGCCAACTCGGCACGCATCCCTACAATCAACTGCGTGCCCGATTCCACCGCCGTGGCGCAGTCAGTGCATTCAAAAAAGTGGCGTTCAAAATCATCGGCTTCCGCGGACGGCAGTTCTCCAAGCAGGTACCGTTCCGCAGCCATGGTTTCCACTGCCCGAGCATGGTCCATTCGCTAGGCCCTCACCGATATGTGATTTGCCCGCACGGTTCGTTTCCTATCCAGGTCCGCCGGCTGCCTGTCGTGAATCCGATTGCACCAGCACAGCCTTGAAACGGAGCCGAGCGCGATGCAGAAGGACGCGCAAGTAGGTCCGGTCGACTTGGAACTCCTGGCAGACCCGGTCCTTGTCTTCCTCTTCGAGAAACACGCGCCGCAGCAGCTCGCGGTCTTTCTGAGGCAATCCGTCGAGGGCCTGCCGGACTGCGGTCTGGGTTTCCTGGGAGAGCATCAGGACTTCCGCACTGGCGGCCGCGTCGGCTGTCTCGGGAGCGTTCTCGGGAATCTGGCTGTAGCGCGTGGCCTGCCGGATGAATTCGAGCGAGATATTGTGGCACACGGAGTGCATAAATCCCGGCAAGCTGGCCGGGTTCTCCAGCGTCTTTCCCGAACGGAAGTAAGACAAAACCCGAAGGAACGTCTCCTGCGAGGCATCCTGAACCAGTTCGGGAGAGCGTAACCGGCGCCGCAATTTGAGTTGCAGCGCGCGATGGAACGTGGAGACTAGGAGGTTTTCGGCATCCGGGTCGCGATGGGCCAAGAGCTGCAGGAAATCGTGATCGAACAGTTGCCCCCCTTCAGCAGAACTATATCACCAAGGCCGCTGAGGCCCAAGATTTCATTAGCCCGCCGAGCGTAAGAGAGTGCGCAAAGAGCTAGCTCATAACCTTCGATAGTGGCGAAAATCACGTTTAGAGGGGTGTCGAGTTGCTGGGAAGACACGTCGTAGAATAAGAGAGGAATCTCTGTGGAGGAAAAATGCGCCTGATTTCTATCGGAATCGCAATCGTGTTGGCCGGAACGGGGTTTGCCGATACGGTCACGCTGCGGAGCGGACGCGTGGTGCAAGGCACGTATCTGGGCGGCTCGGCGCGGCAGGTACGGGTGGCTGTAGGCGACCAGATCCAGACGCTGGATGTGGAGGACGTCAGCCGGATCGAATTCAATGTGCCGGCGCCCCCGCCGCCCCCGGTGGAACGCCGGTCGGACAACAACGTATTTCGTCCGGATCCGGCCGAGCCGGTGTCGCGGCCAGCGGCGGCGCGCACGTCCGGTGAATTGCCGGCGGGCACGAACCTGGTGGTGCGGATGATCGACGGGGTGGATTCGGAGGTGGCCCGAGTGGGGCAGACCTTCGCGGCCAGCCTGGATGAGCCGGTGATGCTCAACGGCGAAGTGGCGATCCCGCGCGGGGCGGACGTCACCGTCAAGCTGGTGGACTCCAAAGATTCGGGCAAGCTGACGGGCCGGGCGGAGTTGACGCTGGACCTGGTTTCGGTGCGGGTCAACGGGCAGATGCTGGACATCAACACGCAGACTGTGTCGCGAGAAAGTTCGTCGCGCGGACAGCGGACGGCGAAGGTGGCGGGCGGCACGGCGGCGTTAGGGGCGATTATTGGCGCCATCGCGGGCGGCGGCAAAGGCGCGGCGATCGGAGCCGGCGCGGGCGCCGCGGCCGGAGCCGGAGCCGAGGTGGTCACCAAGGGGCAGAAAATCAAAATCCCTTCGGAGACGCGGCTGACGTTCGTCGTCGATACGCCGGTCCGGTTCTAAGCGCCTAGCGTTATCGCGTGTCAGAGAGTTGGAGGTCCTGAGCCAGATCGCGGGCCTCGTCGACTCGTAGCGTGCGGACGCCCGAGGCGTCGAACGGCGCATCCGGCGGCTCGAAATCGAAGGAAGTGAGCAGGCGGTAGGTGCCGGGCGCCAGATCGGTGAAGCGGTATTGGCCGCGGGCGTCGGCGCGCGCCACCTGCAGATCCCTCAGACGGCGGCGATCGGCGGGGTCCCAGGCTTCCAGGTAGACGGGCGCTCCGGGAACGGGCTCTTGCCGGAGCCCGATGACGTGACCGTGGACGGCTCCCGGAGTGGCGGAGAGCACGGCCTGGACCGTTTCGAGACCGGCGCTCAGCGCGATTTCATTCCATCCCTCGGGGTGGCCGGCTTCGCCGCGAGATCTGGCGATCGAAACGGTTGCCACAAACGAGCCGGTTGCGGGCAAGAGCAACAACTCCCAGCGGCCCGGCAGAAACTGCACGCGATCCGACGGCAATTCGAGGATCTGGGTTTTGCCGGCGCCGGAAAGGTCCTTGCGCCGGGCCATCACGTGAACCGAGTGAAAGCTCACGGCCTGGCCCGTGGTGTCCTTGAAGACGAACTGCACTTGCGGCAGCGGGCGCAAATCGAGGCGGACGTCGATTCGGTCGCGATCGGCAAAAATGGACTGGTAGACGGCCTGAATCTCGCCGGTGCGGGAATCGCTGGGGCCCTGGGCGTAGAGCTCGTGAGGGCCCGGCGCGGCGGGATTGAACTGGAAATTGCCGGCGGCGTCGGAGAGGGTGGTTTCGGCGCCGGTGTCGGAGACGAGCGTCACATTCGCCTGGGCGGGAGGCGCGATGCGGCCGCTGATAGTGACCAGGCGGCCGGGCGCAGGCTGCACATCCACGTGGTCGGTCTCCTGGTCGAGCTCGACATCGACCGTCTGGGCGTCGTCGACGCGCGCCGATTGCTTGAAGAAGGTCGGCAGGTAGCCGGCGTCTTCGTATTGTCTGGCCACGGTCCGCACGAAGTATTTGCCGGGCTCGAGGCCGGAGAGGCGGTAGCGGCCGCGGTCGTCGGCCTGGGCACGGGCGGCCAACTGGGGCGGCTGGGTCGCGCGGTAGGCGACGACTTCATGCTCGGGCAGGCCGACGTCATTTTCATCGAGGACGAAGCCGGAGATGGCGCCATATCGCGGCAACGCGACCGAGATCAATGCCGATCCGGCGGGCTCGAGAGTAATGGGAATTCCCGCCGCTTTCCAGCGCCTTTGGCCGTAGTGGACGGGCGCGAAGCCGCGGCGTGACGCGGTGATCAGGTACGAACCGCCCGCCAGCCGGGAAAATTCGAACGTGCCGTAGACGCTGGTGCGCACCGAGGCCGGTTCCCCCGGCGTTCCAGTGACGGGTTCGAGAACCACCAGCGCGCCCGCCAATGCTTTGCCCGTCTGGGCTTCGACCACCGTGCCGCGGAGGATGGCGGCATGCGGAAGGCCGGCGGCCAGAAACAGCAGCAACCCAGTACGCATCCTATTCATTTAACCGAATGACGCCGGACGACTGCAAAAGGTGGAAGGAAAATCAGCCGCGCGAATGGCCTGCCGTGGGATGGCCGAAAGGAAGGCGCCGGATGATGGTCTCGCGAACGACGCCGGCTGGCCTGTCTGCGTTCAGCGGACTGGTGCGCGATAGCCGCGGCGGGCATTGGTCGCAGTGGATCGGAGGCCGCTTACCAGCCCATCCTCTTGCGCAGTTCGATGATATGCGCAGTGTGATGGCGTGTATGCCAGGCCATACCTCGGAGCGCGTCCTCGACCGTCAGCGTGCCCCACTCCGGATTGGTAAATTTTCGCGACCAATCGCCGGGTGCGAGCGACTCCAGAAACCGGCACCAGCGCGCGGTGACGCCTTCAAACATCTGGAGCGAGGGATCGAGGGGGCTGGTGCGCGCGTCGGCCAGTTCGGTCCACAGCTGTTCCGCGTAGGGCTTGGTGACCGGCTGGTCTTCCGTGACCGCGAGTTTGGGGCGAATGTACCAATTCACCTGGGCGTCGGCCAGATGATGGACCACCTGACGGACGGTCCAGCCGCCGGGACGATAGGGCGTATCGAGCTGGCTGTCCGAGAGGCCCGCGACCGCAGCGCGGAGGCTCGCGGGAGCTTGGGCGAGCTGCGCCAGTAATAACGGCCGGTCTTCGGAACGCCAGGGATCCTTGAAGTCGAAGCGGCCCACCGGATAGCGAACGTCGGGGATCTGCATCGTTTCTCTACTGTAACAACGGTGGAAATGGCGGGTTACAGGTGGTAGAGCATGAGGTAGACCACCACGCCGGTGACGCTGACGTAGAGCCAGATGGGGAGGGTCCAGCGGGCGATGCGGCGATGCTGGTCGAAGCGGGCGGCGCGGGCGCGGCGCAGAGTGATGATGGCGAGAACGGGAACGGTGGCGGCGAGCACGGTGTGGGTGGCGAGGATGCTGAGATACACCGTGCGAAGGAGGCCGGTTCTCTGAAAGCGCACGGAGCCCACTTGGGCGTGGTAGACCAGGTAGCAGACCAGGAAGAGGCAGGACACCGCGAAGGCAGTCTGCATCACCTTGCGATGAGTCTCGATGCGCTTGCGGCGGATGAGGGTGTAGCCCCAGACCAGGAGCACGGCGGCCGTGGCATTCAAGAACGCGTTGACCGAGGGCAGCAGGGAGATCATGACGGTTCGCGCTCGAGGCCGCGGAGGTCGGCGAGCAATCGCTTGGGGAAGTCGTCGTCGGAGAAGCCGTAGTAGCCGCGAATGCGGCCGCGGCGGTCGATCAACGCGAAGCGGGTGCTGTGGTCGAGACTGCCATCGACGCGGTTCAGGTGAAACGCGTTCAGCCCGAGATCGTCCAGGCGGCTTGGCTCGCCGGTGAGAAAGAACCAGCGGCCGGGCTGGGCCAGAAAGTGCTTGGAGTAGGCGGCGAGCACGAGGGGGGTGTCGTGGGCCGGGTCGACGGTGAAGGAGACCAGGCGGACGTCGGCGAGATCGGCGGTCTGGGTTTGGATCTGGCGCATGCGGGCGTTCATGAGGGGGCAAGGGCCGGGACAGGTCGTGAAGAAGAAGTCCGCCACCCAGACTTTGCCGGCGAGGGTGGCGCTGTCGAAGGGCTGGCCGTCTTGGGCAGTGAGCTGGAAGGGGGGGATCTGGCCGAGGATGGGGAGCGGCGCTGGACTGCAGGCGGAAAGCAACGCCAGGAGAAGCAGGGCCGGTCCGAGACCGGCCCCACGGAGGGCGCTCATGCGGCGCTGCGGGTGCTCTTCTGCGCGGCCATCATGCCGCAGACGAGCAGCAGAGCGAGTCCAAATGCCAGAGTGACCACCAGGCTCTCGACCGGGCCGGGCGTGACATTGGGAAAGCGCAGGGTGGAACTCAGGAGCGAAATCGAATACGTCAGCGGATTGGCCCACATGAGGGCCTTGATCCATCCCTGGGCTTCCGACAAGGGAAACAAGGCGCCCGAGACCATCCACATGGGCAGGAGCAGCAAGTTCATGATGGCGTGAAAACCGGCCGTCGATTCCATTTTCCAGGCGATCACGAACCCGAGGCCGGTGAGGGTGAACGAGATCAGGAAAATCGCGCCGGCGACAGCCAGCAACTCACCGAACGCGATGCTGACTCCGGCGAGCGGTGCAAACGCGAGGAAGATGAGGCCCTGGATCCAGGCCAGCGTGGCCGCGCCCAAAATTTTGCCGAGCACCATGCTGGTGCGCGGAGCCGGAGAGACCAGCATGGACAGCAGAAACCCTTCGCGGCGGTCTTCAATGATAGAGATGGTGGAGAAGATGGCCGAGAACATCACGGTGAGGACCAGCGCACCGGCGTAGAAGCGTTTCAGGGTGTTGGAGCCGTAGCCGATCAACAGCCAGATGACGAGCGGCGACGCGATGACGCCCAGCAGGCGGCTCTTTTGACGCCAGAAGCGGATCAGCTCGCGCTGCCAGAGCGTGGCGGCGGGAAGAAAGAAACTACTCAATGGATGCTCCTGTCTCGCGGACGAAAACGTCCTCCAGAGTGGGCTTGTGCAGGCCGACGGACTCGATGGCGCCGGGGAAGGCTTCCACCACTTCGGTGATGAAGCGGTGCCCGTTTTGGATTTCGACGCGCACCTGGCCCTCCATGACTTTGGATTTGAGGCCGAAGCGCTGCTCGATGCCGCCCGCGAGCGAGGCGGTGTCGCCGGCTTCGAGCACGACCACGTCGCCGCCGATGCTGGAGCGCAGTTCGCCCGGCGTTCCCTGGGCCACGATGTTCCCCTGGTGCAGGAGGATCAGGCGATCGCAGCGTTCGGCTTCTTCGAGGACGTGGGTGGTGAGCAGGATGGTGACGCCGTCATCGGCGCGCAGGGTTTCCACGTGGCGCGACAAGTCGCGGCGGGCAGCGGGGTCGAGACCGGTGGAAGCCTCATCCATCAGCAGCACTTGGGGCTTGTGCAGCAGCGCCTTGGCGATCTCAACGCGGCGCCGCAGGCCGCCGGAGAGCGTTTCCACCAGGTCTTTGCGGCGGTCGGCCAGTCCCAACTGTTCCATGGCGCGTGCCATGCGTTCCCGCAGCACGGACCCGCTCAACCCATGCAGGTGGCCCTGGGCGCGCAGGTTCTCTTCGACGGTGAGAGCTTTATCGAGGCTTTGGGTCTGGAACACCACGCCGACGTGCCGGCGCACTTGGGCCGGCTCGCGCATCACGTCGTGACCGGCGAGCAGGGCGCGGCCCTCGGTGGGCGCCATCATGGTGGAGAGGATGCGGAACAGGGTGGATTTGCCGCCGCCGTTGGGGCCGAGCAGTCCGAAGACCTCGCCCGGTTTCACCTGGAAGCTGATGCGGTTGAGGGCAACGCGGTCGCCGTAGCGGTGGGTCAGGTTTTGAACGTCGATCACAATCCCGGCCTGTCCAGGAGCATGAGTCCGTAAATAAGCGGCAGGTACAACACCGAAGCCAGCAGCACATGGCGCGCGCGGAGGATGTTGGGGTGGAGGGCGACGCGCACGCCCGAGTACAAGAACCAGAGCCCCAGGACCAATGCGCCCAGGCCATAGACAATTCCGGACATGCCCATCAAAGCCGGTGTAAGGCTGACGGGGATGAGGGCCATTCCGTACACCACGATCTGGCGGGCGGTGGAGCGGCCATCGGGCTCGACCACCGGAAGCATGCGGATGCCGGCGCGGGCGTAGTCGTCTTTGTACATCCAGGCGATGGAATAGAAGTGCGGAAACTGCCAGAGGAACAGGATGGCGCCGAGAACCCAGGCCTCGTGGGTCACCGTTCCGGCCGCAGCGGCGTACCCGATGACCGGCGGCATGGCGCCCGGAATGGCGCCCACCGTGGTGGACCACCAAGTCTTCCGCTTCATCGGCGTATAGAGGAACAGGTAGCTGGCCAGGGTGAACGCGCCGATGGCCCCAGAGAGCAGATTGACGCCCAGCCACAATTCCACAAAACCGGCGATGGAGAGAACGATCCCAAAGGCAAGGGCACGAGGGGCCGACAGGCGGCCGGCGGGCAGCGGACGGTCGGCGGTGCGGCGCATGCGGCGGTCGGCCTCGCGCTCGAACCACTGGTTGAGCGCGGCGGTGCCGGAAGCGATCAAGCCGGTGCCGACGATGGTATGAAAGAGCGACAGCAAATCGATGTGGACCAGAAACTCGCGCCAGCCCAGGGCGTGCGGCAGGCCGAAAAAGTAGCCGATGGCCGTACTCATCAGGATCAGCCACGTGATGCGGGGCTTGGTCAGCTCGAGATAATCGCGAATGAAACGACCGCGGTGGTCTTTGGAAGTGAACGCTGGAGCCATGTACTGGAAAAGCAGGATCTTTCATTGTACTCGCTCCGGGGGCTTCGCGTCAGGGACGGCGGCGGGGGTAGTGTCCTAAAGGTGCGTTGATGGAGTATAATCGTTTGGATGCCCCCGAAACATTCAATGGTGGTCCTGTTTTTTCAACAGCGTCCACAGTTGTTTCTCACAGATTTTTCTCGCAATTGGCTTCTAGTCCGTGCAAGCCACTTTTCGCGGAAATCCTGAGGATAAAACAGGATGTCCCGTGCATCGTTTTTGCGCGCTCAATTACCGTTTTCCACATGGAAGGTGCCCGTAGTGTCTAATCTCCGTAGGCGAAGCATCCTAGTCGCCGTTGAGGGCATCGATGGTGCCGGGAAAACCACACAGGTCGATCTATTACGTCAGGCGCTGCTACGCGCTGGAGAATCGCCCATTCTTTCCAAAGAGCCGACGAATGGGAAGTGGGGGAAGCTCATCAAGGAGTCTGCAAGCACTGGTCGCCTATCACCCCAAGAAGAGCTTGAGGCTTTCGTTAATGATCGAACCGAACATGTAGATGAATTAGTCAGCCCTTCTCTGGAAAACGGCTCCATCGTGATCTTGGACCGATATTTTTATTCGAGTATCGCTTACCAGGGCTCTCGCGGAGCCAACGTTGATGAGGTCAGGTCCCTGATGGAGGGGCGGTTTCCGATTCCGGACGCGGTGTTCATCCTGGACGTTGACCCGGCTATCGGCGTCCACCGGATCGCCCATTCTCGCGGCGAAACTCCAAACCATTTTGAGGAGCGTGGAAATCTGGCAAAAGCCCGCGAAATCTTCCAGCGTATGACTGGTTCCATGATCCATCATGTTGATGGATCGATGTCACGAGAGGCCGTGCACGACAAGATCCTCAGTGCCTTTATTGACGGGGCATTGAAGGCGAAGCGATGCGCTAAGGAGTACGGTTGCGATGATCCATTTAATTGTTCGTATCGGATCACTGGAACCTGCGAATGGGTCAAGCTTGCACGAGCGATGCGCCAGGAGAATCCGATTTCGGCAACGCCTTAACTTGCAAGAATATCAGCTAGGTCCCAAACGCGCTCTGAAATGCCAGCCGCCATCGCAGGCGTGATTCGCAAGCTTTTGTGAATCCGGCAGAAGTTGTAATAGGCGAACCAGAGGGATACAGCCGCCCAGTGGTTCTCCCATTTCTTCGAAAACGCGTTCGTCAGGCGGGTGAAGCGCCGAACGCTCATACGGGTGCTGAGGTTGGACCGCTCCACGATTGAAGTGCATATGCGCTCAGGATCGGGACGGCCCATGACTGGGACCTCCTCCACGCTGCTGACTTCGGGCGGGCTGTACCGGTGCTCATCAGTGGACGGATTGCTGTAAACCTTGATGAGCATGGCATAGTCGCAGCGATCTTCCAGCGTATTCGGAATGGCAGTCTTGTACGGCGCGAAGCCGTCCGTCGTGATCTGGAACTCTCCTCGCGTGGCATGGCGGACGCCTTCGATAAAAACGTCTGTTGTGGCCTGGTCGCGCTTCCCCATTGCGATGTTGAGCACCAGCTTGGAATGGCGCTCGATTGCGACGAACGTATAGCAATCACCGAGGTTCTGGTCGTCCTCGGGCCGCACGCGCTTTTCCTTTTTCCCGGTGAAAGACCAAAGCTCATCGCACTCTACATCGCGTACTGCCACGTTGCGGATCTTCTCGGCCATGATCTTTTCGCACTTCTCGCCCGCCAGCACCAGCAGCCGTAGGATTGTGTCGCGGTGCAACTCCGTGGTGCGCTCAATCGAGCGAATCGAATTGCCCTCCACAAGCAGCCGCAGCACCAGCAGCGCCTTGTCCATTGGCGTCGTCATGCCCTCCAGGAGCTTCTCGTGCGGTTCGGTGTACGTCTTGCGGCACTGGGCGCAGCGGTATCGCTGGAGGCCGTTACGGTGTTTCCCAAACTTCTTTGCGTCGATCCGGCAGGAATGGCAGGTCACGGCTTGAATCTCCTTGAGATCCACAACCGGAAGCCGGATAATGGAATTGAGCGTCCGATACGGCTTCGGCTGTGTTGGATTCAGCCCCGGTTAGCGCGTCAACGCTGATCGGGGCTTTTTGCTTCACACTTCAATCATATCAAGACTGGCTTAGTAGTCAAGATAAATTTATATCATATACTAAATTTAGCCACCAGAGTAAATCACTCTTGACTTTCCGCATTCCGTAGCCTAAATTTAGTCTAGGTTCTAAA
The DNA here is from genome assembly GCA_020073145.1 of Terriglobia bacterium. GTDB lineage: Bacteria > Acidobacteriota > Terriglobia > Bryobacterales > Bryobacteraceae > PSRJ01. The sequence goes on from JAIQFS010000036.1 coordinate 20,101, forward strand.
TTTAGGCTACGGCGGAGGCGTGAGGAATGGCCGTTTCTAGGAAGATCAGCAATCCGTTCAAGCCCGGCGCGGGACATATGCCACCCTATTTGGCTGGGCGAGAACAAGAGAGAGATGAATTCAAGAAGCTCCTTAACCAGGATGCCATCCTGGACAATTTGGTGCTCACCGGACTTAGGGGCTTAGGAAAAACGGTTTTGCTGGAGACGTTTAAGCCGATGGCGATCCAAGTTGGCTGGTTGTGGGCAGGTGCCGATCTGTCGGAATCAACTAGCATTAGCGAGGCAAACATTGCAACCCGGCTGTTGACGGATTTAGCTGTTGTCACAAGCTCAATTGTTATCGGGATGACACCCGCGAAGAAAGCGGGATTTACCGAAGGCGCACCGCAGCCGTTGACACTGGATTTTGCGGCGCTCAAGGGCTTTTACGATAGTACGCCAGGATTGGTGGCAGACAAGCTCAAGTATGTTCTGGAAACCGTTTGGGCGCACATCGAGGCTACCGGCAAGAGAGGGATTATATTCGCTTACGACGAGGCGCAGAACCTTGCTGATCACGCCGCAAAGGACCAGTATCCGCTATCGCTTCTTCTTGACGTGTTTCAATCGCTCCAGCGAAAAGGGGTGCGCTATCTGCTCGCTTTGACCGGGTTGCCTACGCTCTTTCCCAAACTCGTTGAGGCTCGCACATTTGCAGAGCGCATGTTCCACATCGTTTTCCTGAATCCGTTAAGTGAAGAGGACACCACGCTGGCAATCCGAAAACCAATCCAAAAGGAGAGTTGCCCCGTCGATTTTGCGCCGGAGTCGATTAAAGCGATCTGGACGATCACTCGCGGGTATCCATACTTTGTTCAATATGTCTGTCGGGAGGTGTTCGACGTGTGGGTTCAGGCTATAGATGCAGGTCATCCACTCCCGACCATTCCGATTCAAGAAATCGTGAGAAAGTTAGATTCCGACTTTTTTGCTGGTCGCTGGTCGAGGGCAACTGATCGCCAGCGAGAGTTGTTGAAAATCATTGCGTATCTGCCGAGCCGCGAAGTGGAATTCACGGTTCAGGAAGTTGTAGAGAGTGACGTTAATCGGGCGCTCGGTAAACCATTCAGTGGCAGCCACGTTAATCAGATGCTCGTCTCTCTGTCGGAAGCTGGATTGATCTACAAGAACAGGCACGGGAAATACTCTTTTGCGGTCCCACTCCTCGGGGACTTTATCAAGAGGCAGTCAGCCGCGTGATCCACTGGCGGCCCGCTCTGCCGAGGCCGCCACCAGGATCAACGCAGGATTAGGACACTACGGCGGCGGGCGGGGCTGACGCGTCGCATCACCGGCGGCTGCGGGGAGCGCGGATTGTGTACTACCCTGAGTTCTGGCGCGACCGAAGCCTGGGGTTGTGAATGGAAAGCCCGAATCGTACGTATCTGCCGGCAGTCGACCATCTGCGCGCGTTCGCCGCCCTTCTGATCCTCTTTTACCACTGCTATCACTTATTCTCCCCACCGATGGTTTTGCACCGGGAGTGGCAGAGCACGGATTGGGTGCATACCAAGAACTTTCTGCTGGCGTCCGTCATTGAAGGCCACACGGCCGTCTCCCTGTTTCTGGTGATCAGCGGCTTCATTCTGACGTATGGTTCGCTGGGGCGGAACATTTCGTACCGGGGCTTCTACTGGAACCGGTTTCTCCGTTTGTTCCCGCTGTTTTTTTTCATCCTGATCACGGGAGCGAACGCATTCCGGTCGCAATTCCAAATCGGCGGGTTCCTGACGTCGGTGCTGCAATTCGGTTATCTGAGTGGAGGACTGGAGTTCGGAGCGTGGACCGGAGTGTTGTGGAGCGTCTCCGTCGAATCCCATCTTTACCTTTTGTTCCCCGCCATCCGGCACTTCCTGAGCAGCAACCGGCTGTGGCCGTTGCTCCAAGCGGCCGTTCTGATCTGGGTTGCGCGACTGGGGGCGATGGCGCTCGGCGCCAATATCCTGGACGTCACCTACTGGACGGCGCTGGGCCGGGCCGATCAGTTTCTCGCCGGCGCGCTGCTGGCGTGGCTCCTGCATCGATACGGGATTCCGCGAAGGCTGGCGTTCTTCTTTCCGGCCATTCTGCTGGGCGCGATGGCGGTTCTCTACGGGTTTCATCGATCGGGCGGGTATCCGGCCCAGCAAGAGTGGCGGGTGGCGTGGCCCACCATCGAGGCCGTGGTTTGGACGGCGTTCGTGGCCGCCTATCTGGGGTTTGTGCGCTATGTTCCGCTGATTCTGGACATCGTGCTCCGCTTCCTGGGACGAATCAGCTACTCGATCTATCTGGTGCACGCGATTGTGGTCTGGATTTTCGCGCGCAAAGGCTGGTACTTTACGATTCCGGCGCTATCTGTGAGCGCGAACATTTTCCTAACGGCGGTGGTGGGCGTGCTTCCGGTGGTGGTTCTGGTCTCGACGCTGACTTACTACACGATCGAACAACCGTTTCTGTCCATGCGGAAGCGCTACAACATGATCGAGAAAGTGCCCGTGTCGGTCTGAACGCGAAACTCGCCATTGCGGGAAAAGCCTAAAATCGGCGCAGGAAAGCGTCTGGCGGCGGCCGGCTTTTGGATGACCATCGCGCTAGCGCCGGCGCGGGGGCAAGAGACGCCCGCCGAACCGCCGCCGCCTTTCAACGACGCGGCGCTCTACTCGATGACCATGGCATCCGGGACCAGCGTCAATCCGCAATCATTCGGCATGCCGATGCTGATGCGGCGGATTGGGTCCTGGAACCTGATGTTCATGGGCCAGGCTTTCGTGGCCGATACGCAGCAGTCCGGGCCGCGCGGCGGCGACAAGCTGTATTCGTTGAATGCCTTCATGATTTCGGCCGAGCACGGCCTGGGCAAGGGAAGCGTCACGCTCGAAACCATGCTTAGCCTGGAGCCGGCAACCGTGACCGGGGAGCGGTATCCGCTTCTGTTTCAGACCGGAGAAACGGCGTACGGCATGCCGCTGGCGGATGCGCAACACCCGCACGATTTTCTGATGGGCCTGGGAGTGGAGTACACGCGCCCGCTTTCAGAACACAGCATGCTGCAGATGTATTACGCGCCGGTCGGCGACCCGGCATTAGGGCCGGTGGCGTTTCCGCACAGGGCCTCGGCCGCCGACCTGCCGCAGGCCCCGCTGGGCCATCACTGGCAGGACTCGACGCACCTGGCCGACAACGTGGCGACCGTGGCGCTGAAGTACAGATGGCTGCGGCTGGAGGCCAGCGGCTTCCATGGCGCCGAGCCCGACGAATACCGGTGGGACATCGACTGGGGTGCGATGGACTCCTACGCCGGACGCTTGTCGGTGTTTCCGTCGAAGAACTGGATGGCGCAGATTTCCGCCGGGCGCATCGCCGGTCCCGAGCGGCAGACGCCGGGCGATGTGGTACGCGCCACGGCGTCGCTGCACTACACGCGGCCCATGGGGTTCGGCAATGCCTGGTCCACGAGTGTCATCTGGGGGCGCAATCACGACACGTTCACCCGCCGCGATCTCAATTCGTATCTGGCGGAAACCGTCTATCCGGTGCGCCGGAAGAACTTCCTGACCGGCCGCATCGAGCGTGTGGATAAGGATGAGCTCTTTGCCGATGATCCGGCGCTCGAAGCCCAGTTGGCCCGATCGGCGGGAAGCACCTTCCGCATCGCGGCGTACACCGTGGGCTACACGCGGGATCTCGGCGCGTTCCGGGACGTAGAGACCGGCGTCGGAGCAAACGTGACTGCGTATACGGTACCGGCGGCGATTCGTCCGTATTACGGCGCGCGTCCGTTCGGCGTGACAATGTACGTGCGTCTGCGGTTGAAGCACGCGCGGTAGCCGGGCGGCGAGTACAATGGGAGGGCCGTGAAACCTCTGATCCTCACGTTGCTGGCCGGTTCGAGTGTGGTGGCGGCGCTGGGTCAGCCGCGCACCGCGGCGGGCCGCACGCGGGAAGTGGTGCAGCGCGAGGATGTCCGCATCGAAGTCATCGCGGAGGGGAGCGGGCCGCTGCTGGTGCTATTGCCTTCGCTGGGGCGCGATTCGGAGGAGTTCGATCCGGTGGCGGAGCGGCTGGCTGCCGCGGGATTCCGGGTCTTGCGCCCGCAGCCGCGCGGATACGGCCGCAGCACCGGGCCGATGACGAACGTGACGCTGCACGATTATGCGCGCGACGTGGCGGCCGCGATCGAACACGAGAAGACCGGGCCGGCGATTCTGGCCGGACATGCGTTCGGCCATTTCGTGGCCAAGATGACGGCAGTGGATTTTCCGAAGTTGACTCGGGCGGTGATTCTGATCGGCGCGGCGCAGAAGAAACCGGACCCGGCGGTGCAGCAGTCGGTCGCCATCGCCACCGATCCGACCCAACCGGAAGCCGAGCGCCTGAAACATCTGAAGATCGTGTTCTTTGCACCCGGCAATGACGCCACCAGTTGGCTGACGGGATTTCATGCCAGTGTGCGGGCGGCGGAAATCGTGGCGCGCGACGCCACGCCGCAGGCGGCGTACTATAACGCGGGCACGGTTCCGATTCTGGATATCCAGGGCGACAACGACCCGTACAAGCCGCCGTCGGCGGCGAACGAATTGGTGGAGGAGTTTGGTTCGAGGCGGGTGACCGTGGTGCGGATCCCGCACGCCGCCCATGCCGTCATTGTGGAGCAGCCTGGGGCGGTGGCGGATGCCATGATCGCGTGGGCGCGGCGACTGCCACGGTAGGGGCTTGGCAGGCGAATCGCCTGCCCCACATCAGAAGCTCAGAGGCCGGCGTAATCGACCGCGGCACCGCCGGTCAGGACGCGGCGCAGATAATCGATCTGGCCGAGGTGGTAATTGAGATGGCCGTGCAGGCTGATCAAGACCTGCTGCGTGGCGCCCGGCGCGCCGAGAATGTCTTCCGGAAACAGCGCTTCGCACTCTTCGCGAGAAAGCGTCGAAATGACGCGAGGGATGAGTTCCTGGACGGCCTCGACTCGTCGCACGAGATCGGCGGCGGGGAGCGTGGTTTTGGCGAACTCCGAATCCCGCTGGCGGTGATACGAGACGCCGCCCAGTTGGCGGCCAATGTACTCGCGCAGGTTGCCTTCCAGATGAAGCACCAGGTTTCCCACCGAATTGGCGACTCCCGGCACGGTCTTCCATAACGCCGCTTCGTCAGAGAAGGACTGCACTTGTTGCAGAAGCCGCGTGAGGTCGCGGCGGAACAGGGCGGCGATTTGATAGGGCAGACTCATCGTCCTTCAGTGTTATCCATTGGGGCGACGGCTGGCAACTGCCAGGGGCCTCACACTTAGAGAAAAGATGTCTGGAGTCGGGCCGTGCAGGATCGCGACACCGTCAATCGCCTCGCCATTCTTTTGTAGACGACTCGCTGTACCGAGGCCCGGAACCAGCGGCCCGATTGACGCCTGCGGTCCGGCCACGATAGGATGCCAGAAGAGTCAACAAGCCTGGAGGGGCTCCCATGAGCAAGATCTCGCGTCGGAGGTTTGTCGAGGGAACGGGGGCCGGCCTGGTGGCCACAACCGTGCCTCTACAGGGCCAGACCGCGAAGGCGGCGGCTGCGGTTCCCCACACCACCGTGAAGCTCACCGTCAACGGGACTGTCCACCGCCTTGACGTGGAAGACCGCTGGACGTTAGCGGAAGTGCTGCGCGATCACCTGGGGCTGACCGGCTCCAAGATCGGCTGCGACCGCGGCGAATGCGGCGCGTGCACGGTGCTGCTGGACGGCAAGAACGTCTACTCATGCAGCCAGCTGGCTGTCTGGGCCGATGGCCGCACGGTGCAGACAGTGGAAGGCCTGGCGCAGAACGGCAAGCTCGATCCGCTGCAGGAAGCTTTCATCGAGCATGACGGCCCGCAGTGCGGGTTCTGCACCTCGGGCCAATTGATGAGCGCCAAGGCTCTGCTCAATCACAATCCGCATCCGACGACGGACGAGGTGCGGGCGGGCATGACCGGCAACATCTGCCGGTGCGGCAACTATAACCATTACGTGGAGTCGGTGCTGGCCGCGGCGGCCACGCTCGCGGCGGATTCAAGGAGGAAAGCATGAACACCTTGAAGACCGTGGGCCATCCCACCAGCCGCATCGACGCGGAAAAACGCGTCACGGGAACCGCCACGTACACGGGCGATCTGCGCCTGCCGGGGATGCTGTATGCGCGGGTGCTGCGCAGCCCGCACCCGCACGCGCGCATCCGGCGCATCGACCTGTCGCGCGCCCAGGCGCTGCCCGGCGTCAAAGCGATCCTCACTCACGAAAATTGCGACGTGATCTGGGGCAGCGGCGACATGCGCAACAAACGCTATCTCTTTAACGATCCGGTGCGCTTTGTGGGAGACGCCGTGGCCGCGGTGGCCGCCACCGACCGGCACACCGCCGAAGAGGCCACGCGGCTGATCGCGGTGGACTACGAAGTGCTGCCCTTCGTGCTGGAGCCCGAGGACGCGCTCAAGCCCGGCGCGCCCGAGATTCAGCCGGGCGGGAATCTTTCGCCGACCGCGCGCGGGGCTCACGAGCCGGAGCAGTACCGCCGCGGCAACATCGACGAGGGCCTGCGCGCCGCCGACCGCGTGTTCGAAGACCAGTATTCCTCGCCGCACATCAATAACGCGCAGTTGGAACCGCGGGTGGCCATCGCGCAGTGGGACGGCGACCGGCTCACGGTCCACACTCCCACGCAAGGAATCTCGAATTGCCACACCGAAATCGCGCGCGATCTGAAACTAGCGCCGGAAAAGGTTCGCATCATCTGCCAGTTCATGGGCGGCGGCTTCGGCAATAAGAACCAGGATCACGATTTCGAGCTGATGGCGGCGGTGCTGGCCCAGCAGGCGGGCGCGCCGGTCAAAATCGAGTTCACGCGCAAGGAAGATTTTCTCGCCGTCCACGGGCGCTGGCCCACCAAGCAGTATTACAAGGTGGGAGTGCGCAACGACGGCACGCTCACCGCCATTCAGCTGCGCGGTTATAGCGGCATGGGGCCGTACCGCAAAGGCACGGGCGGGATCGCCGGCATCGAAATCTACCAATGCCCGCACGTGGAGCGGCTGGTGTATCCCACCTACACCAACAAGGCCGTCTCGGCGAACCTGCGCGGGCCGGATTTTCCGCAGGGCGTGTTCGGCATCGAGTCGCTGATGGACGATGTGGCCTACGCGCTGAAGATGGACCCGGTGGAGTTCCGCCTGAAAAACATGACGCGGAAACTCAACGACCAGATTCCTTACACCAGCATCGGTCTGGAAGATTGCATTCGCCGCGGGGCCGAAGCCTTTGAGTGGAGGAAGCGCTGGCACGCGCCGGGTGAAGGATCGGGGCCGGTCAAGCGCGGCGCGGGCATGGCCATGGGCTCCTTCTCCTCCAGTATGGGACGAAGCAGCGCGGTGATCGACCTGGACGCGCGCGGCACATACCATCTGCACGTGGGGGTGACCGATATCGGGACCGGCGCCAAGACCACCATGGCCTTGATCGCGGCCGAGGAGTTGGGCGTGCCGCTGGAAAAGATCGATGTGATCTGGGGAGACACGGACCGCTGCCCGTTTTCGGTGGGCGAGTCGGGCAGCCGCACCACCACGCAGACGGGATGGGCCGTGGTCGAAGCCGCCAAAGACCTCAAGCGGCAGATGGCGGAAAAGGGACTGCCGCAGGGAAACCAGCTTCTCACCGCCACCGTGAATGCCAACCCGGCGCCGCTCACCGGGCAGGCGCGCTACAGCTTTGTGGCCCACTTCGCCGAAGTGGAAGTCGATACCGAAACCGGCCACGTCCGGGTGACCAAATATGTGGCAGCGCACGACAGCGGCCGCATCGTCAATCCCCTGACGGCCGAGAGCCAGGTGAAGGGCGGGGCCACCATGGGGATTGGGATGGCGCTGCACGAAGAACTGCTCTACGACCGCGCCTCCGGGCAACCGTTGAATGCCGGCTATTACGGGGCTCGCATCCTCACCCATCTCGACACGCCGGAAGTGGACGTGCTGTGGATCCAGACCGAGGACCCCTACGGGCCGTTCGGCGCCAAGACGCTGGGCGAGCCGACCATCATTCCTTCGCCGGCCTCGGTGGGCAACGCCATTCATAACGCCATCGGGAAGCGCGTCAACGACCTGCCGATCACGCGCGAGAAGATTCTGGGGGTGCTCGCATGAAATCGTTTGCCAATGTGAATGCCCGGGACGCGAAGGACGCCGTCGCCAAACTCGGACAGCCGAATGCGGTGGCGGTGGGCGGCGGCAGCGATCTGCTGGGCATGGTGAAAGAGCACCTGGTCGAGCCGGATGTTCTGGTGCATTTGAAATCGATCCGCAAGCTGGACCAGGTCTCGGCGAAGGCGGGAGAGGTGCAGATCGGCGGGCTGATCACGCTCGATACGCTCAGCCGCGAGCCCGCCATCCGCAGCCGCTACACCGTGCTGGCCGAGGCGGCGGAAAGCGTCGGCACGCCGCAGATCCGCAACGCCGGGACACTGGCCGGCAACGTGTGCCAGCGGCCCTGGTGCTGGTATTACCGCAATGGCTTCCCGTGCTTCAAGGCCGGCGGGAAACAGTGTTTCAGCATCACCGGGGAGAATCAGTTTCACGCCATCTTCGGCGGCGGTCCGAGTTTCATCGTGCATCCGTCGGATACGGCGCCGGCGCTGGTGGCGCTCGACGCGAAATTTCGGGTGACGAATTCCGACGGCGAGCGAACCATTCCCGCGGCCGAGTTCTTCGCCCTGCCGCGCGTGGACGCCGCCCGCGAAAACGTCCTGGCCCAGGACGAGATTCTAACCGCGGTGGATCTGCCGGCGGCACGCCCCCATACCCGGAGCACGTACCACAAGGTGCTCGACCGCGAAGCCTGGACACACGCGGTAGTCAGCGCCGCCATCGTGCTGGAGATGGATCAGCAAGTCTGCAAGAGCGCCCGAATCGTCCTGGGGGGCGTCGCGCCCATCCCCTGGCGGCTGCCCAAGGTGGAAGCGATGCTGGCTGGAAAGCCAATCACGCCGGAACTGGCGGCGCAGGCCGCCGAAGCCGCGCTCGAAGGCGCCAATCCGCTGGCCAAGAACGCTTACAAGGTTCCGCTGACCAAGGCCGTGGTGCGGCGCACGCTCTTGTCGCTGGCGACAAAAGCTTGAGCCTGCTCGTTTTCAGAAGGAAAGTTAACTAACGAGAGTATTGGCGGAGCGGAGCGCGCGCGCCGGCAGCTCGTTCCGCGTGGCCGCGGGCGGCTTGGCGTTGCGGCTGTGCTCCAGGGAACTGACGAACAGCATCAAACAAGCTTTGCCGAGGTAGTACGTGCCTCCGAAGGTCGCTGCGACTGCCGGCACGATCAGCAAAGCATCCATGCTCTTCAGAATCGAGCACGGTCGCCGGGCCGTCAATGTTCACTTTGATTAATCGCTTTTTACGACTTCCCGGCAAGTCCATTCTTCGCAAGAAATTCGCGAATCGTTAGGAATATCTTTGTCCGCTCTTCGGGCGTGAAGTTGCCGTGCTTTCCGCCCGGAACCGTCACGAGTTGGTTGGGGACGCCGGCCTGGTCAAGCGCCTTGTGCAGACTCACGGCCTCGGGGTACGGGACGGTGGGGTCGGCATCGCCATGGACGGTGAGGATGGGCGGAAGCCCGGCGCGCACGTAGGTGAGGGGCGAGACGCGCCTGGCAATCTCGACGCGATCCGGCAGGCTGCCCAGCCAGGTGGCGGCGATATCGCGGCGGTTGGGGCCGTCGATCACGTCATTCACATCGGTGATGCCGAACCAGTTGATGATGGCGGCCACTTTGGGGATGCGCGGGCCGGTGCACTCGTTGTCGAGCCCGGTGCTGGCCGGAACCATGCCGGTGGTCAAGGCCAGATGCCCGCCCGCCGATTCGCCGGTCACCACAATGCGGTTCACATCGACATCGTAGGTTTTGGCCTGAGCCACGACAAACTTGAGCGCGCAGAGGCAATCTTCGACCGCCGCCGGCGCCAAGGCCACGCGGGCCAGCCGGTATTCCACGTTGACCTCGTTCCAACCCATTTCAAACCAGGGCATGAGGGTCATGAGCGCGCCTTCTTTGTTGCCGGCCGCCCAGAAACCGCCGTGGTAGTAGATCAGGGTCGGATGCGGGCCGGGGTCGCGCCGCTTATAGATATCGAGCTTCTGCTCGATACCGCTGGCCGTCACATAGGTGAGGTTGGGATACGCCTGATATTCGTTGGCGGCATGAGTGGCCCAGGTGGCGGCAGGCGTCAATTGGGAAAAGGCAGGAGCCGCGAGGGCCAGCAAGAGCAGAAATCGGTTCGTCATCATTCGTCCTTTATTATGGATAGGCGCAGCCAGCCAATTCATAGGTTTCAACTACTCAGCAACGCTGTCAGAGTCCGCACATCCGGAATCTCTTCCAGTTTCCGCACGCTGGCGATGAGGGCTTGCGTTTTGACCGCGGGCCACTTGGCGAAGCGGGCTCCATCCTCGAATTTGGCGGCGACTTCATCGAAGCTCATGGGATCGGCCGGGTTGCCTTTCGCAAAATCGGCGCGCCCGGAAAGGGTGCGGCCGTCCTTCAGATGGAGATCGAGAATGCTGGTCATCTTGTCATAGCCGGCTTTCTCAGCTTCGGCGTTGACGCCGAAGCGCACGCGCTGGATCATGGCCTGCACCTCCGGCCGCCGCACCACTTCATCTTCGAACTCGCTCAGCCCGGCCTTGCCGTAGAGCAACAGCGAAGCCATGCAGAATTCCATGCTGAACTTGGCCTGGAGGGAATCCGTGGGACGGTGGTGAATGAGGGCGTTGGGCATGTTGCGGTTGGCGCCGACATCCAGGCGCTCGACTTGCGCGGCAGTGATGTGGTTCTGGCGAATGAGACGCAGCAGCGCCGACATGGCGGGATGGGTAAGGGAGCCTGACGGAAAGGGCTTGAGGGAGACACCCGGGGACGCGAACGTCCAGGGGTCGCCGAGCCGGATGGCGTTGGGATCGAATCCGCCGCCGGCCGCGTGGAAAAAGCCGTTATCCGCTTCCAGAATGCGATCGCTGGCGGTCCAGCCGAGCAACGCCAGGTCGGCGGCAACGATGCCGGATTCGGCGGCATGGCCGGCATGCAACGGCTTGGTCATGGTGCCAAAGTTCTCGCGCAAGCCGGAGGACTGGCTGGCAGCGATGCTCAAGGCGCGGGCGCACACATCGGCATTGGCGCCGTGCAGTTTGATGGCGGCGGCCGCGGCCGCAAACGGGCCGCAGGTGCCGGTGGAATGAAAGCCGTCCTGATAATGGCGGGGCGCGATGGCTTCCGAGATCTTGCTCTCTACCTCGACGCCCAGGTGATAGGCGAGCAGAAGGTCGCGACCGGAAGCGCCCCGCGATTCCGCCACGGCCAGGGCCGCCGAGAGACAAGGGGCGGTGGGGTGGGTTAGCAGGCCGTAGACCCGGTCCGGCGCCACGGCGAGTTGCGTGTCGTCATAATCATCGGCATGAATGCCGATGCCGTTGGCAAACGCCGCGAACCGCACCGCGGATTTCAACGGCGAGCCGGCAATCGTGGCATTTCCCCCGGCGACGCCCAAGGACTGCAGATAGGCGCGAACCAGGGCGCCGGACGCGGCGACCGAGCCCACGAGCGTGAGGCCGAGGCCGTCGAGGATCGATTTCTTTCCGAGTTCGATCACGGCGCGGGGCAAATCGGAGAAAGGGGTGCGGACGATGAATTCGGCGATGTGGCGGGTCAGCCCGGTGGAATTCTGCGAGGCCGGCGGTATCGGCGATTGACCCTGGACGGCCAAGGCCGCTCCGGCGCCGGCGGCCGCGAGTCGAGCCAGGTTCCGGCGGGTAACGCGGCGTTGTCCCGGCTGCATGTTTGGCAGTATACATCGGCGGGATGGATCGGCGGCGGCTCCGCGAGAAAGGAAAAGGGGCCAACCCGGCGCAGGGGCAGCCCCTCTCTCTGACGACTCATGGCGCCACAGCTCTGCTGGCTCTAGGTGACTGACTTGTCGATGATGGACGCGATCTTGGAGAATACGTTGTTGACCGTCCCGCTTAACTGCGGCATAGCTGCCACAGCCGCCACCGCCACCATGCCGGCGGCGAGAGCATACTCCACCAAATCCTGGCCCTGGGTGTCATCCCAGAAATCCTTGAAGTAGAGCTTCATCATGCCTCCTGTCTGATTCGTTGAGAGGGAATCCTTACGTCTTCGAAGTTAGCAGCAAAGGCGCCTGCGGCCTATCCGCGAAATTACGGAGTTACGAGTCTGATTTACATTACTTTACAATTCAGCCGGTCACGCCCGCGCGGGCAGCAGGCCGAACAGCGAAGTCCGTTTCTTGGGGGCGTTCTCGGTGCCCAGGAGGCGTTCCGCCAAGAGGTGGATACTGCGGCCATAGTGCGAGCCGGGGGCCACGGGCTTGCCCTCCAGCACGCCCCGCTGGACGGCATCGTAGTCGTTGCTCAACAAGGCGTAAGGCGCCAGCTTGAGGGCGGTTTCCACATCCTCGCGTTTGAGGCCGGTGGCGGGCGTATAGCGCGTCACCAGCAGCTTGAGCTTCTGGCGTTCCAGGCCGCTCTGCTCCAGGCATTCGAGCGAGCGCCGGGTGGCATGCAAGGCCGACAGCTCATTGGTAGTCACCAGCAGGAGTTCGTCCACTAGCGGCACGAAATCCGAACCCACGGCGCCCACCCCCGGCAGGTCCAGCACGATGCGCGGGTAGTGTTCCCGCCAGTAACAGATCAACTCCATGGCCGCCGGCCGGTCAATGGGCACCGGGGTGGCGGCGTTTTCGGGAGCGGTCAGCACATCGATCCCCTGACAGGGAGTGACGAGGCGGCCCCAGAGATCCGCGTCCAGGCGCAAGCAGTCTCGGACCGCGTCGCCCAGGTGGTAGGAAGACCGCATTTTCAGCAAGAAGGCGATGCTGCCGGTGATGCAATCGACATCCACCAGCAGCACCGGGCCGGCGCCGCCGCGCTTCATCTCGATGGCGAGGTGCGCCGCCAGCGTGCTGGCGCCGCAACCTGGCTTTCCCGGCATCACCCCATAGACCGTGGCCGCGTGGGCCTGCTCGGCCGGGGCCCGCAGACGCGCCAGGCGCTCGAGGACCGCCCGGACCTGTTCGGCGGAGGCCTCGGAGACAAATTCGCAAGCTCCCCGGCGCAGGCAGCGCAAGATGAGATCCGCATCGTTATGCGGGTTCAACGCCACCACCGGCACGGCCGGGGCCGCTTCGCCGATCAACAGCAGCGCCTGGTCCTGGTTGGAAGCCACGTCCAGAAAGCAGATGTTGCACCCCTGCTGCGCCGCCAGACCAGCGATCGAACCCGGACGCGGATACTCGGAGAGCGGGCAGACGTCGGTGAAGCCCAGTTCGCGCAGAGCCGACCGAACCAGGCGAGACATCTCGGGGTGAGGGCAGACGATCAGCGGTTTCCAACGAAGCGATGTGGACTGTGCGCCCGTCTGTGCCATGCCGGCGGAGGTTTCCCTATTAGCTCCCATCGGCGGACCGGAGTGAAACCCTTAGATCGGCAGGCTGCCTCGTCATTGCGCCAGACGAAGCACCTCCGAGGCCACCCGCGTGAAGGCGTCGTTGAGCTGGGAGGCGTCCCCCGCGAACTCGTACTTGCCGGCAGCTCCCGCGGCGACCGGATTGGGGGTCAGGGACGGATCGTTGGCCATGCGCTTCAGCAGAACCGTATCCACGCCGGCTCCGAGCCCGATGGTGAAAATGACGACGCCCGGCAGAGACCGGTTGGCCTGCAGCGGATCCGGATCCCCGCGCCGCACTCGCAAGGCCGCATGATCGGTGGCGTTGGTCGAGAAGTTGTCGACGTTCGAGGAGCTCGACACTTTGAGGCCGGCCCCGCTGTAGGTGACGCTCTTGTAGCTGGTGGCGGTCAGCGAATTTCCCCAGTGATCGGTGAGGGGCGCGTACTGCAGATCGGTGACCGCGGGGAAGGCGCAATGGGACGTGCCCGCGATCACCGTGGGCGTGAGCGAGGTCAAATCATAGAGGCCGTTGGGGCCGTCGGTGAGGACTCCAGTCAACCCGAGGGCGGGCTTGGGGAGGCACGTGTTGGGATTCACCTTGATCGGGAAATCCTCGCTAATGGCCGTGGGCAACCCGTCGGTGAACACCACCATGGCATTCAACGCGCCCGGCTGGTTCAGGGCCACCATCTCCTTGTAGCCTTGCCAGATGGCGTGGGAGGTATTGGTATTGTCGCGACAAGTGACGGCGTTCAGAGTGGACTCCACGCTGGTCTTGAAGGTGGTGGACAAGGGAGACTCCACCCGGACGCTGGTGGCGAACGTAATCAATCCCAGGTTATCGCGCCCTTCGGCGAACTTGTCGACGAAGTTGACGGCCGCGGCCTTGAGCGGGGCGCACGCGCCGCTGGTTTGCAACGAACCGGAACGATCCATGACGATCATGATATTGGCGTCGCGCCGGGTGGCCTTGGAGTGGGTGGACACCGCGGTGCTGGTGGAGCGGAAGATGCGCAGGAAGACCAGCGGCAGATCCACGCTCGCGGTGGTCGTCACGGAACGGAGATACTGCGAGTCGGTGGCTGCCACGCTGTTGACTTGCAGGTTGGTGCTCCACAGATACCCGGAAGGAAAATTCGCGTGCAAGTAGGAGTTGGCGGTGGCTTCCGCATTGGCACGCTGCGTGGCATCGTCGGTGCCGCGGCTGAGCGCACGCGCGCCCGCCAGGGCCGCGCCGTCGGAGGCGGCCGACAATTGGGACTGGGTCAGATACATCATGCCGACGTCGACGGCCAGTCCCGCCGCGGGAACCAGAATCAAGAACAGCATCAGGGCGCCGAAAATCAGCGCGTACCCCTTTCGGCCGCGCTCCTCGGGCGGTTTCCGTTCACAACAGGAGCCGGACATAATAACCTCCTCCCGGTGACCCGAGGTAGGCCAGGCTGATCTCGGGCATGGAGAAATACCCTTCCGTCACGTACGCCGACTGCCCCTGCGCGAGCGTAAGCACCGCGTCAAACCCGTGGGCGATCAGCGACGGCTGCTTGCAGTAGTTGGCGGAGCTGATGTTCCCCTCCGCATCGATGTAGGAGCCGGGCGGCGTGCCGAAGGCGCTGGCCCGCAGGCCGGCATTGCCGATCACCAGGCGCTGCGCGAACACGGTCTGGTTCAGGTTGGGGCAGGTAGGCACCCCAGCGGCATTGCAGTCGGTCTGGTAGACCCTCACCACGCGCGAGAGCACCAGCACGCCGGTCCCGCCGGCGGTGAGGCTGAAATCGCGGCTGAGGGTGCGGGCGATGGCCTGGGTGCCGGGGAGCGAGAAGTCGGTGCCCAGGGCATACATGTGGGCCACATCCCGGGTGAGCTGCAGTCCTGCCAAGGTGCGCCCGAGGCGCACGCCGAGCCCGGTCACTCCGAGCAGAATGGGGACCGCCACCGAAACCATGAGCGCCATTTCGATCATGACGCTGCCGCGCGCGCGGCGCGGCGGGCGCCGGAGGGGCACGCCGTTACCGGGGAGGAGGACCGCCAAGGGGAGACGCCTCCATCACGTCCGCCGACGCCACCGAGAACTGCAGCGGCGTCTTGCTGCGCAGCAGCGGCACCATCCAGGCCCACGACAGGCCCGTCGCGGAAACCACCACGATGTTGCCGCCGGCGTTGCTTCCGGGCCCGGTGACGAGCGCCAGGCTCACGGGGTCGTAGTACTGAATCTGGACCCGGTTCATGCCGTTGTGATCGGGGCTGAGCGCGTCCAGCAACCCGACCGAGTACAAACGCACTGTGGTCTTGATGGAATCGTCGTGTCCCAGACCGGGCATGGTCTGGCTGGTCACGGCGTATCGCACTCCCTGGCGGACCGCCCAAGACGCAGTGTTCTTGATGAAGATCGCAAAGGAGACGTCGAGGATGCCCCACAATAAGGCCAGCAGGGGGAGCGTGACCAGCGCGCCTTCCACCAGCACGCTGCCCCGCCTCCGGCCGTTCCGGGAATGGAGACGCATCGGGACCTCGCGTCTCTACTTATCGAACCCGGACCCGGCGGGCGAGAGCCGCTGGGCTCTTAGTTCCGACCGAAAAATGCAGCAAGTCCGGCGCCGCGGTCACCGCAGGGAAGGACCCAGCCAGCCCGCGGCCAGATTCCAGGCCACGCAGGCCGCAAACAGCAGGTTGATGCGCCGCAGCAAGCGGTGGCGGCGGCTGTGCCAGGCCCAGAGCGCCGGGGCCAGGCCCAACGCTTTGGCGGCGGCCAACCCCCACACGGGTTGCGCACCCCAAGCCAGCGCCCACCCCATCAGGGGGTTGGCTTCGGCCACGCCGCGGTGCAGGAACCACAGCGTGGTTACGGCGTCCAACACCTGCAGTCCGGCGAATTGACAGAGCAGCACGGGTTCTCCTACAGCCTTCACCCTACGGTTCCGGCAACGCCGGGACTATAGTACGAGTCCTGGTACCCCGTTCCAAGCCCCGGCCCGGCGGGCCGATCTGTTCAGTAGGACCCATGCCTGACTGGCGGACTCGCATCCGGAGGGCGGCACTCACGCTCGTCACCCCCTCGCTCGCGGACCTGTTTTTTGTGGCCCTGCTGGTGGTGGCCTTCGGACGCCCCCTGACGCTGCAGGCGTTGCTGGCCGATGGGGATACCGGATGGCATATCCGCACCGGAGACTTCATCCTCCAGGCGAGGGCCGTGCCCGTCCACGACCTGTTCTCGTTCTCCCGGCCGGACGCGCCCTGGTTCTCGTGGGAGTGGCTGTCGGATGTCCTGTTCGCGCTCGGCCACCGGTGGCAGGGGTTGTCCGGCGTAGCCGGTCTGTCGGCCGCGGTCCTGTGCCTGGCGGCCACCTGTCTCTTGTGCTGGCTGCTGCGGCGCGGGGCGGGATTCTGGCTGGCCGCGGCCGTGACCCTGACGGTGATCAACGCCTCCAGCGTGCATTACCTGGCCCGGCCGCACATCTTCTCGCTGCTCGGCTTCACGCTGGGGCTCTGGATCGTGGACGAGGACCGGCGGCGGCCCGGCTGGCGGCTGTGGTTGCTGGTCCCGCTGACCGCGGTGTGGGCCAATCTGCACGGCGCTTTCGTGGCCTGGCTGGCCACCCTCCTGGTGCTGGTGGCGGCCAGCGCGGCGGAGCGCAACCGCGCGGCCGTGCGCCGCTATGGCTGGCTGTGGGGACTGTCGGCCGCGGCCACGCTGCTGAACCCCTACGGATGGCGGCTGCATCAGCACATCGCCAGCTACCTGGGGTCGTCGTGGATTCTCGACAACGTGCAGGAGCTTCAATCCCCCAGCATTCGGTCGGAGAATATGGTCGTGTTTGCCGGCCTGCTGCTGGCCGGGGTGGCGTTGGCCTCGCGCACCCTGGCCCGCCGCCAGTGGTTCGAAGGAGGGCTGGTGCTGGTGTGGGGGCTGGCTGCTCTGCGCTCGGCCCGCCATATCCCCCTGTTCGCCATTGCGGCCGCGCCCGTGGTGGCGGCCGAGTGCGCCTCCTGGTGGAGCGCCTGGAGCGCGCGCGCCCCCGCCCGCTCGGCGGCCGCCCTGTTCTGGCAAGCCGGCCAGGATCTCGGCCGCGCCCCCCGCCTGAGTGTGTGGGCGCCGCTGCTGGGCGGCTTGGTCTTATCGTTCTCGCTGGCGCATACGCAGCTGGGCGACTTCCCCGA
The DNA here is from genome assembly GCA_020073145.1 of Terriglobia bacterium. Taxonomy (GTDB): domain Bacteria; phylum Acidobacteriota; class Terriglobia; order Bryobacterales; family Bryobacteraceae; genus PSRJ01. The sequence continues at coordinate 37,738 of JAIQFS010000036.1, forward strand.
GATCCGCTTCCCGGTAGCCGCGGTGGCCCGCAACCTCGACCGCCTGACCCCCTCCCCGACGCCTGCGCCGCGCATCCTGACCTCCGACCAATGGGGCGACTACCTGATCTTCCGCTTCTATCCAAGGCAGCGCGTCTTCTTCGACGGACGCAGCGATTTTTACGGCCCGGCCCTCGGCCGCGACTACCAGATCCTGTTAACCGCCGCCCGCCCATGGCCGGAGGTGTTGGCCCGCTACCGCTTCGATGTCGCACTGCTGCCGCTCGATTGGCCGCTCGCGAGCGTGCTCGAACGGGATCCGGAATGGCAATTGGTGTACCGGGACAAAATGGCTGCGTTGCTGGTGCGGCGGCCGGCGGGGCTAAAGGACCTGTGCCAACCGGCCGATGGGAAGGATTAGGCGGAAAAGATGCGACTCGATCGACGGTTCGTCATTGTAGTCGGGCTCAGCCTGGTCTGGGCCTTCGTGGTCTCGGTGGTGTTCTACCGCGCGGCCTCGAGCGCCGGTAAGAAACGGCCGTGGCAGGCCGAAAAGCCGCTGGTGGTGGCGGTCGGGGCCCTGCCGATGGGGGCGGTGATCACCCCGCAGTCGGTCAAACTCACCAGCGTGCCGGAGAAGCTGTTCCCGCATGGCGCGTTCTCGCGCACCGAAGAGGTGCTCGACCGTCCGGTGATGAGCCCCATCCAGCCGGACGAGCCGGTGGTGGAAGCGCGGCTGGCGGTGCGCGGCTCCGGCGGCGGAGTGGCGCCGCTGATTCCTCCGGGCATGCGCGCCCTGGCGGTGCGGGTCAACGACGTGGTGGGGGTGGCCGGGTTCGTGCTGCCGGGGATGCGCGTGGACGTGCTGGTGACCGGCCGTCCGCCGGGGCGCGACGACACGGTCACGACGACGGTCTTGCAGAATATCGCCGTGCTGTCGGCCGGAAAGACCATTCAGGTGGACGCCAAGAGCCAGTCGATCAGCACGCCGGTGGTGACCCTGCTGGTGAATCCGGCGCAGGCCGAAGTCCTGACGCTGGCGAATAACGAGGGGCGGATTCAGCTGGTGTTGCGCAACTCGACCGACCAAGGCACGGCCAAACCCCCGGGCCACGATCTGCGCGAGATGTACGCGCTCGACCGCGGCAACGCCGCCGCCCCGGCGGCCAGCCGGCCGCGGCAACGCGCCTCCTCGCGTCCGCAGGTCGCGCCGGCGGCTGTGCCCCTGGCGGCTCCGCCGCCGCCCGAACGCGTGCTGGTGATTCGCGGGAATCTGAAGACCGAGGAGACGGTAGAACCCGAACGGGACGCCGCACCGGCCCCGGCGGCGGCAGTGTTTGCGGAGCAAGAGCCCGCGCCGCCGGCGAGCCCGGAGGCCGACCAGGAGCAACCGCAATGAAACTCCATCCGACCCGCGCGCTGGCCGGCCTGGCATTGGCTCTGGCCGTGTTCCGGGCGGCAGCCGCCGAGCCTTCCGACGCCGTGGAATTGACCCTCGCGGTGGGCGCCGGGATCGTCATCGATTGTCCCCCCGCGGTGGTGCGGGTGGCGGCCAGCAGTCCCGAGATCGTGGACACGGTGACGGCCAGCCGCCACGAAGTGATTTTCCACGCCAAGGCCGTAGGCCGGGCCACCATGGTGGTCTGGTCGAAATCCGGCGTCCGCCGTACCTACAATGTCACGGTCGACCCGGACCTGCGCCCCATGAGCCGGCTGCTGCGCGAAACCTTTCCCTCCGAGGCGATCGAGGTGCGCGCCTCGCGCGACTCGCTGGCCCTGGTGGGGCGGGCCAGCAGCCAGGCCGTGGCCGACCGCGCGCTGGCGCTGGTGGCGGCCACAGTCAAAGGCGCGGTCAGCAATCTGGAGGTTGCCCCTCCGCCTCCCGAAAGCCAGATCTTGCTGCGCGTGCGCTTCGCCGAGCTGAACCGCACGGCGGCGCGCGACTTCGGCGTCAACCTGCTCTCGACCGGAGCCTTGAACATGCCGGGCGGGATCGCGACCGGACAGTTCCCGTCCGGCACGCTCTCCTCGATCGCCGGCACCTTACCGGCCGCCACTCTCGGAACGCAGACCACGTTCTCGCTCTCCGATATTCTCAATGTCTTCGCGTTCCGGCCGGACTTGAACCTGGGGGTGCTGATCCGCGATCTGCAGACCCGCGGGCTGCTGCAGATTCTGGCCGAGCCCAACCTGGTCGCGACCAGCGGCAAAGAAGCCAGTTTTCTGGCGGGCGGAGAGTTCCCCGTGCCGGTGGCCCAGGGCGGCGCCGCCGCCGGAGCCATTTCGGTGCAGTACAAAGAGTTCGGCATCCGGCTCTCGTTTCTGCCGCAACTCACCACCCACCACACCATCCGGCTGCATGTGAAGCCGGAAGTGTCGGCACTCGATTTCGCCTCGGGGGTGACGCTCTCCGGATTCAAGATTCCGGCGCTGACGGCGCGGCGCCTGGAGACCGACATCGAACTGGGGGAAGGCCAGAGCTTCGTCATCGGGGGCCTGATTGACGACCGCGTGATCGAGAATCTCTCGCAGGTGCCCGGGCTGGCCCAGATTCCGGTGCTGGGGGCGCTGTTTAAGAGCCGTTCCGTCACCAAAACCAAAACCGAGCTGATCGTGCTGGTGACTCCGGAAACCGCGCTGCCGGCGACCGGCCCGCGCGCGCAGCCGGTGATGCCGCAACCCTTCCTGGGCCCGGCGGTCCTGAGTCCGGCGACGGCACCGCCGTCGGCAGCCAAGCCATGACCAGCGAAACCGTCCTCCGCGAAGAACCCGGCTGGGAGCAGCGCCTGATGCGCAACGCCGAGCGCAAGACCGGGCTGAAGCCGGAATACCAGGAACTCAAATTCACTCTACACCGCAAGCTGCTCGACCGGATCAACCTGGACGCGCTCTCCTCGGTCGACGACGAGCGCATGCGCGCCGAGGTGCGGCAGGCCGCGCTGGCCATTGTCAACAGCGAGCCGACGCTGCTCACGGCGGCGGAGAAGCAGCAGATCAGCGACGAAGTATTGCACGAGGTGTTCGGCCTGGGGCCGCTCGAGCCGCTGCTGCAGGATCCGGGCATTTCCGACATCCTGGTCAACGGCTCCAAGCACGTGTACGTGGAGCGCGCCGGCCTGCTCGAGCTCACCAACGTCTGTTTCCACGACGACGGCCATCTGCTGCGCATCATCGACAAGATCGTTTCGCAGGTGGGCCGCCGCGTGGACGAATCCAACCCCATGGTAGATGCGCGGTTGAAAGACGGCTCGCGCGTCAACGCCATCATTCCGCCGCTGGCGGTGGATGGACCGCTGCTGTCCATCCGCCGCTTCGGCACCGACAAGCTGATGCCGGCCGATCTGGTGGCCAAGAACTCGATCACCCCGGGCATGATGCAGCTGCTCGAGGCGGCGGTCAAGGCGCGGCTGAACATCATCGTGTCGGGCGGCACGGGCTCGGGCAAGACCACCCTGCTCAACGCCCTCTCCGCGTTCATTTCCCCCAAAGAGCGGATTGTGACGATTGAAGACGCGGCCGAGTTGCAGCTCAAGCAGCCGCACGTGGCGCGCCTGGAAACCCGGCCGGCCAACCTCGAAGGCCAGGGCGTGGTGCGGCAGCGCCAGTTGCTGGTCAACAGCCTGCGTATGCGGCCGGACCGCATCGTAGTGGGCGAGGTGCGCGGCGACGAAGCGCTCGACATGCTGCAAGCGATGAACACCGGGCACGATGGATCGCTGACCACGGTGCATGCCAACAGCCCTCGGGACGCGGTCTCGCGGCTGGAAGTGATGGTGTCGCTCGCCAACGCCAACATGCACCCCAACGCCATCCGGCAGCAGATCGCGTCGGCCGTGCATATCCTGGTGCAGGCCTCGCGCATGAGCGACGGCTCGCGGCGGGTGGTCAACATCACGGAAGTGACCGGTCTGGAAGTGGACGTGGTCACCTTGCAGGACATTTTCGTTTTCGAAAAACGGGGGGTCTCGCCGGAGGGCAAAGTGATCGGCCGCTTCGCGGCCACCGGCATCCTGCCCAAGTTCAACGACAAGCTGCTGGCGGCCGGCATCCGGCTGCCTCCGGAGCTGTTCGACGAAGTGGTACCGGTGGAGGCGGCATGATCGTCTCGGTCTTTCTGCTGGCGGCGGTCACGAGCGTGCTGGGCTACCTGTTGTTTGCCGGACGCCTGGCGCGGAAAGAGCGTTCGGCGGCCGTGCACCGGGTCACCGGAAAGGAACGTGCCCAGGCGGGCGAGCGGCCGGCTTCGGGACCCGCCTTGATCGAGATGGCCCACCAGGTGCGGGGCTTGCTCGCCACGCGTCTGCTCGAACGCCTGCGCCTCAAGCAGGCGGTGGAGCGGCGGCTCGAGACCGCCGGCCTGAAGTGGGGCGCCCCCGGATTGGCCCACCGCTCGGTGGCCTTGTTCCTGGCCGGTTTTGCGGCCGTGACCGTTCCCCTGCAGAACGCCAACCCGCCGCTGGCGTTGCTGGCCGGTGCGTTGGCCGGCGCGCTGCCGTACTACTGGGTGCGGCGGCAGGCCGCCCAGCGTCTCCGGCAGTTCGAAGAACAGTTCCCGGATTGTCTCGAGTTCATCGCGCGGTCCATGCGCGCCGGCCATGCCTTTTCGGTCTCGCTCGACATGGTCTACCGCGAATATAGCGAGCCGCTGGCGGGCGAGTTCCGGCGCACCTTCGAAGAACAGAACCTGGGGCAGCCGCTCGAAGTCGTGCTGCAAAAACTCGGCCAGCGCATGCCTTCGATGGACGTGCAGTTCTTCGTTTCGGCCGTCTTGATGCAGAAGCGCACCGGAGGCAACCTGGCCGAGCTGCTGGACCGGCTGGCTTCGCTGATCCGGGAGCGCTTCAAGCTGCGCGCGCGCATCCGCGCCATCAGCGCCCAGGGCCTGATGTCGGGGCGCGTGGTGGCGGCCATTCCCCTGGCCGTGGGCGGCCTGATGCTGGCGGTCAACCCGCCCTATGCCCGGTTCTTTGTGGACGATCCGGTGGGCCATGAACTGCTGGCGGGCGCCCTCGGCTTGCAGCTGTTCGGCTACCTGATTATCCGCAAGATCGTGACCATCGAGGTGTAGGGGGTGCAACCTTACAGTGCGGGTGAGATGTCGGGTGCGGGCGCGGAGGTCACGAAGGGGAAGCGGGGAGGCTTAGCATGATCGGATGGTTTTCGATCCTGATCTTCCTGACCATCGGGCTGGTCACGGTGATGGTGGGGCTGCGACTGGGAAGGAGGACTCAGGCGGTCGATCGCATTGCGCCGCGCGCGGCAACGGCGTTGACCCTGGCGCCTTCTTCGAGCCTGGTATGGCGCGAGCTGGTGAGCCGGATCGGTTCGGTGGTGCCGGCCTCGGCCAAGGACCTGCCGATGCTGAAGCGGCGGCTGGTGCGCAGCGGCTTCCGCCATCCCAACGCCGCGCGCCTGTTCTATGGGGCACGCGCGCTGACGGCGGCCGCCGGCGCCCTCGCGGCGCTGGGGATCGGACTTCGGCTTGCGGTCGACAACCTGCCGCTGACGGTGGGGATCGGTGGCGTGGCCGGCTACTTACTCCCTATGCAGGGTCTGATGATTCGCATTCGCCGGCGCAAGCGCGCCATCCAAAAAGGCCTTCCCAACGCGCTCGACCTGATGGTGGTGTGCGTGGAATCGGGTCTGGGTCTGGACCAGACCACCCTGCAAGTCGCGCGGGAACTGCAGCGCGCCCACCCCGAAATCTGCGACGAATTCGCGGTCATGAACCTGGAAATGCGCGCCGGCAAGGGGCGCGCGGAGGCGTTGCGCAATCTCGCCGACCGGACCGGCGTGGAGGACCTGAAGAAACTGGTGGCGGTGCTGATCCAGACCGACCGCTTCGGAACGAGCATTGGGCAGAGCCTGCGCAGCCACGCCGAGTACGTGCGCACCATGGCCCGCCAGCGCGCCGAAGAGCAGGCCTCCAAGCTGCCGGTCAAGCTGGTTTTCCCCATCTTCTTCTGCGTGTTGCCGGCTTTGTTCGTGGTCACCCTGGGGCCGGTGATGGTGCAAATCGTGCGGGAACTCGTGCCTATGATCGAAAACATGTAAACCGCCGATGGATCAGACCAGAAAGGAGTAACGGTTTATGGATCCAACCGTTGTTCGCATCGTCAGTGCGGTGGTGGCGGTCGCATTCGGAGTGATCATTGTGATGCGGCGCCGCAGCCGGAAGCCGGAATAGCGGAACCCAGTGTTGCAGCGGGCGCGGATCCTTCGCGCCCGTCGTCTGGGCAAAGGGTGGCGCCGCGGTTACGGGCGGTTGATGAGACTGGCTACGTAGCCCGCGCCGAAGCCGTTGTCGATATTCACAACGGTCACATTGCTGGCACAGCTGTTGAGCATCCCGAGCAGGGCGGCGAGGCCGTGAAAGCTGGCTCCGTAGCCGACGCTGGTGGGTACCGCGATCACGGGGCAGGAGACCAACCCGCCGACGACACTCGGCAACGCGCCTTCCATTCCCGCACAGACCACCACCACGCGGGCCGCCATGAGTTGCTCCCGGTGGTGCATGAGCCGGTGAATGCCCGCTACTCCAATATCGTGGATGGTGACCACCTGGTTGCCCATGACTTCTGCCGTGACCTGCGCCTCTTCGGCGACCGGGACGTCACTCGTCCCGGCGCAGACCACCGCAATCGTGCCTTGGCCGCGTAAGGTGCGGTCGCGCCAGAAGCGCAGGGCACCGGAAAGGGGAAAATACTCTCCGCCGGGCAACTTCTCCTGGACGGCAGCCGCGCAGTCGCGGTCGGCCCGGGTCAGGAGCACGTTCTGCGAGTGGTCCAGCAACCGCTCGGCAATCGCCACCACTTGCCCCGGAGTCTTTCCCTGAGCCAGGACGACCTCCGGGATCCCGTGGCGTAACTCTCGATGATGGTCTACCTTAGCGAAGCCCAGGTCCTCGAAGGGCAGATGCCGGACCCGGTCCAGAGCGGCATCGATCTCCACCGCTCCGGCACGCACTTGCTCGAACAACTTCCGGAGCTGGTTCTGATCCATGAGGCCAGCATATCAGAAGGCCCACCCGACCCTTACGGGATCGGATTGTCGGCAGGTGTTTACCCTAGGAGAGTCGATCCCCTGCAGACGCCGGTGTTCGAAACCGTACTAAAGTAAGAGAACTTAGTGGACCAATCAGGACTTTCAGGCTATTGTGGGAGGGCGTACTATCTGAGGATGATATGAGCATGGTAGATCTAGGACAGCTACAACAAGGTCCGCCCCAGCGGAACCCCACAGAACGTCGAGTCACCAGCCGGTTTCCCGTCCAGCAGGAAATCCGCTACCACTTGTTGCAGCCCCGGTCCGGATCCCTGAGCGGAGTCGGCAAGACACTGGATGTGAGCAGCGGGGGGGTACTGTTCACAACGAGCGAGCGCTTGCCTGCCGGGCGAATGGTGGAAATCGCGATGCACTGGCCCGCCCGCCTGAACGGGACGTGCCCGCTCCAGTTCGTCGCGACCGGGCGCGTGATCCGTTCCGATCAGAATACGGCGGCGGTTCGTATCCAGCGATACGAATTCCGCACTCGCGCCGCGCAAACCATGACTGCCGGCGCGGCAGGGGCCTGACCCGGGCGCCCGCGCTCCATCCGACTGAATCCTGACCGCCTTCGTGGCACTCGCGAAGATACGCTGAGCCGGCGAACCTGTGCCTGGCCTGCAGTTCTTCATCAAGCCGAAATTCAAAAACGGCTAACGCCAGTAAACCCGCGCAAATCAGACTTGCCGTGCGGTTGGGCCCACTTGTATACTGACATTTTCGCTGAGATTTTTATGACAGCGAGGGACGAATTCGATCCCCTGGCGCCGCAACGCGAAGCGGCGTTCTTTTACGGTCTCTTCCTGCGTGGACATGCGATCGAGTCCCTGCGCCAGGACATCGACGTGCCGCGGTCCATGCTGGATAAGTGGATGAGAGCCCGGGATTTTGAGGCGTCCTTCCGTGAGAGTCTGCACCGCGTTTACAGCTACCGCAAACAGGTTTTGGCCATCTTTGACGGGCTGGTTTTGAACGAGCAGAACCATCCCCGGCTGCAATGACCTGATTCGCGGCGCAATCCGATTCCGATGCCGTAGCTGCGTGCCGGGCGGAGAGCTGCGTCAAACCACAACGAGGCGGTGATCGGGGCAGTCTAACTGGACGGTTTCGTACAGCCGGTCGACCAGATCCATCCCGTGCTTGGCCAAGAACGGAAGGATGGAATAGAGGCGCTCCTGGAGGTGGCGTTCCGGATAGATCAGTCCAGCGAGCGAGGCGGCATCGTGTGCAGCGCGGGCATCGCGGCGAAGAGCCTCACGGCCGGATTTCCGCTCTAGTTTGGCGAGTTGATACCGAATCTTGCGGCCACTGCGGTCGAGCGCCGCGGTCAGCGTAGGATCGAAGCCCGCCATGGCGCGGCCCAGATGGTCGAGGGCGCCCTCCACGGCGGTCACGGCCTCCCGGTGAGCCTCATTCAAGGCCGGCGGCACGAGGCGGGACGACATGCGCTCGCGGAGGGCTTCTTCTCCGTGAAAGAAGTCGCTCAAAGTCAGGCCATAACGCACCATCCGTTTCTGGCTGCGTTCGTCCAGCAGGGTGAACGTGCTACGCGGCATGGGAACCGGCATGCGGCCGAGAAGGAGCCGGTAGATCACTTCCGATTGCGCAAGATAGGCGATTTCAGCCGGTCCGCCGATATAGGAGGCGGTAGGCAGCATGGAGTCCTGGACGACGGGCCGCAGCAGGGCGTTGGGCGACAGGGACGCCGCGCGATCCATCAACTCTTCCGTGCTGAAGCGCCGGCCGTTTAAGACAAACTCGCGGCCGTGCCGCCGCAGAGCCAGGCGCTTGCCATTTTCCAGGAGGAACACGAAAGAGGTCTGATCTTCGACATGGACCTGAGCGTGGTAGCCGGCCGCGGCCAGCTCGGGATTGCGTTCCAGCACGCCCGCGGAGATTTCGGGGGCGGCGGCCACCGCGGCCCGAAGCGCGGGCGCCGCGAGTTCGCGAAACGCCGGAAGCATGGGATCGACCTGGAGGATGTCGAATTTGGAGCAGATCTGCCGCAGCAGTTCGCCGAAGGCCTGGCCCATGGTGCTGCCGGCCCGGTAGCTGCCTTCCACCAAGTCCGCGACCTCATCGCCGAAAGGCAAGCCGCGCAGGCCGGCGCGAAGCTCGCGAACCGGCGGAGTGATCAGCGGGACGCCCCCCACGGGCTGAGCGCTGGCCTGGCGGCGCATTTCCAGCTTGGCCGGACGATGGTCTCCGTTAAAGACCCAGACGTGATTCACTTCCGCGAAGTCGTGGTCTTCGGTAGCCAGCCAGAACACCGGCACGGCCGGTATGCCGCCGGCGGTGAGGGTTTGGGCCAGTTTGACCGCAGTGAGAGCCTTGAAGAGGGTATAGGCGGGACCTGAAAACAGCCCGACCTGCTGTCCGGTGACCACCGCGACCGTCCCCGGTTCGGCCAGGCGCTCGAGGGAGGGGCTAGGCGGGTTCTGGTGCCGCAGAGCCGAGATCAGAGCGGTGCGTTTCTCAGCGGAGAACTCGACCTTGCGGGCAGCGTCGCGAACCGCCTCGACGTCGTGCCGGGGATGGCCGTAAAAACGCGCAGTCCGATCGGGACGATACAGCACGTCCGCGAACAGGGCAGACGTGTGCGGCAGATCGGTCTGGCGGACACACGAAGAAACCATGCAAAGGTTCAGGTTACCAGATGCGGGACGCTCGCCGGGAGTTGCGCAAACTTTACCCGGGAGGCAGAATCCGCGAGATGTCGTTGTACAGGACGAAGGCCACGATCATCAGGATGAACACGAACCCCAGCTTGAGCACGGCTTCCTTAACGGACATGCTGACGTCGCGCTGCATCACCATTTCCACCAGCAGCATCAGGATCATGCCGCCATCCAGAATGGGGATGGGGAGGAGATTGAAAATGGCCAAGTTGAGACTGACCATGGACATCAGGATGAAGAAGGCGGAAGGGCCTTCGCGCGCCGCTTCGCCCGACAATTGGGCGATCCCGATGGGGCCGGTGATGGTCTTGGGCGACATGCGCCGCTCGACCACGCCCTTCAGGAAAGAGCCGATGAGCATGGCGCCTTTGGTGTTCTGACGCAAGGATTCGCGCAACGAGTCCGGGAATGAGAGCCGCGTGGTGATCAGATGCAGCTTCTGCTGCTGGGTGACTCCGATCATCCAACGCGCGGGACCGTCGAGCTTGGAATAGACCGGACGGACGGTGGATTCGATCTTCTTGCCGTCGCGCTGCACGACGATGTCGAGGGGCTGGCCGCCGCTGTTCTTGGTGATCTCCTGAAACTTGTACACCGAGTGGATGGGCAGACCGTTGACCGCCAGCAGCAAGTCGCCTTTGAGCAGGCCCGCCTTTTCCGCGGGGTAGCCGGGTTCGACCGAGCCCAACTGCACTTCGCCGCGCTCATCCCATCCGGCATATCCGACTCCGTAACGCTCGCTCAGAATGGGCGTCACCACCATATCGATCCGCTTGCCATTGCGTTCGATGGTCAGATACATGGGTCGGTACGCGCTGGCGACTTCCTTGAGGCCGACGTCTTCCCAGTTGGGGTTGTTCTGTCCATCCATGCGGACGATGCGGTCGCCATCCTGGATCCCGGCTTTAGCGGCGGGGGAATCGACCACGACGTGGCCGATGACGGCCTGCAGATCCTCGTCGGAAGCTCTCTGATACTTCACCATGAACAGTCCGGTAAGCACGCCGATGGCGAGCACGACGTTCATAAAAGGTCCGGCGAAGAGAATGATCAGGCGCTGCCAGCGCGGTTTGGCCAGGAAACCGCGCGGGTCGTCGACGTTTTCATCGGTGACCTGTTCGCCGGCCATCTTGACGTAGCCGCCGAACAAGATGAGCGAGAACCGGAAATCCGTCTCGCCGCGGCGGAACCCAAACAGACGCGGGCCAAAGCCGAAGCTGAACGCCTCCACTTTCACGTCGAAGAAACGGGCTGCCCAAAAGTGGCCCAGTTCGTGGATCATGATCATGACCCCGATCAGCACCAGCAGCCACAAAATATTTTCAGCAATCATCATAAAATTCAAGCCGTTACTGCGCCCGCGGCAGAGCGGGCCGCGACCAACTGGCGCGCCACCCCGCGCGACTCCCGGTCCGTTTCCAGGATCTCATGAACGGCCCGCAAGGAGCGGGCCGGCACCCGGGCGAGCGTCTCTTGCACCACTTGGTCAATTGCCAGAAACCCAATTCTTCCTTGCAAGAAGGCTTCCACTGCAACTTCATCCGCGGCGTTCAACGTGCAAGTCGCAGACCCGCCGATCTCCTGGCATTGATAAGCCAGTTTGAGCAACGGAAACCGTTGCAGGTCTGGCGGTTCGAACTCCCAGCGGCGCGCTTCGGACCAGTCGATCTTGGGCACCGGGGCTTCGCACCGGTCGGGATAGGTCAGCGCGTACTGGATGGGCATACGCATGTCGGTCGCCGAAATCTGGGCGAGCACGCTGCCGTCGCTGTATTCGATCATGGCGTGGACCGTCGATTGGGGATGAACGACGACGTCCACTTGGGACGGCGCGAACCCGAAGAGCCAGCAGGCCTCGATGACCTCAAAGCCTTTGTTCATGAGAGTGGCGGAATCGATGGTGATCCGGTTGCCCATACGCCATGTAGGATGATTCAAAGCCTGCTCCGGGGTGACATGGGTCAGAGCTTCCCGTGGGCTGTTGCGAAACGGGCCGCCCGAAGCCGTCAGAATCAGCCGAGTGACTTCCCCCCGGTTGCCGGCCCGGAGACACTGATGGACGCCGTTATGTTCGCTGTCGATGGGGAGCAACTCTGCTCGATGTTCTTCGACGGCCCGCATGACCAGTTCCCCGCCCGAGACCAGAACTTCCTTATTGGCGAGTCCGATGCGCTTGCCGCAGCAGGCTGCTTCGTAGGTAGCTTCCAGTCCGGCGATTCCCACGATCGCGGAGACCAAGGTGTCCGCCTCGGGAGCCGTAGCGGCGTCGATTTGCGCAGCATTTCCCCACGCCAAGTCGGGCCATTGCGATTTCGGAAGACCAATTTCCGTCAACTGCAACGATAGACGCGCCAACGCTTCGGAAGTAGCAACCACGGCCACTTTGGGGGAAAACTCAACAATCTGGGAAGCCAAAACCTCGACATTCCTGCCCGCTACCAAAGCGTACACCCGGTAGGCATGAGGACTGCGCCGCACGACATCCAGCGTGCTGGCGCCAATCGAGCCGGTGGAGCCAAGAATGGTCAGGGATTTCATGTGCGCCCGGTCTGTCGCCATCTTATCATCGCGACGCGAATGGCTCTACGAAATTTTGGAGGTGTTGCGTTCTGCTACTGGTTCAGATTTTTTTCTGGGAAGCCTCTAAACCCTTTCGGGCGCCGGGGAGGATTGCTTCAGGGGTCTTTTTTAGAGGTTAGTCTCGCTTTGGTGGGAGTTGCCTCCCCGGCTTACTTCCAATAATAGTAGATTCCGTTTTTGGAAGCAACAAAATTCGTATTTTTTTATGGGACCTTCACCTCGACTCCGACCATTTCCTCTAAAACCTTGATTGTAGAGCAAATATCTTCCTCTCCATGACCTTCGGAGATGGCCGCCTGGAAAAGTTGGTGGGTCAAAGAGGTCAGCGGGAGGGGTACAGACAGCTCTTGTCCCGAATCCAGCATGAGTCCGATGTCCTTATGCATCCATTTTACGGAGAAATTTGGTTGGAAATCTCTACGGAACACGAACGGTGCCTTGTAGCTGATCAGTCCGGACTTCGCGGCGGAGTTGTCGAGGATGTCGAGCATCAGCTTGGGATCCACGCCTCCCTTGGCAGCCAGGACCATGCCTTCATTGAAGGCGATTAACAAGTTGGACAGGATCAGGTTCTGACTGAGTTTGGCCTGCAGTCCAAGGCCGGGGCCCCCACAATAATACAGGCGCTTGCCCATCGGCTCGAAGAAGGTTCTGACTTTTTCAAAGACCGTCTCGGTGCCGCCGATCATAAAGGTCAAGGTGCCGCCTTGTGCGCCTGGAGTCGAACCGGTACAGGGTGCGTCGAGAAACTCAACGCCCTTTTGGCGCAACGCCTCCCCAATCTTGCGGCTCTCGCTGGGGCTGATGGTGCTGGCATCCACCACGATGGTACCGGGCTTGGCGCCGTGAATGACGCCATTTTCGCCGAGGATGACCTGGCGGGACATCTCGGTGCTGCCGACGCAGAGAAAAAGGCAATCGGCGCTGGCGGCGACCTGCTGCGGGGTTTCGCAGAATTGCCCCTTCTCTAGCGCAGCCAGTTTGCGGGCTTTTTCCTTAGTGTTCGACCACAAGGCGACCTGATGACCGGCGCGCAAGAGGTTTCGAGCCATGGGATCACCCATCAACCCGAGTCCCAGAAATCCGAGTTTTGCCATAGAACCGGATTGTACGAAATTGGGGAGGCCCGCGACAATTACGCCGCCAAGATCGGGAGGCATCTCAGTCGTTGTCTTTCTTAAGATGGTGTCAGGATGCCGCGCGCGCAACTGCTCTGGGTCACCGCCATTCTGGCAATCGCGAGGCCGACGGCCGCCACTACAGTACTGGCGGTGCGCGCCAGCGACCGTGCGGTTCTCAGCGCCGACAGCCGGGTGCAGGTGGTTCGGGGACGGCAGCGGTCACTCGATACGGGATGCAAGGTGCATCAGAGCGGAGGCATCGTGTGGAGCCACGCGGGCTACTATGCCAATCCCAATACTGGATTTGACGTGGTGGCGCTCGCGGATCGAGTATTGGCGGGAGGAGGCACATTCGATGCCCGGTTGCAGAGGCTGGGCAACGCAGTGAGCGAACCGCTTCAGCGAGCCTTGCTCGCATTACGAAAAGCCGATCCAGACGAGTACGAACAAGACATCGGCAGCCCGCTCAAAATCGTGGCCATTGGGATGGACGGAGGAGCGCCGGTCCTGGCCGCGCTGCAATTCGAACGCTCGCCGGATGGGCACCTGACGGACAAACTGCACCGCTGCCCGGGAGACTGCACCGGAGGGATGGAGTATGTCTCGGCGGGATCGCACCGGGAGGCGGACCGGATCGTGCGAGAAGACCCCGGGTATTTTGAGCAACGCGGATGGCGGAATGGGTTGCGCGGTCTTCTGGACGCCGAAGCGGCCCCACATCCCGATCAGGTCAGTGCGCCGTACACCACTGTGGAAATTGGCACGTTCGGCATTCGCTGGCTCGATCGCGGCCTCTGCGAGGCGTCGCGGCTCTGATACGGATTCGGGCGTGTATACTGGCAACAAGGCGGGGTCTTCGGCGGACTCCGCGCAAGTCCCGGCCGCGAGGGCATGGTACATGGATTCGATCCCCAGGAAGGCAAACCGAGTGGGAATAGCGATCCTGATAGCGGGCCTCGTGGCAGCTACCTCTTCGGCAGGTCCACCGGCCGACCCGAGGCCCGCTGGAACCTGGAATCCGAAAGCCGCCGCCGCTTACCTCGATCAGCGAGCCGACTGGTGGATGGCATGGCCGGCCACTCGCCTGGACGAGGGGACTTTTTGTATCTCTTGTCATACAGCAATGCCGTACGCGGTGGCACGGCCCGCCCTGCGCGGCGAACTGGGGGAACAAGGCCCGACACCTGGTGAAGCGCGGTTGCTGGAAAGCGTAACGGCTCGCGTGCGCGGGTGGGCCCGGACACGACCCTTTTACGATGACAACAACGGCGCCAACAAGGCCGCCGAGTCGCGCGGCACCGAGTCGGTTCTCAACGCCTTGATCCTGGTCAATCGCGACGCCCGAAGCGGGAAACTCAGCGACGACACGCGCACCGCGTTCGATCACCTGTGGGCGCTGCAGCAGACCGCCGGAGACGCGAAAGGTTCGTGGCGGTGGCTGGACTTCGCGCATGAGCCGTTTGAAGCGGCCGATTCGGGCTACTGGGGCGCGTGTCTGGCGGCGCTGGCAACGGGGATGGCGCCGGAGAATTATCGCGCGGCCCCGGCGATTCAAGAACATCTCGCACCGCTCCGCGAATACCTGAACGGCCAGCGCGGGCGGCAGTCTGTCATCAATCAGGTGGCGCTGTTGTGGGCTTCCACGAAACTGCCGGGTCTGCTGTCGCCGGCAGAACAGAAGGCGATCCTCGACGAAGTAGTCAGCCAGCAGCGGTCCGACGGAGGATGGAGCCTGTCTTCCCTGAGTTGGACGTGGCGCGGAACCAGCATGGGATCGCTGGTGCGCTTGTGGATCCGCTCGAACGACTCGCCCGTCGCGCCGAAGACCGACGGCTACGCCACCGGACTGATCGTCTATACCATGCAACAAATGGGCGTTCCCCGAACCGATCCGCACGTGATGCGCGGGCTAGCCTGGTTGTCCACGCACCAGAGTCCGACGGAAGGATCGTGGCCCGGCTATTCGCTGAACAATCGCCGTGACCCATCTTCGAAAACCGGCCTGTTCATGGTCGACGCGGCCACTGCCTATGCCGTGCTCGCCCTCACGGCGGGCCACTGACGGTTAGAGTCTGTGTGAAAACCCTTGCCGTCACCGGCAGGGCTTACAGCTCCATCTGAACGGCCAGTCGTCCGGACGAAATCGTGAACGGGTAGAGGAACGGACAGATTTCGGCAAGGGGACCAGCTCTGAAGGACAGCCGGGTGGATCGGGAGGGTTACAGCAAGGCCTGCAGAAACGCCATGTCCTGCAGGAAGAGCTGCCGCTCTTCGGCGCGGACCAGTGGCGGTATGGCCCCTTCGCCGAGGTCGCGAAGCTTCTTCCCCGGCTCACGGGTGCTGGCCGAGCTCGCCCAATACACCGCCGCATCCCTCTCCTTTTCCGACAGGGAGGACGAGAGCCAGTCGACAAAGAAAGCGCGGTGCCAGCGGGTCAGAGCCTTGTCCATCTCGGAAGTCCGATACCGGTCCGATAAGCCCCGTTCGTACCGGCCGGTTTCCGAGTTCCAGAAGGCGGCGATCTGCATCAAGCGGCCAAGAACCGAAGGAGTACCCTGCACCAACTCGTAGAACTCGACGACGGGATCACATTGGGCAGTCATTTTCGTATGTCGTTAGTGTAAGGGAGAATTTCCCGACTTACAACGGTTTTAATCCTGTGAGACAGTACCTTATTTACTTTCGATAACATCGAGCTAACTAACGAGGAGGGTGAACGGGCCGCGACGCGGGATCGGCGAATCGGGCGGAGAAGCTACGCGTGAACTTCGGCGGATTCAATCACCAGGGTCTGTTTCTGGCCGTCCACCATGACTTCGCCTCTGAATTTCGGGACACCGTTGACCAGGATGGAGCCTCTCTGATCGCACTCGATCCCGAGGTCGATGAGATCTCCGACTTTCAGGTGGAGCAGGTCGCTCAAACGGATGCGGGATCCCACTAAAGCGCAGTCCACGTCCACCTTGAGGGCGTCCGCCACTTTCTGTTTGATCGCGGCCTCGGTCTCGGGCGATCCGGTACGGCGGGTGGTGGACTGCTGATCGAACTTGTGGCGCAGCATCTTGAGGGTGATGGAGGGGATTGCGAGATTCACCATCCCGACTTTGTCACCGATGCGCAGCTCCATGGTGATGACCACGACGGCTTCGCTGCGCGCGGTTCGATTGGACAACTGCGGCTCGGTCTCGACGCAATCGAAGGCAAAGCTGATGGCCGCGATCGGACGCCAGGCCTCGGTCAAGTCGTGAGAGATGATGCGAAAGAATCCCTCGAGCATGCCCTTTTCGATATCGGTGAGCTCGCGGTCCAGCTCCGAATCGATTTTGCCGTTGCCGCCGAGGACGTGGTCCAGAATGGGAGCGACCAGCGAGTGGCTCACTTCGACGGTGGCAAACCCGTCATAGGGCAGCATGCTGAGATAGATGATGCAAGTGGGCGTCTGCAGCCGCGAAGAGAACTCTCCGAACGACAACTGCTCGACGTTGATCACGTTTCCGGAGACAAAGGATCGCAGGGTCAGCGACAGACTGGAGGTCAAGGTCCGGACAAAGGAATCGTGCAGGACGTGGATCAGGCTGAGCTGCGAATTGGGCAGCTGGTTGGAGTGCCGGAAGTCAAACGGTACCGCACCCGATTCCGCGGAGGACTGGAGATCCTCTTCGACTGGCTGGGGGTTATTGTCCGTCTTTGGCATGCGCCACCTTCGCGACTACCTTGAGGCCATAGTGGCCTTTAAAGAGGACGAGCTGGCCGCGGGCGGTGACTTTCCCGTTCGTAACGAGGTCGGCGGGCTCATTGGCCGCCTGACCCATCTCGATTACGGAACCAACCGTCATCTTAAAGACGTCTTTTAACAGCATCGTGGTTCTGCCGAGAGTGACATGAACATTGAGCGGCATGTCGGCAACTGAATCGGGAAGGGCCTTCAGCGAGCCCAGGGTGCGCGAGTTCTCTTGGTTTTCGGTGTCCATGGCGGTCTTACGAAGCGGAGGCCGCGTCGGCGGGCGTGGCGGTGAGGAAGAGGTCAGTAATCCGGATTGCCAGACTGTTCTCGACGATCACTACTTCGGCAGTAGCGAGCAGCAGATCGCCGACAAAAACGTCAAAGGTTTCGCCGGCCGCGCGGTCGAGCGGGACCACGTGCCCGGTATCGAGCTTCGCGATGGCCTCCAGCGTGATCGGCTTACAGCCGAGGCGCACCTCGACGACGACGGGCACATCGGCCAGAGAATCAATGTCGATCAATGCTCCAAAGCCGGTCAGCGACATAGCAACTCCCGGTTCCGGAATAGCACTTCGAGTGCCACCGGAATCGGCAGGGGACCGCGCCGTAAAGCCTAGCGCTTGCCTTCGCGGTCCAGCGATTGGCGTACCAGAACGTTGACGCGTCAAAACCTTGACGGCTCCCGAGGCCCGCCGGCAGAGGCTAGATAGCAGGAAAACCATGGATTGCCGGACGGAACTGAACTTGCTTACAATGAGCCTCGCATGGCCACTTCCACCGCGGCACTGACCACACCGGTTCGCCCAGCCGTTGCTGCATTTAACTCAGAGCCGGATATCCTGGTGCCGGGCAAGCGGAAAGCGGCTATTTTTGTCACCACGCTGGGTGATGAGGCAGCCGCGATTCTGCGGCAGCTCACCGAAGAACAGGTTCACGATCTGACCCGGGAGATCAGCACCCTGGGCAAATTAACCTCCGCGGAACGGAACACGGTGCTGAACGAGTTTCTGGCCACAGCCGGAAACCCCAACGCAACGGCCTCGGGCGGGGTGGAGTACGCGACCTCAGTGCTGTTGGCGGCGTTCGGGCCGGAGACGGGCAAGCGGATGGCGGAACGCCTGATGCGGTCGGTGGGTAGCGATTCCTCCAACATCGACAACCTCCGCCGGGCGGACGCGCAGCAGTTGGCGAAGGTGGTGCAACGCGAGCATCCGCAGACCCTGGCGCTGATTCTCTGTAATCTGGATACGACCAAGGCGGCGCGCGTGTTGAGCGAGCTTCCGGATAAACTGCGCGCGCAGGTGGCCCGCCGGATGGCGGCGCTCGATCAGGTTTCTCCGGAAGTCACGAACCGGCTGGCCAAGATCATCGGTTCGAAGCTGCGCGTAGTGGGCGAATCCAGCCTGGAGTCGTTCGGCGGAGTGCGCACGGTGGCCGAGTTATTGAATCGCGTCGACCCGACCACCAGCGAGGAGATCCTCAAGGAGATCACCGCGGACGATCCGGCGTTGGGACACGAGATCCGCCAGATCATGTTTGTGTTCGAGGACCTCCTGAATATCAATCAGGATTCTCTGCGCAAGCTGCTCGGCAAGGTGGATCGCAAAGTCCTGACCCTGGCCCTCAAAGGCAGCAGCCCGCAGATCAAGAAGCACTTTGCTTCGGCGATGTCGCAACGCGCATCGGAGATGCTGTCCGAAGACATGCAGGCGTTGGGACCGGTCCGCATCCGCGACGTGCAACATGCGCAGCAAGCTCTGATCGCGACCGCGCGGCAGATGAACGAGGCGGGCGAGATCAGCCTGCAAGGCGGCATGGAAGAGTTCGTGGAATAGTTCGCTACCCCTCGCCCAGTGTGCACCCCTTCACTCGGAGCGTTCGGCTCCTGAGCCGGACTTGCTTCTCTCGCCCATCCGCCGGGTATATACTGAGTGTCCTTTGGGCCCCGTACCAAGCAAGAGGAGCGAGACATGAGGCGGACACGAGCGTTGACCTGCACCGGCATCCTGGCGGCCGGTTTGACCCTGTACCTGGCAGCTTCGCGAAGCACGATCGAGGCCCAGCCTTCCACCGGCGGAGCCGTCCGCGTCGATA
>JAIQFS010000084.1 GCA_020073145.1 Terriglobia bacterium
TGCGATTTAATCCATCGGGCGGTCCACAACGCACGGCGATAAGTCCGCGAGACCTGGTCTCGTAGCCGGGCCGCCCCGCAACGCCACAGTTCTCTCCCCACCGCGCAGCCGACGTGTCTCCAAAAATAAAAGACGCGCGAAGCGCCACCTCCCTACTTTTGCCCTTTGCCTTTTGCCTTTTGCCTTTCGATTTCTTCTTCCTTCTCCTCCTCCGCCCCCAAAAGCATCCGCCGAATCTCCTCCTGAACCCTCTGAGTAAGCTCCTCCCGGTCGGAGGCCTTCAGCCCGGCTGTAGGAATAGGCTCCCCCACCCGCAAAATCGCGCGCCCGCTCCGCAAATGGATCGACCCCATCGGCAACAGCTCACGCAGCCCCACCAGCGCCACCGGAGCCACCGGCACTCCCGCCTTGATTGCGATGTACGCCGCGCCTTCCTTGAAATCCCGCAGCCCCACCGGCGTGCGGCCTCCCTCCGGAAACAAAAGCACCGACACCCCGCGCTCGGCCACAATGCGCGCGCCCGCGCTCATGCTTTTGAGCGAGTGGCGCGCGTTCGAGCGGTCCACCGGGAGATGCCCGGCCCGTTTCAGGTGCCACCCGAGAAACGGAATCCGGTAGAGTCCTTTCTTGGCAAAAAACCGGAATTGGTACGGTAACCGCGCCAGCAGCGCCGGAATATCCATGTAACTGGCGTGGTTGGCCACGAACACGTAGTGGGCCCGCGGATCCAGCTTCTCCAGCCCTTCGGCCCTCACCCGGATGAAGCTCGCCCCCAGCAGCATCCGCCCCCAGATCTGCGCCATGCGGTGCTGTCCGTTGCCCGAGCGGTCGAACAGCGACGCAATCATCGACCCCAGCCCCATCATCACGGTGGCGGCCGCGATCAGCGGCGTCGAAAACAGCAGCGAGCGGAGAAAGCTCAAGCCCGCGCTCCGAGCAGGGCGCGCGCTTCGCCCACCAGATACAACGACCCGGTAATGAAAATGGCGTCCTCGGGTCCCGCATCGCCCACCAGATCGAGCGCTTCGCGGAGCGAGGGCGCGGTGCGCAGGTCGGGGTGCTCCACCAGTTGCAGAATCGCGTCCGGGTACAGCGCGCGCGGCTGCTGGGGCGCTGTGACGATCACCTGCTTGGCGCGCGGAAACAGAATGCCGCAGACTTCTTCCACCGCCTTATCGCGCATCGCCCCATAAATCATGCGCACGCGGCGGTTCGCATAAAAACGATCCAGATAAGCGGCCAGCGCCCGGGCGCCCGCGGGATTGTGCGCGCCGTCAATCACGATCTCCGGCTGTTGCGAGATCCGCTCCAGGCGTCCCGGCCAGCGCGCCTGCGCCAGCCCCTCTTCGATCTGCCGGTCCGGCACCCCCAGTTTCACCAGCGCCACCGCCGCCGTGATCGCGTTCTCCACCTGGTGCTCGCCCGCCAGCGGGCAGTCGATGCGCAGCGTCCGCTCGCCCGAAAGCGTAAACCGGCTGCCGCGCGCGTCCAGGTCCAGACCGGAAACCGTCCAGTCGCTGGTGCGCGACACCGGCGCCCCCAGTTCCGCCGCCCGCTTCTCCAGCACCGGCGTGACCTCCGGCCGCTGCCGCGAAAAAACCGCCGGCACCCCGGGCTTGAGAATCCCGGCCTTCTCTCCCGCAATCGCTTCCAGACTGATTCCCAAGAAGGCTTCGTGATCGAAATCCACTTGGGTGATGACGCTGATCTCGGGCCTCACCACGTTGGTGGCGTCCAGCCGGCCGCCCAATCCTACCTCGAGCACCACCACGTCGGTCGGCGCTTCGGCGAAGATCAGAAACGCCATGGTCGTGACTGTTTCAAAATAGGTCGGGTGCAGATCGATGGCGCCCGAGTCGATCAGCTTCTCCGCCAGCGCGTGTACGCGGTTGAAGGCCTCGGTGAATCGCTCCACCGGGGTGGGCCGCCCGCCGACCGAAATGCGCTCCGTGGGTTCCTGCAGGTGGGGCGAGATGAACAGGCCGGTGCGCCGCCCGCTCGTCCGCAGCGCCGATTCGATCATCGCGCAGGTCGACCCTTTCCCGTTGGTGCCCGCTACATGCACGAAGCGGCAGCGGTCCTGCGGGTTTCCCAGCGCCGCGAGCAGCGTCCGGATGCGCTCCAGCCCGAACTTCGCCGTCTTGAGTTCGTTGCCGAGCGCGTATAGGAAGTGGACCGAGTCGGGATAGTTCACGGGGCGCTTCGCGGTCAGCCGGCGAAAAACTTCAGCGATTTGGAGAGGAACGATTTCATTTCCAGCCGCGGCACCACCGCGTCCAGCATGCCGTGCTTCAGCAGAAATTCGCTCCGCTGGAACCCCTCCGGCAGCTTCTGGCGAATGGTCTGCTCGATCACGCGCGGGCCGGCAAACCCGATCAGCGCGCCGGGCTCGGCGATGTTCAGGTCCCCCAGCATGGCGAAACTGGCGGTCACGCCGCCGGTAGTCGGATCGGTGAGCACGCTGATGTACGGCAGCCGCGCTTCGTCCATCCGCATCAGGGCCGCCGAGATCTTGGCCATTTGCATCAGGCTGATGGCGCCCTCCTGCATGCGCGCGCCGCCCGAGGCCGAGACGATGATCAGCGGCGTGCGCTTCTCGATAGCGCGCTCGATGGCGCGCGCGATCTTCTCTCCCACCACGCTCCCCATGCTGCCGCCGATGAACTTGGGCTCCATCGAGCACATATGCACCGGACGCCCATCCAGCTTTCCGGCTACCGAAATCAGAGCATCGGCCAGGTTGGTGGTCTCCTGCGTCTCCAGCAGCCGGTCGCGGTACGGCTTGCTGTCCACGAAGCCCAGCGGGTCCGACGAGGCCAGGCCGGCATCGAATTCCAGGTAGGCGCCGTCGTCGCACAGCAGCTTCAGACGGGCGATGGCGTCGATGCGCGAGTGGCTGCCGCACTTGGGGCAGACGTTCCAGTTGGCTTCCAGATCCTTTTTCCAGATGATCTGGCGGCACCCCTCGCACTTCTGCCACAGGCCTTCGGTGCGCACCCGGCGCTCCCCGGTTTCCAGCGTGGGAAGCTTTTCCCCGGCGGGTTTATCCCGCTTAAACCACGACATGTATCCACAACGTTAACGCGGGTAGGGATGGCCTCGCAAGGTTGCAAACGCGCGGTAGATCTGCTCCGCCAGCATCGCCCGCGCCAGTTCGTGCGGAAACGTGAGCGCCGACAGCGACAGCAGCAGGTCCGCGCGCGCCGCCCAGCCGGCCGGCAGCCCGTCGTGGCCGCCTACCACGAAGACCAGATCGCGCCCTTCGCGTTCGCCCTGGGCGATCAACGACGTGAACGCAGCCGAGTCGAGGGTCTTTCCGGTGGGGTCCAACAGAATCTTGCGCGCCGAGGGGTGCTTGGCCCAGACATCGGTGCGCTCGGGCCGGATTTCCCGCATCTCGGCGAAACTGTACCGCCCCGCCCGCTTCACAAAATCCTCCGCCAACCCGTTGGCGTGCTCGTCTTTGGCGCGGCCGATGTAATAAAGGTAGATCTTCACGCGAGCCTGTGCCCTCGTACTACAATATTGGAACATGCGCTGTTTCGCCGGGCTGCTCGTGGTGTGCGCGGGCGCCAGCCTCCTGTTTGCCCAGTCGGACCCCGCCGATTCCGAAATCCAGCAGGCCCGGGTGCGTCTGGAACAACTGCGTTCCCTGGTGGAAGCGGGTGCCGCGCCGCGGGCGCAATTGGCCCAGGCCGAGGCAAAGATCGCCGACGCCGAAGACGCCGCCCTGTTGCGCCGCACCCTCTATGGCCAGGATCTGACCGATGCCCAGTCCGAGGAGATGATCGCCGCTGCCAACCGCCGCCTGGATCGCCGCCAGCAGGCGTTCGACCGCGCCAAAAAACTGGTGGATGCGGGCGTCGCCACCCAGGCGTCGCTCAGCGACTTTCTCGAGGAGATCGATCGCGCCCGGCAGGAGAGCGACCTGGCCTCACAACGGGCGGGCCTGGTTCACGAGCTCACCATGATGGCGGAACTCGAACGGTCGGTCGAAGAACCCATCGGGTCCGCGCCGCCCGCCGCTCGCGAGATCGGCGAACGCCATGACGGCGACGGCGTTTTTACGCCCTCCACCTTCGCCCGGGTGGAGTCGGCGTACGAGAGCCATTTTGGAAGGCCGCTGCCGGTGAGCGCCATGGGCGAGACCGCGGTCCACCGCGCGCTGGGCTTCGACCATCGCGGCCGGGTGGACGTCGCCATCCATCCCGATCAGCCGGAAGGCGTCTGGCTGCGCGAGTATCTCGACGACAACCATATTCCGTACTTTGCGTTTCGGCAGGCTGTGGCCGGCAAGGCCACCGGCGCCCACATTCACCTGGGCCCGGTCAGCGGCCCGCTCGCGCACGGCGGCTAGGCGAATCCAGGGCCTAGGCTTGTAATTCAAACACCGCCAAGCGGGCCTTCACGTTCTCGCGCAATTCATCTTCTGCGGGAAATCGCTCGCCCCGGATTCCAGGCGGCAATTGGGCAATCACGGTCGAGTAGCTGGCCACCTCTTGATACGGCACGGCCAGATAGTCCAGAGCGTCCGCCATCCGGCACGCGACCTTGACCAGCCGCAGCACCACGGAATCCTTGGGATGGAGCGGATCGTGATGATGCGCGCACACGTCGGCGAAACTCTGAGGGTAGGCCCAGTTGTTGACCAGCCAGGCGCCGGCGCTCCCGTGGTCCACGTGGAGGGCGGCCCGCTCGGCGCTGAGAATTGCCGCTTGATCCGTATAGTGACCTTCGACCACCGGAGTGAAATCGCGGGCGTACGATTTCAAGAGCCCCAGGCGGCCGATGTCGTGCATCAGCGCTGCCGTATACGCCTGATCGCTCGAGAAGGCGAAAATGGGCGAGATCTCTTCGGCGATCACCGCGCAAGCCGCGCTGTGACGCCAGCACTGGCGCACCAGCGGGCTGCCCTGGCCGAGGAAAGCCCGCATCGCCACCGTGACCGCCAGAGCCTTGATGCGGTCCAATCCCAGGACCGCTACGGCGTGACGGAGCACGCTCATGCGCGAAGTAAAACCGAACAGGGACGAGTTCGCCAGCAACAGGATTTCCGCCGCAAATGCTGGGTCGCCTTCCATCACAAACGCCAGGTGGCGCAGGTCCACATTGGGATCGGCCGAGAGCGATAACACCTGATTGGCGATGGAATTGAGCGGCTGTAAATTGCACAGCTTGACCGGGATGGTGATGGTGTCGGTCTGCAGGTCGGGCTCGGCGGAAACCGGGATTTGCTCGCGCGCCGCGGCCGAAGTGATGGTGACCACCTTCTCGGGCATATCTCTTCTTATCGGCGCCCAACCCTCCCATTTAGAGACTTCCTTTTGTTAACTTCGGTTAGCATCGAGGCGCTTACCGGTACTTATGGACCTTTCGAGCCTCGGGTAAACTGTTTCATACTTCGGGCAGGTCAGAAAACTATGGGACCCGGCGCATTGATCCTCATCTTGGTGGCATGTATCGCAATCGCTTCCGGGATCGTGTTCGCGATTCGGAAGACGGCTCCCCGTCCGGAGACGCTGCCCGTAACGGCCGATTGGATTGAAGAGCTTTCGCTCGAGCGGTATCGCCCCATGCAGCGGCTGCTGGACGAAGAAGAGTTTCGTTCTCTGCGTCTCCAGGACGGCTTCACACGCCGGATGGCCCACCAGATGCGCCGTCAGCGCTGCCAGATCTTTCGCGGCTACCTGCGTTCGCTCCGCAGCGATTTCGCGCGCGTGTCTCTAGCCCTCAAACTCCTCATGATGCAAGCCGGCGAAGATCGTCCCGATCTGGCCGCCACTCTACTCCGTACCCAGTTGGCCTTCACCTGGAGCGTGACTCTGATCCAGATTAAGCTGACCTTCTTCTCCTTGGGCATCGGCACCGTGAACGTGGGCAATCTGCTGAGCCTGTTCGACGGCCTGCGCCTGGAACTGCGCACCTTGGTCCCGGCAACCATGCAAGCCGGAGTCTGATGCGGGCCCATCCCCATGGAACCCTGCCGTGTTCCGGGGGCCGGTCGTGCTTCGATCTGACCTGCTAGGTGCCGCACCGTAACTGCCACCGGATCAAACCGTACATCCCCACGACCGCCATAACAACCGCTGGATGCCCGGGGCGCTATACTTGCCTGGCAGTCTTGCGGCATCCACGATCACATGGGCAAAGTCGGTCTCTTTCTCAGCATCTGGGCCGTCACGCTTTCAGGGGAATCCGCACTCGCGGTTTCGGTCCCCGCCAGCGAGCCGCTCCAATACACCTTCTCGTTTGATCAGTCGTTCCCGTCAACGGGGGCCGGCTTCACGGCCGCAGCCGTAGACGCCGGCGGAGATGTGTACTTCGCCGGATCCACGCAGGTTCCCTTGCCAACCACGCCCGGTGTATTTCAGGGCGTTTTTGCGGCGTGTGCTCCGATAACGGCGCCTAAGGGGATCCTCCTCCGCCCGGCTTGTTCCTGGGCATTTGTCGGCCAGCTCTCACCGGACGGGACTCTGCTCTGGCTGACCTATGTGCCGGAGCCCAACGGCAGTTCGACCATCGGGCAAATCGCCGTGGATGCTGCCGGGAGCGTCTACGTGTCCGGCAGTTTCCAAACCGTGGACGGACTTCCGTCTGCGTTCCCCGTGACCCCAGGTGCGTTTGAGGTCACCCCCCAAGGAACTGGCGGTGTCTTCCTGGCGAAGTTGAATGCGACTGGGTCTAAGCTGGTCTGGGCCACCTACTTCAACAATCTCAACTTGGTCCATACTCTTGATCCCGATAGCAGCGGCAATCTTTATCTTGGGGGGAGCACGGAGGCTCTGGTCGATCTTCCGCTGGTCCATCCGCTAGCCGGTATGGCGCCCTCGATCGAATCCGGATACCTGGCGGAGTTGAATGCGACCGGATCGGGGCTGCTCTTCGGGACATGGGTGAATGGTCCCGGCGCGCGATCTGGGGTGAACGCGCTGACGCTGGACGGTTCCGGTAATCTGTACGTCACCGGAGGATGTTCCTACAGTTCGCCGGCGGCTGATCCCTGCGTCCCGACCACTGCCGGCGCCTTGCAACGCAGCATGAAAGGCCTCTCCACGATGTACGTGATGAAGCTGAAGCCGGACGGCACGCTGGTCTTCTCGACGTTACTTTCGGGTAGCAACACCCAGGGAGCGGCCGGCATCGCAACGGACGGGGCAGGCAACGTTGTGGTTGCCGGCGGAGTAAGCTCTCCCGGACGCCAACAGCCGTTCGATTTTCCGGTGACGCCGGCCGCATTCCAGACAACCAACGCCAAGCTCAATCGCGCCACCACACCGGACACTGGTTTTGCGGCGAAGTTGGACGCTTCCGGTTCGACCTTGCTGTACTCCACGTATTTCGGCGGCTCGTCCGAGGATTCCATCACAGGTTTGGCGCTGGATTCCCAGGGGAACCCGGTGTTCAGCGGCTACTCTGATTCGCCGGACCTGCCGATGACTCCGGACGCCTGGCAACCCTGTCACCCGGCGCCGGACTTTCGTTTCGGAAATGGCGTCGACGCCGACTTCATCGGAAAGCTCACCGCCGACGGCCGGAGTCTGAGTTATGCGAGCTTCTTTGGCCCCGGCAACCTGCTGCCGAATGGGCAGCTCGGGTCGAGTTTGACTCTGTTCGGTGTGGACGCGAGCGGAGACCTTTTTCTTCTCGGATCGCAGCAGGGAATCCCCGTGATCGTACGGTATCGCATCACCCCGCGTCCCTTGGGAGCGGCGGGATGTGTCGCGAGTGCGACGCACGGCTACGAATCGGGGGTGTCGCCTTTGGGGCTGATCCGAATCCGAGGTAACGGCATTGCGGGAACGCGGTCGTTCGCGCCTGCCCTGACCAGCGGGGGGCGCCTGCCGTTGAGTTACCAGGGACTCGAGGTCTTTGTGGGCCAAACACCCGCGCCGTTGCTCGCGGTCGAGCCGAATCAGATCACGGTGGTTGCCCCGTTCGGGAGACAGCGGCGCGGCGCCTACCGCGATCTGGTGAGACTTCCGCGGCCTGCCGCAACCGATGGCTCGACGCCAATTCGGGTGGTACAGAACGGCGTCCTGACCGCGGAGTTGGATACTCCGCTCCAGCCCGTCGCTCCGGCAGCCATTTCCACGGATGGTTCCGGGTTTGGCTCGGCGGCAACCCTCAACCAGGATGGCTCGACGAATTCCCACGACAATCCGGCTGCGCCTGGATCCGTGGTCAGTGTTTTCCTGACTGGCCTCGGTCTTACCAATCCTCCGCTTCAGGCTGGCTCGATGGCCCCCGGTTCGGGATCGTTGCAGGCCGGGGTGCAGGCTGTGCTCGGGACCGTCTCCTCCGAGATCGTCTACGCCGGTCCGGCGCCAGGCCTACTCGCAGGGGTCTACCAAATCAATCTGCGGGTACCGGCTACGGGCTATGTGGGCTGGGTGCCATTGGCCCTCACCGCTGGGGCCGTGCAATCGCAGTCTGATGTCGGGATCTACGTGAGCTGTCCCCCGGGGGATACCTGCACTCCATTTCCGTGATCGCCCGCGTTCGGACTCTTCAGCGATGCCACAAGACCGGTTGGAACGCGTAGCGATCGAGCGCCGGCGCGAGAACCAACTGGCCGTCGGTGCGGCCAATCAGCCGCTGCCAGAGCGTGCCCGGCGCGGAATCGAAGGCGAAGCGCTCGCCGTGGTCGAAGATGTACCAACTGCCTTGGGCCAGTTCATTTTTCAGTTGGGGAATGACCCAGCCGCAATACCCCAGGTACACGCGCAAATCGGCGGGGCCTTTCGATGCCTTCACTGCGGCTTCCAGGCCTCTCTTGGTCTGGACCGCGTACAGGTCGGCCGTCACGTGCATTGAATCCGGCGGAGCGCTCGAGGAGCGAACCAGCGCCGTGACGGACTGGATCTCCACCGGACCGCCGGCATAGGCCCGATCGGATCGGCCGCCTGTCCCCGCCACCTCGCGCAACCGGGACACCGGCACGCCCGTCCGCTGATTCAACATCAGGCCCACGACGCCATCCTGGTCGTAGTGAATCAGCAGAATCACGGTCTCGGCGAAGAGCGGATCGGACGCATGGCGCTCCATGACGAGCACTTTTCCCGCGGCGAGGTCCTCCGCCTTCCGGCTCTGCGCGGGCAGCATCCCGCAGGCGAGAAGGATGCCCAGCACCCGGACCCGCGAATCGGCTGACATACCTCCTTCATTCTCCACCACCGGAGTGGCTGCCGGCGCGGCAGGGCGGCCGCCCCGGACCTGCAATGCGGTAGAAGTAGTTCTATGCGTTTGACGATTGCAGAGGCGCATCAGCTGGTCGCGCGCGCCATGGCGGCGCTGGGGCACGATGCGCCGGAGGCGGGACTCATTGCAGACCACTTGATCGATTGCGAATTGCGCGGGCTCGGTTACGGCGGCCTGGCGCGGGCCCTCAGTATCCACGAGCGGATCCAACGAACCGGCGACCGCCGCCGTCCGATCCGTGTCCTGCAGGAAACCCCCGTCTCGGCCCGGCTCGACGGCGGCGACCGGATCGGCTACGTCGTCGCGCATCGCGCTACAACGATCGCGATCGAGAAGGCCGAGGCGGCCGGAATCGCGGTGGTGGGTGCCAGCAATACCTGGTACACGGGCATGTTGTCTTACTATGCGGAGATGGCGGCGGCTCGCGGGCTGGTGAGCATGGTGGCGTCGAACGCATCGCCCTGGGTTGCGCCCTACGGAGCCACGGAGGGCCGGCTCGGCACCAACCCCATCTGCTTCGGTTTCCCGAGCGCCGGCGACCCGATCATCTATGACATCGGCACTTCGGCCATTATCCACGCCGAAGTGACTTTGGCGCGCCGTCTGGGTCAGGACCTGCCGGAGAATGTCGCGTTCGACCGCGACGGCCTACCGACCCGCGATCCCGCAGCCGCGCTTGCCGGCGCCTTCGCGACCTGGGGCGGGCATAAAGGTTCCGGCCTCGCCGTTGTCGTGCAGCTTCTGGGCATTCTGGCGGGCTCGCCCGTCCTTCCGCCGGAACTCGCCGGCTTCGGCTACCTCATCGTGGCGATGCGGCCGGACCTGATGGGCTCGGCCGAGGAGTTTCGGGCGAATGTGTCGGCGTGCGCCGAAGCGGTGCGATCGGCGAAGCCGGTCGCCGGCGGCCCGCCGGTCCGAATGCCGTTCGACCGTTCACGCCAGCAGCGCCGCCAGCGCATTTCGGAGAATGCCATCGAGGTTCCCGACGGCGTTGCCGCCCAATTAGCGCGGATCTCCGAACGCCCTTCGGTCTAGGGAAAACTGTAAACCGAAAGATCGGGCGGCCGGTTGGCGTTGCGCCGTTATCTTCCGTTAGCATTGCCGTTCGCCGCGACATGACCCAAAGTGTTAGGGAAGGCCCCGTTTCCCGGGACGGGGCCGCGCACCACAAACGTACGGGTAGATGGAGAGATCACCGTGTTAGCCCAGCGGCAAGACCCAAGCCGTCCCATGGTAGCGCCAGCGCCCACGGCCGTTGTAGACGCGTGCAATTTGAAGCGGGTTCTGTTTGTGGATGATGAACCCAAGGTGCTGAGCGGTCTCCAGAGGATGCTGTACGCGCTCCAAAACGAGTGGCACATGGAGTTCGTGGCCAGCGGAGCCGAGGCTCTCCAGCGCCTCTCGGAATCGGAATTCGATGTCCTGGTCACCGACATCCGGATGCCGGTGATGAGCGGGATTGAACTGCTCATGGAAGTGGTGGAACGCTACCCCCAGATCATCCGACTCGTCCTGTCCGGCACCGTGGATACCGACTTGACCCTGCGCTCGGCGGCCTTGGCTCATCAGTACCTGGTGAAGCCCTGCGATGCCGCCATTCTGCGGGCCAAGGTGGATCATGCCCTGAATCTGCGGGTGGTGCTGGCCGATCCCGGATTGAAGCAGTTGATCTCACGCCTCCCCAGTTTGCCCAGCGTCCCGGCCATTTATGCCCGGCTGCTCGAGGCCCTGCGCTCGCCCGACGTGTCCACCAAGGACATTGGCGCCATCATCGAGCAGGACATGGGCATGACCGCGAAGATCCTGCAACTGGTCAACTCGGCATTTCTCGGCATCACGCGGCGCATCACCACGCCCGGAGAAGCCGTGGCCTATCTG